>CAJFMB010000030.1 GCA_904390925.1 uncultured Subdoligranulum sp.
TTCTTTTACCCATAGTAATACCCCCTGATGTAGTACTTTCATTTTCCTACATCAGGGGGTACTTTGTCTATTGTCCGTTTTTACTGGTTCGGTTCAGGTCGGAGGAAGGGCCTTGTTTTTTCTGTTTTTTTACTCCACCAGCAGGAAGGCGGCGCTCTCCCCTGCCATGGTCAGGGTCCCGTTTTCCAGCGTGACCGGCTGTCCGTGGCAGTACAGGACCTGCTTTGCGGTGTAGTTGCAGGGGCAGCTGACTGCCTGGGAGGAGGGGTTCAGCGCCACCAGAATCCGGGTGTCACCCTTGCTGCGCAGGTAGACCAGCGGATACTGCTCCGGCTGGCAGTAGACAAACTGGATGGTGCCGCTGGCACACAGCGCCGGGGTCGCCTTGCGCAGTTCCAGCAACTTGTGGACCTCCTGCCAGAGGGAGGTCTCCTCCGCCATCTGAGCCTCCACCGTGGGGGCGTCGGGGGCCGGGTCCTGCTTGGTGTAAAGCAGTTCGGCCGGGGCGGCGGAGAAGCCGTAGTTGCCGCCCTTGCCCCACTGCATCGGAGTGCGGGAGCAGGTACGGTCATACCCCCCCTCCACCGACACCTGGTCCACATACCGCATGCCGATCTCGTCGCCGTAGTAGATAAAGGGGGCGCCAGGCATGGACAGCAGGAAGGCGAAGGCGATCTTCATCTCCTCCAGATCCAGATACTTGCGCAGGCGTTCCATGTCATGGTTGCTGGAGGGAATGCACATCAGCCCCTTGCCGCCGGTGCGCTCCAGATTGGCCTGATAGGTTGCCACAAACCGGGAGATGTCTCCCTTGCCCTCCCGGCTGAAGAAGGGATGCTCGCAGCGGAACAGGTCCAGATAATGGGAGGTACCGAACTGCAGCAGAAAGTCCATGTGGAAGCCGCCCTTGAGGGACTTGTCCGGCTCGCCCCACTCGGAGATCAGTACCGCGTCGGGGTAGTTTTTGTCCAAAAATGCCCGCATATCCTGCCAGAGCTTGATGGTCTCGACGCCGCCCTCGTCGTCCTTGACCAGGCTTCCGGCCATGTCCACCCGGAAGCCGTCGCAGCCGCGATCCAGCCAGAAGGCCATCACGTCCTTCATGGCCTGACGGGTGGCCAGCGCCTCGGGGGAATCCACCGCGCTCTGCCAGGGGGCGGTGATTTTGGCAAAGCCGTAGTTCAGTGCCGGCTGCAGCGAATAGAAGTTCACCGCCACGCAGGCATCCCGCTGGGAGATACCCCGCAGCTGGCCGTTGATGCTGCCGTAACCGGCCACATCCTCCCAAGCATGGTTGCTCCAGATATAGCGGCCGGTGTACTCGTTCTGTTCCGGCTGCTTGGACGCCTGGAACCAGGGATGTTCGATGGAGGTATGCCCCGGCACCAGGTCCAGAAGCACATGCATGCCCCGGCGATGGGCCTCGGCAAACAGGCGGACCAAATCCTCGTTGCTGCCGTAGCGGGGCGCCACCTTGCAGTAGTCGGACACGTCATAGCCTGCGTCACCGAAGGGCGACTCGAAGCAGGGGTTGAGCCACAGGGCGTTGCAGCCCAGGGTCTTGATGTAGTCCAGCTTTTCGATGATGCCGGGCAGGTCACCGATGCCGTCGCCGTTGGTATCCCGGAATGTCTGGGGATAGATCTCGTAGAAAATGCTTTGTTCCAGCCAGTTGGTCATAGTCTTGCTCCTTCCGCGGCGAAAAGCCCTTCCGCCGCCTGTAGTTTCTAATGGAAGTATATCCCGCATTCCGCATTCGGTGTTGCAGTATTTCCAGCAATTATAGTATAATTTCCATATTCTTGCCGGACAGGAGGAACCAAACCGTGAAAGAACAGCTGCGGGAAATCAAACAGCAGGGTACGCCGCTGCATCCCATGAAGCTCTACCGCATGCAGAGCGAGACCGGGCGCATCGACGTGCCGGTCCACTGGCAGGACACGGTGGAGCTGCTCTGGGTGCGCCGGGGCAGGCTGGATCTGCACATTGCCGGGCAGCAATACCCGGGGCAGCCGGGTGACGTGTTCTACATCAATCCCCGCCAGCTGCACGGCATGCAGACGCCGGGACCGGGCTGCCTGTATCTGGCCTTTGTCTTTCCGCTTTCCTGGCTGCAGTTTGTCCATTCCGACGAGGCCGGGGAACAGTATCTGAACCCCCTTGCCGAGGGCAGCGCCCAGGTGGTCAACCGCCTGCCCCGGGAGACCGCACGCCGGGCGGCGGTGCTTTTGCAGGAGATCGTCACCCGGTACGAGGGCAGCACCCCCGGCGCCTGGCTGGGCATCAAGGCGGATGTGCTGCAGCTGTATGCCCTGCTGTACGGGGCGGAACTGGTGGGCCGCAGTGCCAGCAGCAGCAAACAGATGGATACAATGCTGGCCATCTCGGACTATATCCGCCGGCACTGCACCGAACCGCTGACGCTGGCGCAGCTGGGGCAGCAGTTCCACCTGTCGCCCAAGTATTTCAGCGCCTATTTCCAGAAGCATTTTCTCCGCAGTTTCACCGGATACCTGACCGCCGTGCGGCTGGACCTGGCCCGGACACTGCTGCAGGAAACCGATGCCGACATTGAACTGGTAGCCCAGCGGGCGGGCTTTTCCGCCAGCAGCTATTTCATCCGCACCTTCCGCCGCACCTTCGGCACCACACCGGGCCAGTACCGGAAGGGACTGAAAGGCCGTTGACCGGTAAAAATCCTGTACATTCGGCGGAAAACGTGCTATGCTTGTTGCAATACATTGGAATTGGGGTGGGCAGATGGGCCTGTGGGCGGACGCAAAGAACATACGTGACAAGGACCCTGCGGCACGCAATGTGCTGGAGGTCATTATTCTGTATCCCGGCTTCCATGTGCTGGTATCGCACAAGCTGGCCCATTTTCTCTACCGGCATCACCGGTTTTTCCTGGCCCGGTTTGTCAGCCAGCTGGCCCGGCACCTCACCGGGATCGAGATACACCCCGGCGCCAAGATCGGGCAAAAGCTGTTCATCGACCACGGCATGGGCATCGTCTTTGGCGAGACCACCGAGATCGGCGACAACTGCACCATCTACCACGGCGTGACGCTGGGCGGCACCGGCAAGGACACCGGCAAGCGGCATCCCACGCTGGGCAACAATGTGCTGATCGGCGCCGGCACCAAGGTGCTGGGCCCGGTCTACATCGGGGACAATGTGCGCATCGGCGCCGGCAGCGTGGTGCTGAAGAATCTGCCGGCCAACTGCACCGCGGTGGGTGTTCCCGCCGAGGTGGTGCGCATCAACAACAAGAAGGTCTGCCCCGCCGACGACCTGGACCAGCAGGATATCCCCGATATCTTCGAGCAGCGCATCGCCGCGCTGGAGGCACGCCTGAGCCGCGCCGAGGCGAAACTGCAGGGCGAGTATCCCCCCAGTCCCGAGGACCTGGCGGCGCCGTTGCCCCATCGTTCCGCCCCGCGGCAGGAAGATTGACCCCTTGCATTTTACCGTCAAATCCGCTATGATGGACGCGGCCTCCCCACAGGGGACCGGAAAGAGATTTGCTGCGAAAGAAGGAGTTCCCCATGGCAGAATTCAAATACGAGATTACCGAGCGCATTGCCGTGCTGTCCACCAATGCGAAAGGCTGGGAGCGTCAGCTGAACATGATCAGCTGGAACGACCACGAGCCGAAATATGACATCCGTGACTGGTCCCCCGACGGCACCAAGATGAGCAAGGGCATCAGCATGACCCGGGACGAGCTTGCCGCACTGAAGGACATTCTGAACGAACTGGAGCTGTGATGGAAGACTACCGCAAGCAGTTTATCGAGATTTACAACGCCAACATTACCCGGCCCGGCGCCGACCGGCTGCTGAACTGGCTGGAAAGCACCGACTTTTTCACGGCGCCTGCCTCGACGCGGTTTCACGGCGCCTGCCAGTGCGGGCTGGTGATGCACAGCATCAATGTCTATCAGGCACTGATGCAACACTTTTTCACCGAGGGCGAAAATCCCGAAAGCTATGCCATCTGCGGACTGCTGCACGACCTGTGCAAGGCAAACTTCTACAAGGTCAGCACCCGCAATGTGAAAAACGAGGAGACCGGCCAGTGGGAGAAGGTCCCCTTCTACCAGGTGGCCGACCAGCTGCCCTACGGGCACGGGGAGAAAAGCGTCTACCTGATCGAGCATTTCATGCGGCTCAAGACCGCGGAAGCCATTGCCATCCGCTGGCATATGGGTGGCTTTGACGACGCGGTGCGGGGCGGCAGCTTTGCGGTCAGCGATGCCTACAACAGTTACCCCCTGGCCGTCAAGCTGCACATTGCCGACCTGACCGCCACCTATTTGATGGAGCAGGGCACCAGCAAGGTGGAAAACGGCCACGGACCCAAGAACAAATAACGTCCGGGCCGCGGTTTCCCCTGAACCGGAATACAGCAATCCCCGCCGGAAAGGCAGACAGCATCTGCTTTTCCGGCGGGGATTTTTTGCATTTCTTGCAGGACAGGCCCCGTCAAGTACCTGAGCCTGCCGCGGCCTGTTCCGATAGAAAACTGTCGATGCGCTGGCTGTACAGTTCCGGCCAGTGGGCATCAAATTCGGCAAACAACTGCTTGAAGTAGTCCGCCTCGGCAGAATCCGGCGGGCTGGTGCGCTGGTAGCAGTAGAGGGTCACCCCGTTTGCCAGCGAGAACTCGGTCACATACGCATAATGTCCGGCGGCGGGGGTATCGGTGCGCAGTGCCTGGTTGATGTAGCCCACCAGGGTGCCGGTGTCGAACTTGTCGGTGACCATCACATACCGGGAGGTCCAGATGCCCGTGGGGAAGCCGTGGGTGGAGGGGACACTGCTCTCCCAGAGAATTTTGTTCTGCAGTTCCGGGTGGGTCGGATTGCTGTAGGCAAAGGTGGTGCCGCTGTACCCGTCCGAATCGATATTGATATAGACTGTCTCCCCGTCAGGACAGTTTTCCAGCACAAAATCTGTGACGGCGCGCATGGCGTCCAGGTCGGTGCGGCGGGTGATGTCCAGTGACTCGTCGCTGAACAGCGGTGTGGAGAGGTAATACCCCGGCACCCGCAGGGCGTTGGCAAAGTTGGCGACAAAGAAAACCGCCGCCAGCCCCGCCCCGGTCCGGGCCATTGTCCGGCGCTGCAACGCACAGATGCCCGCCAGCGCGCAGAAGGCCGCCGTGAGGTAGAAGGGCGCCAGGATCAGACTCTGGTGGTCCCCCAGCGACTGGGTGCGGGTGAAAAGCACCATTGCCCCGACGCAGGAGAGGGCCGTCACCGCCATGCGTCCCCGCAGACCGGGCTTTGCCAGCGCCAGCACCAGCCCTGCCAGGCAGAGGGCGGCAAAGATCAGCCCCTGCCGCCAGAGCTGGGCCAGGGCGTTGCCGCCGAAGCCGCCGCCGTAAAAGGCACCGTAGATGTCGGCATAGTCGGTGGTCAGGGCGGTGACAAAGGTGGGCAGCAGCGGCAGCACCACGCAGAGCACCGCCGGAATGCCGAATTTCAGCAGGTTGCCCAGCACCCGGCCGAAGGCTTTGCGCCGGGCCGCGCCGATCAGCACCGCAGCCGCGTAGCAGAGATAATAGGCCAGAATCCAGAACATATACCACCGGCGGGTCAGCACCAGCGCAAAGGTGGCGGCAAACAGGCAGACCAGGCGCCGGGGCTCCAGCCGGTCAAACCGGTAGTCGGCGGTGAGCAGCAGAATCACCGCGGCAAAGGTCAGCCCGAAGGCATCCGGCATGCCGTGGGTGGCGGGCCAGAGAAACATCGGCCAGAGGACCATCACCGCCATGCACAGCGGATAATACAGCGCCGGGCGCACCCCGGGGAAAGTCTCCGCCGCCCGTTTTGCCACCGCCAGCAGGGCAAACCACATGGGCACAAAGCAGGTCAGGGCATAGCAAATCATGAAGCATTCCACTGTGCGGGGCAAAAACAGGTAGGGAATGCTGATGAACAGGTTCATGAACATTTTGTAGTCGGCGGTGATCAGACTTTCGGCCAGCACATGCACCCCGTAGAACCCGTTGGTGGAAAAGCTGGAAAACAGCAGGCTCTGCTTGGCAAAATAGTTGATGCCGTCCTCGCTGTAGACCGTCCGGCGGTAGAGCACCAGGCCGGCGATCACCGCTATGCCCGCCAGCGCCCCGATCAGGAACGCGCGGCGGAAGGCCTTGTCCCGGCGGGCGGGTGCCTGCCCGGGGAAGGCAATGCGCCAGGTTTCCCCCAGCAGCAGCCAGAGTCCGCCCATGCAGAGCACCCACAGCCAGATTACCAGAATGGTTCCGCCGTAGGCGGTCAGTGCCCCGCCCACCAGCACAGCAGCCAGCAGCAGTGTTCCCCAGACCAGCAGGCGCAGGCTGCGGGGCTGGGCGGCAAAGCCGCGGCGAAGCCGGACAAGCAGATCACGCATGGAATCAGCCTCCTTCAAGACAACAAAAAGCGGGCAGGCCGCAGTCTGTTTGCGGCCTGCCCGCTGAACTTCAGCAGGTCAGGACTAAGCCCGTGTTTCCGGCGGTCCCGTTCACGAATTTTCTCCGTCCACCCGGTTGATGGCGTCCATCAGGCTCTGGGCCACAGCCCGGCGGTTGGCCTCCTGCACGTTGCGCAGGCGGCGGGCATGGGGGGCAGCCGGGCGGGCCGGCTTTGCCTTGGCCACCGGGCGCACACGGCGGGCCGCCACCGGACGCGGAGCCTCCGGCTGGGGCGCGGGTGCTGCCGCCTGGGACGCGACAGGTTCAACGGCCGGTGCGGGAGCCGGCTGTTCCGGCGGCACAGGCTCGTCATATTCCGGGGTGCCGTTGGCGAATTCATCCAGCCGGACGCCCAGCGCCTGCAGATCGGCGTCGGTATGGTCCAGTGCCAGATAAATGGCGGCCGTGGCATTTTCCAGATCCAGGGATGCCGCGCTGAGCTTTTCGTCCACACGGCTCAGCCGGTCACGCAGCACCTGCACACCGGCTGCCAGGTCCCGGGCGTTTTCCGCCATGCGGGCCTTCTGTTCCTCGGCTTCCTGCCGCATACGGCGGGCCACATTTTCGGCGGTGATCCGGGCATCTGCCAGGATCTTGCGTGCTTCCACCGTGGCGGAGACAGCAGGCCGTGTCTGGGGCAGCGGGTCCGGCTGCACCGGGGCTGCCGGCGGAAGATCCGGGGCCTGAACCGGCTCCGGGTCAGGCTGGGGCTGCGCCTGGGCGGGCGCGGGTTCTTCCGGCGCCTGCGGTGCAAAAGCAGCGGGTTCCGCCGCGGGCGGTACCGTTTCCTCCTCATCGGAAACAGAGCCGATGGCAGCGGCGGCCGCCGCCTTGCGGGCGTCCTCCAGCTGCTGTTCCAGCTCATGGCATTTGTTCTGCCATTCCAGCATGGTGCGCTGGCTCTGCTGGTAACGGCCCTGATAGCCGTTGGCGCGGCTTTCCGACACGGTAAGCTGCTCCTGACAGTCGGCCAGCTTCTTCTCGCTCTCGGCAAGATTGTGTTCCGCCTGTTCGGCGCGGTCGGTCTGCTGCATCAGGTCGCTTTGCAGTTTTTCCACGCAGGCACGCGCATTAGTCTGTTCTTTTTTCAGCTTTTCAATCTGTGCCTGCAGCTGTTTGACCTGTTCCTCACAGGCCAGCTTCTGCTGCCTGGTCTCGTTGACCAGGGCATCCACGTAGGCCAGCACGTCATCCTTGTTAAAGCCATAGACCTGACGCCGGAATCCCTCCTCCGGCGCAATCGGTTTTCCCGACGGCATGGCGTTCCCCCTTTGTGTTTCACTGCCGATTGCGTGCACAAAACCCGGCCCTGCCGCAAAGCGGGCCGGGCACGCATATTCTGATTCTGTGCGGTCAGAGCCGCCTCAGAGCAGGCAGCCTCACGGACGCTTGTTCAGGATGCTGAGCAGATCGTTGAAGTAATCGCCGTCATCTTCCTCATCATCCGACGCCGCCTTGTTGGGAGCGGTGTCAATGCCGGTGCCGAACACGTCGTTGAACACCGGGTTGGGAATGACCGGATCGCTCTTTTCCACCGGCGCCGGAGCGGGGGTGGGATCAGGCATGACCGGGGTGACCGGCTTGCTTGCCGCGGGCTGGGCCGGAGCGGCAGGGGCAGCGGTGCTGGGGGCAGCGGAAGCAGTGGTGGTGCTGGCGGTGCGGCCGGCAGCAGCATTGCGGCTGTCGATATGGGCCTGGATGGGCTCGTCCACAGAGGGCGTGCTCT
The DNA here is from genome assembly GCA_904390925.1 of uncultured Subdoligranulum sp. Taxonomy (GTDB): domain Bacteria; phylum Bacillota; class Clostridia; order Oscillospirales; family Ruminococcaceae; genus Gemmiger. The sequence goes on from CAJFMB010000030.1 coordinate 8,189, forward strand.
CGAAGCCGGTGGCGACGACGGTGACGTTCATCTCGTCGGACAGGTGCTCGTCAAACGCAGTACCCCAGATGATGTTGGCATCGGGATGTGCGGACTGGGTAATCATGGAAGCGGCGGTCTCCACATCGTCCAGACCGATATCGGGGCTGGAGGTGATGTTGATGATGACACCGCGTGCGCCGGCGATGCTGGTCTCCAGCAGCGGGCTGGAGATGGCAGCCTTAGCGGCGTTCTCGGCCTTGCCGGCGCCCTTGGCGACGCCGACGCCCATGTGGGCAAAGCCGGCGTCCTTCATGATGGAGCGCACGTCGGCGAAGTCCAGGTTGATGAAGGCCGGGATATTGATCAGGCTGGAGATGCTCTCGACGCCCTGACGCAGCACGTTGTCGGCGGCCTCGAAGGCGTTCATCAGGGTGATCTTTTCCTGGCTGATGAGCTTCAGACGCTCGTTGGGGATGACGATCAGGCTGTCCACATGCATCATCAGGGATGCAATGCCCTGCTCGGCCAGGCTCATCTTGCGCTTGCCCTCAAAGGCAAAGGGCTTGGTGACAATGCCGACGGTCAGGATGCCCAGGTCATGGGCAGTCTCGGCCACCACGGGAGCAGCGCCGGTACCGGTGCCGCCGCCCATGCCGGCGGTGATAAAGACCATCTGCGCACCCTTCAGGGCGTTGGCAATCTCGTCCTTGCTTTCCTCAGCGGCACGCTGGCCCACTTCCGGGTCGGCGCCGGCGCCGCGGCCCTTGGTCAGCTTGGCACCCAGCTGAACCTTCTGGGTGGCCTTGGAGTTGATCAGAGCCTGCTGGTCGGTATTCATGGCGACAAACTCGACCCCGGAAAGGCCGGACTCCACCATGCGATTGACTGCGTTGCCGCCGCCACCGCCGACACCAATCACCTTAATGTTTGTAACATTCTGCATCTCTTCATCGAGAACGAACGCCATGAGTGAATCCCCCTAAATTGTATTGGATTTGTCCGGACTAAGGGCATGTATGGGCACACGAGTCCGTGGATAGTACATATAACTGATTATAAGAATAGCAAATTTGGGTGCCAATTTCAATACCCGAACGCCAAAATGCCACAAAACTGCCCCTAACATTGGCAAACCTGCCACAATCCCGCACCGTTTTTTGGTGCAGGTCAGCAATTTTACCATAGCATCGACAGGCAGGGCAAGGCCGCCGTCCCCTCTGCCGGAAAAGGGACGGCGGTCCGTATTCTTATGCCATCCGGCAGCCTGCCCCCAGGGAGGCAAGCTCATCCGGCAGTGCCTGATACCCGCGGCGGATGTGTCCTTCGTCCAGGATGCAGGTCTTGCCCTCGGCGGCCAGTGCGGCAATCACCAGGGCAGCGCCGCCCCGCAGATCCGGCGCCGTGACCACGGTTCCGGTAAGCCGGGCATCCCCCTGGATGGTCAGTTCCCTGCCGTTGTCCTGTGCCTGTGCCCCCAGGGCACGGAAGCCCGCCGCACAGGCAAACCGGTTCTGGAACAGCCCGTCGTAAATGCGGCTGGGGCCCTGCGCCGTCAGCAGCACGGCGGCTGCCAGCGGCGCCGCGTCGGTGGCAAAACCGGGCCAGGCCGCGGCAAACAGTTCCTGCCCGCCCTGCAGCGGAACCCTCCGGTCCCGCCGGATGCGGACGCTGCTGACGCCGGTCTGGACATCGCATCCCGTCGCCCTCAGGAAATCCAGAAAGGTGGAGAAGGTGGCCGGGCAGCAGCGCCGGATGGTGATGTCCCCGCCGGCCATCGCCACGGCAGCCGCATAGGTGGTGGCTGTAATGCGGTCGGGCAGCGGGGTGTAGCTGCAGCCGTCCAGGCCGCCCGCCCGGCCCTGAATGACAATCACCGGCGTACCTGCCCCGGTGATCCGCGCTCCGCAGGCGGTCAGGAAGCCGGCCAGGTCCTCCACCTCCGGCTCACAGGCGGCGCCGCGCAGCACGGTGGTACCCTCAGCACAGGAGGCCGCCATCAATAATGTTTCAGTGGCCCCGACACTGGGCAGCCGCAGCGTGAAGTCAGCGCCATGCAGCCGCCCCGACCGGCGCAGAATCACCGCATCCGCCGCCAGCTCCACCCTGGCGCCCATGGCCGCAAGACCGTCCAGGTGAATGTCCACCGGCCGGGGTCCCAGCCGGCAGCCGCCCGGCACCGGCAGCCGCACCTGCCCGGCCCGGACCAGAAGCGGTGCCAGATAGAACACCGAGCTGCGCATGGCCCCCGCCAGCCGGGGTGGGATGTCGCCGCTGAGAAGCGTCACCGGCCGGGTCACAATGTCCCGTCCGCAGCGCGCCGCCCTGGCCCCCGCCGCCGTCAGGATGGCCAGACTGGTGTCCACGTCGGTCAGGCGGGGCACCCCGTGCAGCCGGCAGGGTTCCCCGCACAAAAGCGTTGCCGCCAGCAGCGGCAGCACGCTGTTTTTGGCTGCCGGCGGCGCGATACTGCCCGCCAGCGTGCGTCCTCCGCGCACCTCTATGATCTCCATCGCCGCACCGCCTTTCCTCAGATTCCGGCCGCTTTTCCCCGGCCGCCTGCAAAACCTCAACATTCCACTATATGCCGCAACCTGCCGGTTGCTCCACCGGTTTTCCGGCGCACAACCACAGGGTTTTTGTCGGCTTCGGGTCACAACAGCAGCGGCTGCAGCTGGATTCCCCGGCAGGCACAGTCCAGCGTGTCGGGAATCAGCGTCATGTCGCTTTTCAGGCTGTTGGGCTTGTGGATGCTGTCGTCCTGTCCGAAGGGCACAAAATAAAATTGCTTGCGCTGCAAAAGCGACGCCAGATGGGCAGCGCTGGCCCCCAGCCCGTCGTTGGTGGAGGGTGCCACCACAATGGGCAGCCCGGCCCGCAGCAGGCTTTTCACCGCCATGGTCACCGGAGTGTCGCTGAGGCCCAGCGCAAGGCGGGCCAGCGTGGTGCCGGTACAGGGGGCCACCACAGCGGCACAGGCCAGGTGTTCCGGGCCCAGCGGCTCCACCTGTTGCAGGGTGGTCAGCGGGGCATGGCCGGTCAGTTCAGTCAGGCGGTCGGTCCAGGATTTTGCCGTGCCGAACCGGGTGTCCAGTGTCGCCGCCGACCAGCTGAGCACCGGCAACACCTGCCAGCCGTCACGGACCAGGCGTTCAATCTGGGGCATCACCGCCCCGAAGGTGCAAAAGCTGCCGCACAGTGCAAACACAACGGTGCGCGGCAGATCCCTGCGCTGGGTCATGCTTCCTCTCCCCTTTCCCGCAGAATATTTAATACTGTATCCGCCACCAGCTCGCCGGCAGTGCGGGGTGCACAGCGGGTCGGCAGGCTGAGGGCGTGCTCGGCGCGGATGCCCAGCTGACGGGCGGCTGCAAAATCGGTGCCGCCGGGACGGCTGGCCAGATCAATCACCAGCGCCCCCGCCGGCAGGCAGGAGAGCTCGGCGCGGCCAAGAACCGGTGCCGGGATGGTATTGACCACCGCATCGAACCCGGGCAACAACCGGGGCAGCTGTTCCAGCGGTGCGGCACGGCAGCCGGCACACCGGGCAGACGCACGCTGTTCGGCACTGCGGGCCACCACCGTCACCCATGCCCCCAGCGCCTGCAGGCGGCGGGCCACCGCCCGGCCCACCCGACCGTAGCCCAGCACCAGGATGGGGCTTTGCCAGAGGGTACGGTCCCGCAACTGCATCAACAGGCAAAGGCAGCCTTCCGCCGTGGGTACCGCATTGAGGGCAGCCAGTTCCGCCCGCTGGAAATAATCGATCAGTTCAATGCCGGCCTGCTGCGCCTGCCGGCGCACCGCTGTGCCCACCTTTCCCCCCAGGGCCAGGGCGCCGGCCGGCAGCGCGCCAAGCACATCGGACACTTCCGGCGTCAGGGTATCCAGCGGCATGGGCAGCAGCGCATAGCGCGCCACCCCCGCCTGCCCCGGACCCAGCACGGTATAGCCGGCATCCCGCAGGGCACGGGCGGCCGCCCGCTGGCGTGCGTCTGTTCCGGCAACGCAGAACGTTTTTTGCATGGTATGCTTCCCTCCCGCTTGTGGTCTGCTTCCCGGCAGGCCGTGATGTATCCCATGCTATGCCGGAGGACTCCATCCTGTGAAGGGCACAAAAAAGCCGCCGGTCCAAAAGGACCGGCGGCTGCCGTGTCAGTATAATTTCAGGACCGCAGGGCGGCGCTCTGGTTGCGCAGCACCGTCAGCGGGTCAACTGCAACCTGTCCCACCCGGACTTCCAGGATGGTGCGGTCTTTGGTGGTGCCCAGCGTCTCGCCCTGGCGGACGGTATCGCCGGCCTCCACCGCAATGTCGTTGAGGCAGTAGAAAATGCTCTTGACGCCGGCGCCATGCTCAATGACAATGGTGTTTCCGGCAGTGCCGTCCAGCTTTTCCGCCAGCAGAACGCGGCCGTCTGCCGGGCAGATCAGGTCGTCCCCGCGCTTGGTCTCCACCAGCGTGTTTTCCGCGATGCGGGCGGTACCGTTGTCAATGTTGGCGGTGCGCTCCTGGCTGTTGCGTCCCACATACTCTGCCTCGCCGTAGGCGTTCACCACGCCCAGGCTGCGCAGCGAGGGCTGCACAAAGCCATCCTCTGCCCAATAGATCTCGTCATCGGCGATATTTAGCAGCTCCTGCACCTCCTGGGGAGTGTCGTCCGGGCCAATATACGGCGTGATCCGGCTGCTGTTGGACCGGACATCCCGATACCCGAAGTCTGCCTGATCCACCGCCAGGTCCAGCTGTTCGGAATAGCCGTCGGCTTCCACCGTGACCACATAGCCGCCGGGGTCCTGATCCACCGGGATGGGCAGATAGGCCACCCAGCCGCCATCCTGTTCCACAAAGGTCGCGCTGCCCAGCTTGCTCTTCAGCACCGGTTTCTCGCCGCTCTGGGTATCATCCACATGGACCGCCACAATGCTGCCCTGCTGTACCGAGCGGTTGCTGAGCCGGATGGAGGGACGCAGCCCCACGGTAAACTGGATGTGATAGGTCTGGCTGCCGGTGACTGTGGCGTTCTGGCTGCCCCCCTGGTCGGTTCCCACCGTGATCTGGGCTGTATAGGTGCCGTTTTCACTGAAATCGAAGCTCTGATACCCGATCAGGCTGCCTGCGAACAGTTCCACGCCGCCTTCATCCCAGATCTTGATGTCAGCCACATATCCGTCCGGCGTAACCTGCAGGGAGGGATGGGCGGTTTCCACCGTTGTGGACAGAAGCGACGGTTCCTCGGTGACGGTATCGGAGTAGGTGCGCTTGATCTGGTTGCCCACCACCGGGACCTTCCAGCTGTAGGAGGCGGTTTCCAGCGTCTGGCCTGCAAAGCTGACCTGGATCTGCGGGATCTGGTCGGGGGTTGCCTTCTGATACAGCCAGGCAAGCCCCATGCCGGCAATGATGGCAATAAAAACCGCCACCAGAATGACCCATTTCAGCAGACTTGCCGCCAGCTGCAACAGCCAGCCGGAGATCCGCTGTCCCAGAGACTGGGGCACATCCGGCTCTTCGGCGTCATCCTGTTCCGACGGTTCCTCCTCAGAGGTCTGGTCGTCCGACGAAGACGCCCCGTCATGGTCCGCCGTGCCTGCCATGATCTGTTCGATGGACATCTGCACCGTGCGGCTCATCTCGGCCACACGGGCCTGCTGTGCCGCATCGGGCTGTTCCTCCGTTTCTTCCGGAGAATCTTCTTCCGGGGCGGAGTCGGTGTTGTCAGGGCCAGCAGCGTCCTGCTGTACCGGCCAGGCAGGCGGTGTCTCCGGCCGGGCGGGCAGAAGCGGACTGGCGGAAGGCGTATTGCAGGCCGCGGGCTTTTCTTTCTCCGGCTGCGGCTTCTCTTCCAGGGCGGTTTCCTTTTCCGGTTCCGGTGTTTGCGGCTGTGCCGCAGCATCCGCGGTGTCGGGTTTCAGGTCCGGTCCGGGCTTTTCATCCTGCTGTTCCGGCTGCTGTTCCGGTTCCTTGTCCGGAGCCGCAGATTCTGCCGGTTGTCCGGAACCGGCCGGCTGGTTTGCATCGGCGGCCGCTGCCGCGCGATGGGCATTTTTCCGCCGTCTGCGGCGGCGCCGCCGGCTCGACTTGGAAGCCGGGTGGCTGTTGTCAGCATTTTTGTCCGGTTCCGGCGCCTTCGTCTTTTCGTCGGCGGGTGCGGTATCCGCATCCGCCGGGGCTGCAGGCTCAGGGTTTGCCTGCAGCGGCTCCGACTGGCTTCCGGACGGTTTTGCCTCGTCCTTCACAGATTCTCCATTATACTGTTCCATGGCTGCTTCTCACAAATTTTCTTTATATTGCAATCCGCTCTGTCCCGCTATGGCCTTCGCGGGGTCGGCAGATTTGTTGCCGATGCGGATTTCGTAAATCAACTGATCCTCGGTACCGATGGTGCCGAGCACGTCCCCCTTGGCTACTGTCTGACCGCGCTGGGCGGTGACAGTGCCAAGGCCGAACAGATAACTTTTGACGCCGCAACCGTGGTCCACCACGACGGTCCCGCCGCTGAGGGCCAGGTTTCCGGCGTAAACCACCACGCCCGCCTGTGGACTGACCACATTGCTGCCTGGCGTGGCAGCGTAGGTCAGGCCGGTGGCCTGGCCGTCCCGGGCACCGTTTGTCATGTAAACGCTGCCGTAGGGGACGACGACACCGCCGTCACAGGGAGCCTGGAACGCCCCGGACCAGAGCTTGCCGTCCTGGGAGGAGGTGAACAGCGGCCAGATGGCGTTGCGGTATTCCTCGTTGGCGCCGTCAGGCAGCGGATCGGAGGGGGTTCCCCCCACCAAAGCATACTCGGTGGGCGACACTTCCAGAACCACATCCATCTCGGCGGCATCGCAGGTGATATGGATGGTATGCTCTCCGCCCGGGCAATTGTAAGGGATTGCGATATATCCCATCCATCCGTTTTCCATGGGGCGGAACCAGATCGTACCCAGGTCGGTTTCCGCCTGGGGTGTACCGCTGCCCAGAATTCCGGTCAGCGACAATGCAATGATGTCCCCCTGGGAGGCGCGGTCCTTGCTGAGCGTTGCCTCGGGGTTGAAGTTTACGGTAAAGTTGGCCTGGTACAGATACCAGCCGATGGGTTTTGCCGGTTTTTCGGTGCTCTCCTGCCGCAGGGTCATGGACAGGGTGTAGGTGCCGTTCTGGGTGTAGGTAAACCCGGCGTATCCCGCCGCATCCCCCTGATAGGCAGCCGTGCCGTCCGGCGCGGTCAGGGAAAGCTCCACGGAGGATGCCCAGTCCGGAACCACCAGCTCGGGGCGGGTGTCACCAAAGTCTCCCAGCTTCTGCACCGACAGGGTGGAAGGCTGGTAGAAATGCCGGGACACCACACCGCCGAACACCGGCACGTCCCACTCATACCCGGCATTTTCCAGCGTCACACCGCCGAAGGAGGCTGTCTGTTCGGGCAGGTCATCCTCCCCGATCATAAAGTAGAATGCGCCGATGCTGCCGCCCAGCAGCGCCGCCACAAACAGCACCACCATAAACAGCCATAGAATCAGCTTTTTCATTCCACGTCCTCCCAGGGCCGGCGCAGGCGCGCCGGGTCAGGCCTGCCAGCGCAGGCGGCATAACAAAGGCCGGGCACCCGCACAGCCGCACGTTGCCGTGCGCGGCGGCCGCCCGGCCGGACAAGAACTCACTCAGAGCGACACATCACCGTCAGCATCCGGTGCAGGCTCGGTGCCGGGGGCAGCGGGCTCCTCGGCGTCGTCCTCGTCGTCCGCTTCATCCTCAGACTCGTCACTGAACAGAAGCTTTTCGTACTCATCCAGTTCCTTCTCGCGGCGGCGCAGGTAGAGCGCAACCGCCGTCAGGACGCCGACTGCGGCGGCCAAAAACGCCAGAATGGCACCAAATGTGGACTTTTTCATCATGGGTGAGACCTCCCTTGCAGTGTGCCGGCCGGTCAGAAGCGGCCGTGATCCCCGGCACGGAAATCCGGAGATCCAGTAAAGTAACTTTATTATACCCGACCCCGTCGGGGAATACAACGGCAAACCTGTAAAAAATTGGAGACAAAAGTATTTCTGTCCCGGGATCATCTTCCGCCCGTTGCGGCGTTTTGGCCGTTCAGGCGCGTTTTTTTCCTTCGGCAAAATTGCCGTCCATTTATTGGTATCTCCAAGTTCCGGCAGCCGGTTATTCCAGGTTGCCGGTCAGGGTCATGACGGCAGCCAGAACCGCCAGCGGTGCCGTCTCGCAGCGGAGAATCCGGGGGCCCAGCCCCACCGTTCTGGCACCGGCCGCAGCAGCGGCGGCGGCCTCCTCGGCGGAAAAGCCGCCCTCGCTGCCGGTGATCAGGGCAATGCGCCGGGGCGGGTGCGCAGGGTCACCCGGCAGCAGGCTGCGCAGCGGCACACCGCCGCACTCATAGAAAAACAGCGCCAGGTCATAGTCCGGGAGTTCCCGGCAGACGGCGGAAAAATCGGTCAGCGGCAGCGATACCTGCGGCAGAATGCCCCTGCCGCACTGTTTGGCAGCTTCGGCGGCAATGCGGGTATACCGCTCGTTTTTGGTCTCCTCCTTTTTGGGGGCAGCCACGCAGTACCGGCTGAAAAACGGCACCACCCGGTGCACCCCCAGCTCGACGCTGTGGCGGATGATCTCCTCCAGCTTGCCCTGCTTGGGATAGCCGGCATAGAGGGTGACTTCCACATCCGGCTCGGCAGCGCTGGGCAGCCCCTCGGTGACGGTAAACTCCACCCGGCCGGGCTGAATGGCGGTGATGGTGCCGGTGTACTCCACTGCGTTTGCGTCGCACAGCAGCACCGTGTCCCCCACCCGGCCCCGCATCACGTCGGCCAGATGGTGGGCGTCAGCGCCGGTCAGTACGGCGGTGCCGTTTCCGATTTCGGTGGTAAAATAGCGGTGAGGCAATGGATTTTCCTCCCTGGCAGTGCGGCAATTTTCTGCCGTCTGCTGTATTTTAACGGGTTTTGTCTGCGAAACAGGGCGTTTTGTGCAGGGTCATGCCTTTTCGCAGAGAATGCACACCCAGCCCCGCTTTTCCCGGATCTCGACCGGGTTCAGGCCGTTGGCACGCAGGCCGTCCAGCACCTCGTCCTTGCGGGTGTCGATGATGCCGGAACAGATGAACTTTGCCCCGGGTGCCATCAGGGCGGGCACCGCCGGAGCCAGCGACAGGATGGCCGCCGCCACGATATTGGCGGTGATGATGTCGTAGGTGCCCTCCGCCTTGTCGGACAGGTCCCCCACCAGAACCCGGAACCGGTCATTCACGCCGTTGCGCCGGGCGTTCTCGCCGGCGGTGCGGACGCACATGGGGTCAATGTCCACGCCGTCGGCCTCCCGGGCGCCCAGTTTCAGCGCGGCAATGGCCAGAATGCCGGAACCGGTGCCCACATCCAGCACCCGTTCCCCGCCCTGGACCAGCTCGTCCAGCAGTTCCAGGCAGAGGGAAGTGGTCTCGTGGGTGCCGGTGCCGAAGGCCAGGCCCGGGTCCATGGTGATCTGAATCCGGTCGGAGTCACAGGTTTCCCAGCCGGGCACAATCACCAGCCGCTTGCCGATCTCCATGGTGTGGTAGTATTTCTTCCAGGCGTTCTGCCAGTCCTCCTGCTCCACGCCTGCGGTGTCCAGCTTGTAATCCACGCCGGAGGCCTTCAGCCGTTCCTGGAACAGCGGCAGGATCTCGGCGGGGTTTTCGTCGGGGGCCAGGTACATGTGCACAATGACCACATCCCGCGGCTTGTCCAGCAGTTCCTGCTCGATCAGGTCCACATGGGCGATCTCCCAGGCCTGCTGTTCCAGGTCGCTGTAATCTTCAATATAAATGCCGCCGTTGGATACCATCGTGGCGATGGCCTCCGCCGTCTCGGCGTCCTTCTGCGGCACGGTAATGCGAATGTCAGTCCATTCCATGGGTGTTCCTCCCCGGGGCGGCGCCCCTGTCAGTTTTTCCGGTTTGTATGGGTCTATTATACACGATTGCCCGCCGGGATGTACAGAGGGGTTGCACCAACCGCCGGGGTTTCTGCTATACTGGAATGGAATCGGATTTTCGTCTGGAAAGGGGGCTTCGGCCATGGAACTTCGTCTTTTGCAGGAACGGGAGGCCGAACAGATCTACCACACCTATATGGAGCGGGATTTTCCGCCCAGCGAGCTGAAACCGTTTTCCTCGGTGCAGGGTCTGCTGCGCCGGGGCCTGTACGAGCCGCTGGCCCTGTACGAGGACGGAGCGCTGGCCGCCTACGCCTGGCAGACGGTGCTGCCCGACACTCCGGGGGCGCTGCTGGACTACTTCGCTGTCCTGCCCGACCGGCGGGGCGGCGGTGTGGGCACCCGGGCGCTGCAGGCGCTGGCCGCCTACTACGCCCCCCGCAAGCAGACGCTGATCATTGAATGCGAGCACCCCGCCTTTGCCCCGGACCCGGCTGTGGCAAAACGCCGGGTGGGATTTTATCTGCGGGCGGGGGCGCGGGCCACTGCCATGGAAAGCCTGCTGTTCGGGGTTTGGTACCAGATTTACGCCCTGCCCTGCGGCGGGGCGGAGTCGGACGCAGACATTCGCGCCGATCTGGAGACCCTCTACCGGGTCATGGTGCCGGAGCCCTATTACCGGGGCAATGTGATATTTTTCGGCGGCTGAGGGAAGAATAACCGGCAGAACGGGGCCTGACGCCCCGGACGAGACAACAAGGCAGGGCCGCCTGCAGGCTGCGGCGGTTCCTGCCCCGGAAAGGATGTTCTGCCATGAAACTGGACCCCAAACGATACGCTGAGATGACCCGGAAAGCCACCCCGCACTCACCGGTCATGAAAGACTGCCTGTGGGCGTTTTTTGTGGGCGGTGCCATCTGCCTGCTGGGTGAAGGGCTGCGGCAGTTCTGGCTGCAATGGTTCGACGCCGAGGTGGCCGGCACCTTGACCAGCATCTCGCTGATTTTTCTCTCCGCCGCCGCCACCGTCACCGGCTTGTACCAGAAGCTGGGGGCACGGGCCGGGGCGGGCACGCTGGTGCCCATCACCGGGTTTGCCAACTCGGTGGTCAGTCCGGCAGTGGAGTTCAAGGCGGAAGGCTGGGTGACCGGCGTCGGGGCAAAAATCTTCATCATTGCGGGGCCGGTGATCGCCTTCGGCACGCTGGCGTCCTGGGTCTGGGGAATTTTGTACTGGGTGTCCGGCAAGGTGTGAGCCGTGTTTTCCGACGCCAGTGTGTATCTTGACGCAATCGGTTTTCTTCTTCATAATAGAAAAAAGTATTTTTTTCTGACCAGTCACACAAGGCGGCAGGGAAAACGGTCCTCTGCCATACGGCAGAGCAGGCACCGCAGCTTTTCCGCCGTGGATTGGGGGGAGCACATTGGACGCAAAAGACCGGCGGAACAAATTTTTGGAGAAAAAGCGTCGGGACACACCCTGTTTTTATATGGATGGCATCAGCTACCAGAAATTTGAGGAGATGGCGCTGCAGGTGTCCAGGCAATTTCCGCGCATTGTGCGGTGCCGGATCCGCCGGGGCGCCGTCCTTTGTACCGTCAGTTCGGCCAGCGGCAACTCCCGCTGGGGATTTGCCGTCGACTACAACGACTGGGGCCATATCACCGGTGTGAGCCGGATTCGCTCGGGCAATCCGGATTCCCTGCTGCCGGCCAGCTTTGAGGAACAGATGACCGGCTGCATCCGTCAGGCGCTGTGGCGGGCAACCCGGACCTGACCGGCGACAGCAGGCTCTGTTACAGCAAGGAGCGTTCCCTGCTGCAAAGGTTTTTCCGCAGATACCTGATCCACCGGCGTCCCCTGAAAATTGCATACAGTGACCGGGAGCTGACCGGCGAACACCTGTATCCTGTTTTCTCCTTTCTGAGACAGAACGGGTTTGAACAGATCCGTTCCGTACCCTTGCAGGACATCGACGGCAACATCAGCTGTTATCTTTACGAGGTGGAAAATGTCCGGATCGGGTCCTATTCCCGTTTTGATGCGGGAGATACCTTCCCGCCGGATGCCCCGGTCACCATTACATACCACGGAAAGCGGAAAATCAGCATGCCGTTTTCCAGACGGTACTTTGACGGGTGGGATTATGCGGAGGTTGCCGAGGTGCTGCGGGAGCTGGGGTTCCTCCACATGAAAGCCATTCCCCGCCACGACCTGATTTTGGGGGTGTTTTCCGCCGAAGGAACGGTGTGCGACATTTCCATCGGGGACCGCACCGCCTTTCACCGGGGAGATCAGTTCTACTACGATGTGGAAATCACGGTGTATTACCACGCATTTCCCTGACGGTCATGCATATTTTTTGCCGGATGCGGCACGCTAACAGGGTATCGGCTGTACAGCCGGTACCCTGTTTTGATGCAGCCAAAAGGAGGAAGTTCCGGTGCGAAAGGATGATACACTGATTTTTTCCGTCCCGCCGGTGGTGCGGGAATGGGCGTCGGCGGGCGGCAAGAAGGAGTCGGAAGGCCCGCTGGCGGCGTCGTTTGACCTGCTGTTTTCCGACGCCTCCTTCGGCTGCGGAAAATGGGAGAAGGCAGAAAGCATGCTGCAGCAGAAGTGCATCGCCTGCTGTCTGCAAAAGGCCGGACTGGACCCCGACCAGGTGGAGATGGCATTCGGCGGCGATCTGCAGGCCCAGTGCACCGCCTCCAACTACACCATGCGGGCGCTGGGGGCTCCCTACGCCGGGCTGTACGGCGCCTGCAGCACCATGGCCGAGGGGCTGGCACTGGCCGCCTGCTTTGCGGCGGCGGGCTATGCAAAGCAGGCGCTTGCCTTCACCAGCAGCCATTTCTGCGCGGCCGAACGGCAGTTCCGCACGCCGCTGGACTACGGCGGCAAGCGCACCACCACCGCCCAGTGGACCGCCACCGCCGCAGGGGCCTGCCTGCTCTCCCCCGGCGGGGCGGGAGTGCCGGTGCGCAGTGTGACCTTCGGGCGGGTGCAGGACTACGAGGTCCACGACATCAACAACATGGGGGCTGCCATGATGCCGGCTGCGGTATCCACCCTCTGCCATCACTTTGCCGCCACCGGAACCCGGCCGGAGGACTACGACGCCATCTTCACCGGGGACCTGGGCCGGGTGGGCACCGGGCTGCTCCACGAGCAGATGCAGCGGGAGGGCTACCCGCTGGAAAACCACCAGGACTGCGGCTGCCTGCTCTATGACCTGGACAGCCAGCAGGTGCAGGCAGGCGGCAGCGGCGCCGGGTGCAGCGCCGCCGTGCTCTGCACCCTGGTGCTGCCCCGGCTGCAGGAGGGCCGCTGGCGGCGGGTACTGTTTCTTTCCACCGGGGCGCTGATGAGCCAGACCACCTACCTGCAGGGGGAAAGCATCCCCGGCATTGCCCATGCGGTGGAGCTGGCCGCCCCCGGCACTGTGACAAGGGAGGAATGACAGATGCAGTATTTCTGGGCTTTTGTGGTGGGCGGCGCCATCTGTGTGGTCGGTCAGCTGCTGATTGACTACACCGCACTGACCCCCGCCCGCATTCTGACCGGCTATGTGGTGGCGGGCGTGGTGCTGAGTGCGCTGGGCTTTTACCAGCCGCTGGCGGAGTTTGCCGGGGCCGGGGCCAGCGTGCCGCTGCTGGGGTTCGGGCACCTGCTGGCGCAGGGGGTGCAGAAGGCGGTGGATACCATCGGCCTGACGGGCATTTTCACCGGCGGGCTGACGGCGGCGTCGGGCGGCATTGCGGCCAGTCTGGTGTTCGGCGTCCTGGCGGCACTGGTGGGCAAAAGCCGGGACCAGAACTGACCTTGCCCTGCCTGCAAAAAGACCGCACCAAAGCGGGGGTTTCCCGTTTCGGTGCGGTCTTTGATCTTATGGTATTGTTGCGGCGGCTTGCCGGAAACTCCGATCAGCTGCGGCGCTCCTTGATCTCGTCCACAACCTTGGCAACGAAATCAGCCAGGCTGGACTCGGTGGTGTTGCCGGAACGGTCACGGATAGAGATGTTGCCGGCCTCGGCCTCCTTGGCGCCCAGAACCAGCATATAGGGCACACGGTCCACCTGCTGGGCCTGACGGATCTTGTAGCCGATCTTTTCGTTGGACTCATCCAGCACGGCGCGGACACCGGCGTTCTTCAAAGTCTCGGTGACCTGCTTTGCGTAGTCCATCGTCTTTTCGGAGACAGGCAGCACCTTGACCTGGGTGGGAGCCAGCCAGGTGGGGAACTTGCCGGCGTAGTGCTCGGTCAGGATGCCGATGAAGCGCTCGATGGAGCCGAAGCAGACACGGTGCAGCATGATGGGACGCTTTTTCTGGCCGTCCTCATCCACATACTCCAGATGGAAATTCAGCGGCATCTGGAAGTCCAGCTGGATGGTGCCGCACTGCCAGGTACGGC
>CAJFMB010000031.1 GCA_904390925.1 uncultured Subdoligranulum sp.
GCTGCCCAGGTGGGCACGGATTTTGTCATCGGCACAGGTGAAGTCCCCGTCCAGCCAGGACAGCGGGTTGGAGCGGTTGCCGCCCAGCCGCACCTCGAAATGCAGGTGGGGGCCGGTAGAATGCCCGGTGTTGCCCGAGTAGCCGATCAGCTGGCCCTCGGTGACGGACTGGCCGGATTTGACCAGGATGCGGCTCAGGTGGGCGTAGTAGGTCTGGAGCGACTTGCCCTTGTAGTCGGCGTGCCGGATGCGCACACAGTTGCCATAGCTCTGGTTGCCGCTGGTGCTGTGGCCGTCCCAGTTCTGCACCCAGTCCACAGTGCCGGGCTCGGACGCATAGACCGGGGTGCCGGTTTCCGCCCGCAGGTCAATGGCCCGATGCAGGCTGCCGTCGTTGTAGGTCCAGCCGGCGGTGAGTACATGCTTTGCCAGGGGCCAGGCCATCAGGACCATGGCGCCCTCCGTTTTGTCAGTAAATCTCATTTTTGCTTCCTTTCTGCGGGTCAGGATACCCACTTCCACAGATACCATGTTGTTGTGCCCGCCCCACGAAACAGGTATGGCCGGAGTCAGGCGGGTCAGCCATGGGCGTCCTGCTGTTCCGGGGTGGTTTCGGCTGCTTCCTCCTGGTGCAGCCTGTCCTGCACCGCGTGCAGCAGATTCAGCACCTGCAATTCCACCATCCGCAGCGGCAGGCCGCTGCTGTTCACTGCCGCCAGCAGGGCATCGTCCAGCCGGCGGGATGCCTGGTTAAGCGTTGGCATCGGACTGGGCCTCCTCCGTGTGATCCGTCAGTCGGGCGGAAGCGGCATTCATCAGCGTTTTCACGGCTGCCAGTTCCGCATCCGTGTCGGCCAGGAAATACCCCTGGTTATGACGGCTGACAATTTCGCCCTTTGCCCCGATTTCACTGTAGGTATACGCCACACGAATTCCTTCCGGAGACTGCATGGCCGAGATGGAGGTAACTGTCTGTTTCATCATTGTGTTTTCTCCTTTTCCGGAATTGCTTTTGCCGCAGCCGCCAGCGCCCGCTGGTGCAGGCGTCTGATCCACCGATAGTCAAAGTGCATGCAGTCTGCAATGGCCGCAAACGACTGTCCCAGAAGATACCGGCGCTGCAGCAATTCTCTCTGATTGGCATTGCTGACCGAAGAGATCACCCGGCTTACCCGCATCCTGGTTCTGCGGCAGTGTTCCAGCGCATCGTCATACAACTGTTCGGCCTCGGTCAGACGCTCCACAGAAAGGGCGGTTTTGTCGCTGTGGGAGGAGGATCTGGGCATTCCGTCCAGCCGCCCGCCGGGAAACGAAAGCACCGCATCCCGGGCGATTTCCAGCTCGTCATTGGCAATCTCCGCACTGCGCAGCGCCTGCCGGTACTGATCCAGCCAGGCAATGACCTGTGCCCTGGTTTCCCGCGTCGAAGTTTCCATTCTTTTCTTCCTTTTCGTCAATGCTTTTCCGCAGGCAGCTGGGCCACAGACAGCAGTCGGTCCCGTCATGGCGCCAGCGGCAATGCCGGCAGATGTATGTTGCAAACCGTTTCATAAATCCGTTCCCTCAGCACTGAATGATGTTGAACTTGTAATTTTTCCACTCTCCGGTGACCTTGCTTTTCCAGGCAGCGCTGTACTGAGAGCAATAGGCCGTACAGGTTTCGGTGGCGTCGCTCTGCCCAAAGACAGGGTGCGTGAATGCAAATTCCGACTTGCCGGCAAACAGTCCCCGGAGATAAGCCAGCTCGGCGTCGGTCAGATGGCTGTACTGGAACCCCCAGGTGCCCACCTTTTCCCGCACCACAATGCGGTGCATGACCCCATCCTCGGTGCGGCCGGAATCGCTGGCATCCAGATCCGTGAAGGAAAAATCCGGCTCCGTGTCGGGGGCATACATCGGCTTCCCGTCGATTTGATAGCAGTTTGTCAGATGTCGCATGGTTCACACTCCCCCTGTGATGACAGCTTTGCGGTTCCTGTATCGTTCCGCCGCCCGGCCGATGGTATCATCACCGATGTGAATGCCATAAACGGCTTCCAGAATCCGGCGCAACACGCCGGAGATCTGTTCCAGAGCAGCCAGGTTCCCGTCCTGGTAATCCTGCATGACGGCAGCCACCGCCTGCTGGATGGTGGACAGCGGGGCCTCCACATTGGTGCCGCTGCTCTGGTCGCCCAGCACCGCCAGGAATTCCCGGTTGGGCGGGATCACCGCCCCCTGCGCCAGGTAGGGGATCTGCGGAATGCTGACATGGGTCAGGTCAAACCCGAAGGTCTGTCCCCCCAGTTCCGGCACCCAGTCGGGCACGCTGAAGGACAGGCCGTTGAGGGTATCCACAATTGCATTGACCGCACCGCCTGCTGCCGAGATCAGACCGTTGAGCCGGGAAATGATCGAATTGACGGCGTCTCGCAGCGCGCCGGTGATGGTATCCCAGATGCTGAGAAACCCGTCGCGCACATTGTCCCAGAACCCGGTCCAGGCCGGGCCGAAGTCGGTGACAAACCACCGGACCACCTTTTCAAATGTCTCCCGGACCTGTGTGGCAACCTTGGTGTTGCCGATCAGCCAGTTTGTCATGGCGTCGGAAATACCGTTGACCACATCCACCAGCCCGGGGCCGAAGGTGCGGATCATCCAGTCGGAAAAGGGCGCCAGCCCATAGTTCCACAGATCCAGAATGCCGATGGAGGCCAGGCCCTGACCATCGAGAAAAGCGTCGAAGAAAGGCCCCACCGCCTCGTCCCAGAGCCGCCGGGTGTTGTCGTTCCAGTGTGTCAGGATCGGTTCGATGATCGTGTAGTAGCAGTCGGACATCAGCAGCGAGATCCACTGCACCGCCTGGGAGATCCGGCTCAGGATCGGCTCGCCGTACTGGTCCCAAAATGCGCTGATTCTGGTCATGGCATCCTGCCAGATGTACGCATAGTTCTGGAGCGCCGGCATCACCACATGGTTGACCGCGTCTGTGAGAATCTGGCAGTCGGTTTCAAACAGCAGCGTGAAATTGTCCAGCGCATTGCTGACCACATCGCCGGTGATGGGGGCAAAGGCCTGCGACCAGGCATTTGCAATGCCGGGCGCGAACTCTGTCACCAGATACCGGGTCAGCGGCTGGATGGCATTTTGCTGCAGGTTAGTGGCTGCCTTCTGGATGCGGGGCCAGACCTCCAGCGCCTTGTCCCGGACCTGATCCCAGGCTTTGCCCCAGGCATCCAGGCTGGGACCATACAGCCGGCGGAATTCGTTCCAGAAGGCCCGCGCCTTATCCATCAGCCGTTCAAAGCCTGCCGCGGTGCTGTCCACAAAGTCGTAGTTCGGCCCGGTGCTGCCGCCTCCGCCGCCGGATGTCTGCTGCTGCGGGGCGTCCAGGCGGGTGATCTCGTCAAAGCCGGCCAGGCTGTGGGTGGCCTTGTCGACGGCCGCAGCCGTACCGCTGGCGGCGTTTCCGTAGCCATTCATGGCCTGGGCGCCGGCCTTCATGCTGCTGATGCTTTTGCCGGTCAGCAGACTGATGAACCGGGCCAGATAGCTGATGCCGGTGGCCAGCAGATTGATGACATAGGACAAAGCGCTGCCCAGCGCCTGCACCAGCGGTGCTGCTGCCGTGCTGGCGGCGCCCTGCAGGTTGGCCAGAGCCTGGCGGAAGGCATCGGTGGATTTGAGGGCAGAGCCCATCCAGCCCGTCAGACGGCTGAGGCCGGCGGAAATGATGTTGAACACCAGCGCACCGGAAACAATGCCAGCCAGCCGGCTGCCGAAACGGCTCACCGCGCTGCTGGCAGCATCAATCCGGGATACCGCACTTTTGTTTCTCCTGTCTGAATCTGTTTTACGATTGGCCTTTTCCTCGGCAACCGACCGCTTTTTAGCGGCCTCCGCTTCGCGGGCTGCGCGTTCTTCTGCCGCCTTTGCTGCTTTCTCCTGTGCGGCCACTTCCCGCTGCGTTTCGCGGATGATATTTTCTGCCCTGGCAATGTAGTCGCCATCATCCATCACACCGATATGTTTCAGGGCAGACGCCGCTCTTCTGTCCGCCTGTGCGCCCACTTTAGCTTCCATACCGGAAAAATAGGATTGCATGGCATCGTTGCCGGATTGAAACGCGGCTGCCCGCTTTTCGGCAGCGGCCTGTTCCTGTTTCTGACGGGTGATTTCGGCTTCCTGGAAGGCGCGTGTCTGGGCAAGCTGCTGTTGGCGTTCATATTCAGCCGTTTGCTGGTGCAGCCTGACCGCAGCACGGGTATTCTCCGCCTGCGCAATGGCATTTGCCGCAGCTCTTGCGGCGGACAGCTCTTTGTCCAGCTGCTCCCTGATTTTGCTGTGCTGCACATTCAGATTTTCCAGTTCAGCCAGCTGTGCCTGGTATCGCCTTTGGATACCCGCAACTTTTGTGTCCTGTTCCTGCAATGCAACAGCCAGTTTATCGCTCAGCGCCACATCCTTGTCACTGGTAATGCCATACTTGGAATTGCGGGCTTCCTCCAGGCGCGTATTGACCGTGTCCAGTTCCTGCGCTGTGGCGCTCGCCGCATTTCGGGCCTTTTCCAGATCCTCCGCCAATTTGCTGCGCTTATTGGTCGCTGAGGCAATCTGCTTGTCCAGCGCACTGATCTGCTGGGCCGTGCTTTTGGCTTTGGCCTGCAGAAGTTTCAGATCCGCCTCTGCGCCCTTGTTGTTGATCCGGGTGTCAATGATGATCGACCCGTCTGCCGGCATATCAGGTCACCCCCAATCGTTTGAAAAATTCCTCTTCCTCCGCCGTGAACCGGCTGGCCGTGCTGCCGATCAGATCGGCATTTTCCCTGGCAAATTCCTTGCCCTGCCAGAGGGCGTGCTCGGGTCGGGCTCCCTCGTGGGCGGTGACCTCCACGAACTCGCAGCCCAGTTCCTCGGCCCGGGCCAGCTGCAGCCTGGCGGCGGTCTGATTGGTGCCGGTGAGAACCGCCCGGCGCACCGCCACCTCCAGCGTGTCGGTGTGGCCGCTGGGGTAGGTGACGCCGGGCATGCGGTCGGCCAGATCGTCCACCGCCCGCCGGATGGCCGTATTGTAGTCGAAGGCCCCGCTGGACACCTGCAGCCAGGCCCGGTCCAGGCGGGTCTCAAAGGCTCCGGTGACGGTGGATGCCGTGGTGGCCGTCAGGTTCCGCCAGGTGCCCAGCGTCTGCTGATACCCGGCATTGAGCAGATTGTTCAGCGGTTCGCTCTCCTGCACCGGGGAGGGAGAAAGCCCCGCCGCCCGGTAGATTTCATCATCTGCGGCCAGGGTTTCCAGCCCCGCGTCCAGCAGCAGCTGCCGGATGCTGTCCCGGCTGCGGTCGCTGTACCTGGCCAGGGTGGCGGTGACATCCTTTCGCACCAGGCGCGTCTGCTCCAGACGCCAGGCCTGCCAGGCGGCGGTGGGGGTCATCGGGTCCAGCTCGTCCAGGGCCTTGATCCGCCGGGCCAGGTCCTGCAGAATGTCCTCCTCCACCGTCTGCCACAGCTCCACCAGGGCATCCGGCAGGGTGTCCAGATAGTCAGGGGTCAGCATCAGCGGTTCCCGAAGGTCAGCACATCCGGGCTGGTTGCGGGCATCATCTGGCGGGCCTTTTCCTCATCCACGCCGAAGTACCAGGCATTGACCAGCTCCGGGCGCAGATACCCCGCCTGGGCCAGAGACAGCCGCCGTTCAAACTCCACACCGGTATCCTCGAAGATGCTGTCCCCGAAACTGACCGCCGGCGCAAAGCTGCCCGCCGGGGCCAGGTGGTAGAGGCCGGCATACACGTCGAACCAGTACAGCACATCCGTCAGGCCGGTGGTCAGGCCCCGGTCCTGGATGGCCTTGATGGTGTTGTATGTGGTGCGGTCCTCGCTGATGACCTGGGTGGCGGTCACCCGGCCGGTCTTGGGCTCGATGGCAAAGGTGCCCGCACTGAACCCCACCTGCATCTCCAGCAGGCGCAGCAGCGTCTCGATGCCGGTGCGGTATTCCTCAAACCGCAGGCTGGGCGTGTAGTCTCCCCAGGGCTTTTCGTCCGGCATGTCCAGCGTCATCAGAAAGTCGCTGGCCAGCTCCTTGAACGGGATGGCCGGCTTGCCGTTGACCGGGTCCTTCATGGCTGCCATCCGGTCAACGATCATCCGGCGGCGGCCGGTCTCCCGCTCCCACACAAAGTCCCCGTAGGCGGCGTCCAGCTGCCGGATGGTGTCGGTGGCGTTGGCGTACAGGCTCACCGGGTAGGCGCTGCCGTCCACCGTGTTCAGCATCGGCATCCGCAGCAGGCCGAAGTGCGGCCGGTCCACGCCGTTCACGGTGAAGTCCGCCTCCAGGTCCGCCCACCGGGCCACCTTGTCCAGGGCGAGTTCCTCCCCCAGCAGGTTGCCCGTCCGGCACCGAAACGCCCGGTTGGTGATGTGCAGTCCCTCCGCCGTCATCTCGAAGTGTTCCACCCGGACTGCGTCGGTTCCGTCCTCCAGCTTGTCAAAGTCGGTGAAGCTCCCGGCATCCAGCCGCCGGTTGGGTCCCCACCGCTCGGGGAAGATCCGGCGTCGGGGGATCACCTCCGCGTACAGACTGCCGCCCGCAACGTAGGGTTTCACGGCGGCCATGCCGCCCACCCCCGCCAGCTGTACCGCCTCATACAGGCAGGGCTGCAGGTTCTGCCGGGTCTGCTCCTGGAGCCAGTCCGCCCGCGCCCCGGCCCCGGTGCTCAGGGCCAGCTCGCTGGTGGCCAGGGTGGCCATATACCCGGTGATGGTCTGGGCCAGCTTCAGGCTGTGGTCCGGCTGGTTGGTGAGATAGAACAGATCATCCCACGCCCGGACGGCCTGCTCCATGCGTGCGGTGGTATCGCACCCCAACGCGCGGGCATCCTGCAGGTTCAGCAGTCTCATGACGATCCCTCTCAATGTCTGATAAATGTTCATTACGCACCTCGGCGTTTCCAGATGAGTTCGGTGGCGTAGCGCACGGCGTCAATGTGGTGGTTGTTCAGATCCGGATACCCGGGCAGCACCTCGCCGCTGCGGGGGTCCCGCTCGTACTCATATTCGGAAAATTCCCGGGCCGTGTCGGGGCATTGCTGCGGGTCGATGACGATCCCCGCCAGGCTTTGCAGCCATTTCATGCCCGCCTCCACACTGCCGGGGCCTTTCTGGGCGGCGCGGCAGGACAGCCCGAAAGCCCGGTAGTCCCCCACGCTCTTGGGCTCGGCGGAGTCGGCGATGATGTAGTCGGTGCCGGTGAGCCCCCGCTGCAAAAGCAGCTGTGCCGTGTCCCGGTTGGAGGTGCGCAGCCGGGTCAGCTCGTCGAAGATGTACAGCGTACTGCGGGCAGCATCATACTGCACGGCATTGTAGGCCCAGGGGTCTGGGTACCAGCCCCAGTCCACGCCATGCAGGGGGCGGTCAAAGCTGCGGCGCTGCTCCTCCGGGATGGGCTGCAGCCGCAGATTTTCAAACACCGCGGTGCCGCTGCCCACCACTTCCCCCAGATACTCGTGCCGGTAGGCGGTGGGGTTGGTCTTTTCAAGATGTTCGGCATCCGCCAGGAAGCGGGGCCTCAGCCAGGCCGCCGGGGTGGTCTTGTAGGTGGAGTGATGCACCAGCTTGCCCGGCCGGGGTTCCCGTGCATACCGGTTGGCCCAGCTGCGGGCGGTGGCCGGCGGGTTGAAGCTTTTGAACGTGATGGAGAAGGGTCCGCCGCGCAGGATGCTCTGTTCCACATTGCGCACCTGCTCGGGGCCGTCGAACTGGTCCAGCTCCTCCAGCCAGAGCGCCCCGATGTACCCGAAGGGCATCTTGATGGATTTCAGCTTGCCGGGGTCGTCCAGGCCGAAAAAAAGCACCTTCTGCCCGGTGGGCAGGTAGGTGCATTCCATCGGGCTGACGGTGCATTTGAACTTGGCGGCAAGTCCCAGCGCCCCGATGGCCCAGCATACCTGTGCATAGACACTGGTGCGCAGCGTCTTGTCCACCCGGCGCAGTGCCACCGCATGGCAGTCCGGGTGGCGCAGCAGGAACAGGATCAGTTCAATGCTGACAAAGCTGGATTTGGTGGAACCGCGCCCGCCTTCGGCCAGCAGTTCCTCCACCTTGCCCGCCTTGATCCGGCGGTGAACCTCAAAGAAGGCCGGGGAGATCAGCTCGGACAGCTTACAGGTCATCAATGATCTGCACCTCCCCGTCCACATCTGCAGGCTGCCTGTCGTTCCACCCGAAGTTGCATTTCAGGCTGAACTGGGCGCCGCTGTTTCCGTCCCGGTCGTACAGACGGGATTCGGTGTAGGCTTCGCACCGGGCCTTCGCGCGCGTTATCGTGTCATTAAATTGTTTTCGTCCCTGGTAGTTGAGCAGCGCCTGCCGACTTGCAAATCCCAGTGCCAGGGCCAGTCCCGTGACGGTGGGCGGCCTGGCCCCCACGATCACCGGCCGGCCTTTGTACAAAACCTGATTGCCGGCATCATCCAGCAACGGCGTGCCCTCGCAGGCGGTGAAATAGGCGTCGATCTTCGCCTGCATCTCTGCCGCATTCTTGTAACGCGGCGGCCGCCCCGCGCTTTTCCTTGACGCCATGATTCACCGCCTTTCCGGATTTTGACAATTCCGCCGGGAAACCCGGCAATAAAAATGCCCGCTGCCGGGACGGCAGGGGGCGGGGATGGTGATTATTTGTCTTTCAGAATATCAAACATTTCCATTTGTTTGGAATAGTATTGTTTGAGTGTATAGCCATTGATTTTATCCTTTTTTAACAAATCTCGATAAAACAGAACTCCGGACAAATCACCTTTCACACTCAACGAACATTGCCCTCTGACATCAAATTGAGAGTTCGGTGTATAACAAACTATTATTTTCCCGTTGTTGGCCTTGTCTGCAAAAGATAGTCCGCGTTCTTCCCCTTGAAAATCTTCTATTTCAGAATTCTCGCGTACAAACAGTTTCAGATTTCCGATAAGTTCCGCTTCGTCAATTTTTTGTACAGCCTCTGTTACTTGTTCCGGCATTTTTCGTCGGCTGCCGTCCTCGTAAGGGAAACGTATCGTCCTCTCTTTGTCCCCGATCCACGCATTGAACAAAACCGGATCTTTGTATTTCGTACACAGAAGGAACCAGTAAAGAAGATATGCCCTGCTGTTTCTGTATTTCAAAAGGAAAGAGACCAACATCATCGAGTATACTTTTCCAATTGTCTCCAAATCTCGTGCACTTAAATCCAACGCTTCTGAAACCGTTGTCATGTTATCAATCAGCTTATTGGAATCCCCTTCCATTGCCTTTCCATCGGCAAAGAATTTTTGTACGATCCCTATGATCATACTTTTATTGCTTGCCTCCGGCATACGGGAATAATAGCTGAAGAACCGCATCAGGTACCCGGTAGCATCTGTATCTGCCCCGTATACTTGGCGGATTGCTGCTCCAAGCTGCTTCACATCCAGAGCAAAAATGTACACCACATTTTCCACATCCATGATGTGTTTGACGATTTCCAGAGTCTCGACGGCAAAGGTTGGGCGGCAGCGGTCAAGTTCGTCAATCACAATGACAAGCTTACCGCCGTTTAAGGTTTCGAGAACCGCACGCATCCCTTCCTGCATATCTTTCAGATTCTGCTTGAATGAACTGTATGCCGGATTGATGGCATTGGATTCGTTACTGGTATAAGCTCCAACCGCACCGGAGGCAGCCTCTGCGGCTTTCGTCATCTGGTCGGCATCAAAATAGTTTTCCAACCCCTTTTTTGCAAAGGCCAAAACCAGATGCTTCGCTGCACTGCCAATCTTTTTTATGGCCTGCTCACTCTTCTGGTCTCCCAGGGGTGCAGCAAATAACGGATCGGAAAAAACAGCCTCAGCAAAAGGTTCAAAGGCATTGTTCCAGAAGTCGTTTTTCCATGCGTTGTAGTGTACCACGCGAAGGGCGTCCTTGCATTCTGTTTCCAGAAGGCTCTCGAACTTTTCCAGAAAAACGCTCTTGCCTGTTCCCCAGGGGGAATCGATGGCAATGGTATAAGCCTTCACATCATCGTCCCGATGGTAGAAGTCGCTGTTCAGAATCAGGTTTTTCAGGAATTCCGCATAGGGCTTGCGATGAAACAGGTCTTCATCAAATGTCTTTTTGCGTTCTGCCAATGTGACCACCTCTTATCGATCATTTTAACAAATAATCGACAGAGGTTCAAACCTTTGGCGACCTATACGCAGGACTTTTCTCTACCAAAATTCCGGGGCATGAAAATGCCCCTACCCAAAAGGCAGGGGCTGCCGGCATTGCAGCCGGCGGGCGGGGTCTTGTCTCGGCGACACAGAACTGAGCCATGCGCTGCTCAATCTGCGCAGAACCCGTACCGAAAGGAGTGTTGCAAGCCGAGAACCTGCGATGGATGGTCGCACCGCATTTTTCGACGGTACCAGTATACCACAGGCAGATGGGGCGTTGCGGGGCAATTTACAACGGCAGCCGCTCCACTGCCCTGCGGTGCCTTTTGGTAATGTTGCGGTAATCCATCGGGATTTCTTTGGCAATTTGCTTCCACTGCTGCCCGAGCAGATACCGTCTGCGCAGGATCTCCTGGTCCAGCGGGTCCTCCACCTGGTCGATCCGGGTCTCCACCTCCCGGCGGATGGCGATTCCCTGCTCGATCCTCTCCACCAGATGTTTCTGGATCTCCCACAGTTTTTCGATGGCCCGCTGGCTCTGCATGTCCTCCCGGTTGGCCGGCCCCCGCTCCAGCAAATGTGTCACCTGGCAAATATGTTCCTGCTGATCCTTCAGCTCGGCCTCCAGCTCCTGCTGGGTTCTCCGGCTGTCCCGGTACCGTCTTAGCCATAAGATTTTTTCGGCATAGTCCATTGTTGTCCACCTCCGGAATGCCAGGGGTTGTACCGCAGAATCTGTTTCCGCCACAAATGAGCATGCCTCTTTCCCATCAGCGGGACTTCGCGGTTTCGTAAAACTTTCGGTCAATTTCAAAGCCAATATAGTCCCGGCCGGCGTTGCGGCAGGCTACTTTGGTGGTACCGCTGCCCATGCAGCAGTCCAGCACCAGCTGGCCGGGGTCTGTGTAGGTGCGCACCAGATACTCAAACAGAGCCACCGGCTTCTGGGTGGGGTGCAGCCCCTCCCGCTGGCAGGGTACGGTCAGGATCTGGCGCGGGTAATTGGTATAGCGCTGCCACGTGGTACGTGACAGCCCGTCCTTTCGGTAGACACTCTCGTCGGTATAGTGCTTGCCGGCATTGCGCCGCGGATGCTCCAGCGCCACCAGCCCCTGCGGGTTGTAGGTGGGTGCTTTCCGGTAAAAGACCGCGATCTCCTCCACATAGCGCAGCGGCTGGAAGTGGGAAAACGGGAATCCCGTCACCTGGTTCTTGATCCAGTACCAGCAGTAGCGGAACTGCTTTGGATTGCTGGTGATCAGCCGGGTGGTGAAGGGCTGCGCGGCCGTGAACACCATCGCGCCGTTGCGCTTGGTCACGCGGTTCAGCTCCCGCCACAGCTGCGGCAGCGGCAGCAACGTGTCCCAGGCGCCGCTGGTGGTCCCGTAGGGCAGATCGGTCAGCACCATGTCCACCGAGGCATCCGGCAGCATGGCCATGCCGGCCAGGCAGTCCATGTTGAAGATTTGGTTTCTGTAGTCCATCAGCCACTCCTTTCAAAAGGGCGGCTGCAACCACAACGGGCATGCGAAATTCCGGCCGGTCCCGCCTCCTGCAGCTGCGGACCGGCATATAAAACCCGCCCGGCAGCGCAGAGGACGGAGCATCCTGGTCAAACATGTGTGAGTCTCTCCCCGCCTGCCGGGCGGTTGCATGAAAAAGCCCCCGGCCACAAAGGCAGGGGGCTCCGGCCTCTTGGCCGGGTATTGAAATCATATTGCAGCGACTCTTATCACAGCGACATGGGCAGCGGTTGCCACCCGTGCAGATTGCATACTGCAGATACAAACGAAGCGAAACAAAATACCAGCCTCAAAGCTATAACAAGTTTTTCCGAGGATTGTAATGATATCATAATAGCATAGATTTATGGCTTTAATAAATCATCCTGTAGTTGTAGTGGTCTCATCGTCCTCTTTATCGAAATTCAAAATCATCGGTGGCAAAATAACAGGTACTCCCAAGGCTGTAAACGTAATCTGCGAAATCAAAAGCGACACTTTTGCAATGATACCACTTTGCACATATGCAAAATATTGTATATCTTTCGATATTTCCGCTTTGAATTCTTCGTTATTATACGAGTCCAGCGTACCTCTTTCTTTCAAATAATGTCGAATTGTACTTTCAACTGAAACTTCAAATGGTGGTGTATGTTCTTCACCGTCCGATTGTTCTTCCAAAAGAACTTTCCGGCAAAATTTGACTGTTAAGAAATCAGAATTAGGGAACCAACTGATCGTATCTGAACACTGAAGCGGTTCGGTTTGGTTAATCTTGCTATTCCGTTTTGGATCGCCTTCTGAATTCATATCAATTTTAGAGATAAAAGTTTCTTTCTTATCCTCTTTAAATAAGTCTTTCAGAGCCAAAATATCACCCCCCGGTCTATATTTAATCCACCCTCAATGAGTAGTTCGTAGAAATAGAATCTGCCGACTCTGCTTGTTTCAACATATTGGGTTCTACGGCTTCTTTGTTCAACATTAGTGGGTTAGCAAGGCAACTAGCCGTGATGGCCGCCGTACGTGCCATCTCGTCCATCCTTTTCCCCTCATTTAATGATTTTTCGATAGCTTCGGCCACAAATTTATTTAATGTGATTCCAGACAGTTCCGCAGCAATTGCTGCCTGACGGTGCAATTCCGGATCAATCCGCACATTAAAAGAGCCACTATATGCTTTTTGCGGTTGTTTTCCGATTTCCTTGCAAAAATCCAAGTAATCATCAACAGCATTGTGAAACTCTTTTACAATGTCTTTCGCGTTTTCCGAATAGAAGTCAACCAAATCGGTAATTCCAAGTATATAACCATAAATCACTTGGTCCCCCGGACGGTACTCAGGCATAGCGCAATATCCCTTGTACCTTAGTACATTTCCTTTCATGGTTTCTTCCAATGCTCCCTCCCATATTTATTATATTAGTTTGTCATCGTGCTGGTATATGACCATGCTCTTTTAAGAATCTAACCACTGATTCAACAGCTCCTTGCTTCATTTGATCTCCAGGATGCGGTTTGTGTAGCAAAACCGCTGCTCCCGTTTGTGGATGATAAAATTTTACTCTCGACCCAGAAGTGGCCCCTTTATTTGACTCAATGTATCCAAACGATTCCAATACCTTCTTTGCATCAGAATATCGGAAATCGGAAGGAGTTGGCTTTTGACAAAGTTTTTTTATTAGGGAATCTATTTTGCTCATGTTTGCTACCTCACCACCTCTGCAACTAAAATTTAGTTGCATCTATATTATATCTCAACGGAGATACATGTCAAGATGGTGAGATGTAAAGGGATCAAACCAAATTAAATTTTTCCGCTACACACCGGATAAACTTCCCATGCCAACGCCGTGCCGTCACATAAGAGACGTGGCACGTCATCGCCGCACCTTCTAGTGTATGCGTCCGATCCCAGAAAACGAGACGAATCATGCGGAGGCGTTCTTCACCGGTGTCAAGACGGCGGGTTTCTTCAATGCCCAGCTGTTTCAACTGCGGTGCACTGTGCTCGTCCAGTTCCTGCACCTCTGTCAGTTCCCAAAAGCACAGGCATCTGTGTCCGCGCTGGTAGTTTTCCATCTGCTCCACGCTCATGCAGCTCATCTTGGCGCAGGCCGCAGCCTTGGCCGGATTGCGGTACACATTCCATTGTCGGATGCCCGACACCAAGGCCCGGCCAATGATGCGTCCCCGGCCCTCGCCAGCCTTGGTCTCATACAGCCACACCACTGCATCATGAACCGGCCTCTGCGGTCTGCTCAGCCGGACTTCCAAACATTTTTCCCCGCTCAGAATCCGCCGCATCCACTGCGGCCGGATGCTGAGGAAATGATTCTTAGGAGAAGTCCACATGGGATCATCACGGAATCTGCCATCCTGGCAGGAATGCGAGATCTAATTCGGGACACTGCCCGTTATGACAACAGCGTCAATACCCACATGGCATATCATCGGATTGACATTTGATGATTCCAACTGTGATTTGGCCGACTACCTCCGCTGAGCTTCCGTTCACAGCCCGGAGACCAGAAAGGTCTAAATTTGCATTGTGGATTTTGGCTTCAATTTCGTGGTCCGGCTCGACAATGGCCAATATGTGCAGTTCTTCTGCTTCGCGCAGAAGGGCTGCATCTTTTTGCGGGTCACCAGTCAGTGTGATCTGCATTCATGTCATCTCCCATTCTGATCATCCGAATTATTGTTCCTTGGTTGTAGTAGAATGAGGATGCGGTACAACCCGGCGGGTTTCTTCAAACTGGCGCAGATCCTCTTCACTGATGCGATACTCTTTGCCCAGCTTGATTGCTCCCAGCTTGCGCTTACGAATCCAATCCCATACGGTAATGATTTCTACACCGTAGCGTTTTGCCACTTCGGCGCAGGTGTACAGTTGTGCCATGGCGACCATCCTTTCTTTGTGTGGTTTGATAGTTGTGTTTTGTTTGGTTTTGTGATATTATGGAGTTGTAATTCAAATAAATCACACGCCAAACAAGTTTTGCATACCGTGTGTTTTGTTCGGTATGACTTTGTTATACCACACAAAACACATAATTGCAACAACAAATTGTTCGGTTTGTTTGATTTTGGCAAAATGACGAAAAGTGGGGTGCCAAAATGGACGAAATGCTGAGCAGGATTCTTGAATGTATGGGTACAACACATGGCGCTGGGAAGGCTTTGGCTGACTACTTGGGCATCAGCCCCAACGTCATTACAAATTGGAAGAACGGCAGTAATCGTTCTTATCGTAAGTACATCAAACAAATTGCAAAATTTTATGGGGTTTCAGAAGGATATTTACTTGGCACAGAAGCAGAAAAAGACCCCGCCCCGAAGGGTGAGGTCTCGGACGATGATATCAAGTTTGCCTTGTTCGGCGGCGGGCCAGTAACGGATGCGCAGTTCGAAGAGGTCAAGCAGTTTGTGCGTTTTATAAAGGAGCGCGATGCGAATGCTTCAAAAGAATGATTTTCGCGCCATCGCCGAGAAACACGGTGTCGAGATCGTTTCTTTTCACCTGCCGACTGCGGACAGCATGTCCACCGAAATCAATGGCCGGTGCTATATCGGGCTGGACAATTCAAAGCATTGCACGCATGCCGAGGAACAGGCGCGGATCGGCCACGAGTTGGGACACTGCCTGTACGGTGGATTCTATTCGCGCCTAACCCCATTTGATGACATCGAACGCCATGAGGTACGAGCCGACCGCTGGTACATCAAGAAGGCCATCCCCCGCAAACTGCTGTTTCGTTTGCTCTCTCAGGGATACGACGCCTGGGAGATTGCAGAGCAGCTCAACACCACGGAGGAATATGTCCGCCGGGCGTACTACTATTACAAGGACAATCCGTAAAAACACCTGGAGATGGCCCGCTTTTTCAAGCAGCAGCAACAAAAAGGGAAATAACACTTTGGCAAGGGAAGGGTGAATTCTATGGGTCTGTTCGGCATGTGGAAAAGGGAGCGGTCTGCAGAGTATTCTGCCGATGACAAAACCAATCCCGCGGAAATGTCTCCGGCGCAGCTGCAACAGAAGGCAGAAGAGTTACTTGGCCGCGCCAATGCCTCTGCCACGACAGCAAACCATACGACAAGCCCGGGCCTGTTTTTTAATGCCTACGAGGACACTTTACAGGCAATGCGGCAGCTAGTGGCATTGGAGGCATATGTGCCGTTTTCCGGACGCCGCCCCAGCGAGATTCTGGCAGAGCTGGAAGGGACTTCAAAGCGTGACGCTGCAGCCACTTCGATGGTGAATCGTTGTTTGGAGCAGCATCGATGGTCAAACCGGAAGCAGGCCGAGACCGAGCTTGCCCCCTACTGGGCGAAGCTCCCGAAATCCGCCCGCGACCGCATTGCCGGGCTGCCAGACGCCTGTGCCGATGGTACTGATCCGGCTGATTTTTCTCCTACCGCCTACGATGCTGCCAATACCCGCCAGATTGAGGCGTTCCGAAGCGCCTTTGACCTGACTTCAGTGGAGGGAATCCGAGCAATTACAGTGGATGCCGTAACACCCTGGGTAAAAAGTGCACCCGGTGTCCCATCGCATCCGGTGGAGATTCTGAGCAAACAGGCCTCCGCTTATGCCCAGGATCATATCGACCTTGCTGTGGAATGCCTGCGAAAAGCGAATGAGCTACGTCCTCACAGTGGAATGCTTTATTCTGAAGAGAGCTACCTGCGCCTGGTCCGCTACCTGTACAAGGCTGAACGCTTTGCTGAGGGAGATCAGGAATACCAGCGTATTCATGCAATGTTCCATGGTCCGCACTCACAGCTTCCCTCCCCGCATGCCTTGGGTGTGGCCGCTTTGAACCGGGGACTTGACAGTGCAAAAGCGGACGGCGTGGACCTGGTGGAAGTCACCTGGAGCAGTACCTGCTGTGAAATCTGCGGAAAATATCGCGGACGGATTTTCAGTATTTCCGGCCAGGATGCCAGGTTTCCAAAGTTTCCCTCAGATTTCTGTGTGGACTGCGGGCTGAATGTATTCCCGTTCCGGGAGGGTGTCAGTGTTCCCCTGTACAGTAATCCGCAACACTGGATAGAGGAAAACGCACGTCCGCTGGTGGACACAAGAACGCCGTCTGAAAAGGACGCTTATCTGCAATGGCAGCAACGGCGTC
The DNA here is from genome assembly GCA_904390925.1 of uncultured Subdoligranulum sp. Lineage (GTDB taxonomy): Bacteria > Bacillota > Clostridia > Oscillospirales > Ruminococcaceae > Gemmiger. The sequence continues at coordinate 16,789 of CAJFMB010000031.1, forward strand.
GGATGGAGCATGAGCACCAGTTGAATCAGCTCCGCCGGGAGAGGCAGGACCACATGGATTACGCATGGATTCGGAGTAATCTTCCTGACTTACTTCCCAATACGTTTTCCGGTTACCGGCGTATGAAAACCCGGAATACCGCCAACTTTCAAAAGTTGCGGGCAGCAGCCCTGGCGCTTGGATATCGGTTGTGAAACAAAATGCTGCTTTCGGCCCTTCAGAATTGCCTGTTTTTCTTCAGGCCTCTGCACAAACTGCCGCCAACCAGTAAACCATGAAAAAACGCCCCCGGTGCTGGAACACCGAGAGCGTTTGTATAGATCAGCTTGCCCTTGAGGGACAATACCAACCGACACCTGTATTGTACCACCTCCGGAGCAGGCTTGGCAAGTCATACCCTTTCGGAGGTGCATTTTTATGGCAAAACTCAAAAAACGGAAGGACGGCCGCTACCAGCGCAAGGTCACGCTGTCGGATGGCCGGCAGAAAATCGTCTACGGCCGTACCCTGGCCGAGCTCAACGCTGCCGAGGATGCGCTGCGGGAACAGGATCATGCGGGGCTCCAGGTGGGTGACCATACGCTGGTAGGCGAGTGGGCTAAGATCTGGATCGACAGTTACAAAACCGGCCTGCGGGCATCCACGCTCCGGATGTACCGTGGCAGCTATAACAAGCATGTTATGCCCGTATTGGGCAGCATGGAGCTGCAGAACGTCAGGTCGGTGCATATCCGTGCCGTCATGCGCAACATCGCCGACAAGTCCGAAAGCACCCAGCATAAAGTTCTTCTGACCATGAAGCAGCTTTTTGCAACGGCCCGTCAAAACAATCTGATTCTCAAAGATCCCACCGAGGGAATCAAGATTACCCCCAGGCAGAAGCCCCGGCGGAAAGCATATTTGACCCGGGAGGAAGCCGAGCAGCTGCTGCAGGCTGTCACCGAACCCCGGGCACGTGCCTTCTGCGCGCTGTGCATTTATTGCGGCCTGCGCAAGGAAGAGGCACTCGGTCTGCGCTGGTCGGACATCGGCCCGACCAGTATGGTCATTGTGCGCGGCGTAACCTTTCCCGACGGAAACCTGCCCGATCCGCGCATGGAGCTGAAAAACAAGGCTTCCCAGCGGATTCTGCCGATCCCCGCCCGTTTGCGCACCATCCTGGAGCAAACGCCGCACACCAGCGAATATGTTGTCCCCTCCCCTTCCGGCGAGGTGATGACAAGTTCCTGCTATGAACGAATGTGGAACACCTGCGTCCGTCCCAAAGTAGACTATCCCATCCACGCCCACATGCTCCGGCATACATACGCCACTACTCTGTATCATGCTGGGATTGACCTGCGCACCGCTCAGCAGCTTCTGGGGCATGCCACAATCCAGATGACAGCACATATCTATACCCACCTGGAGGCGGCCGACAGCCTGACCAGCGTCCATCAGCTGAACGAATTTTGGGATAAAAGTAGTCAAAAAGTAGTCAATCGATGAGGAAAAAGAAAAATCCGCGTTTCCCATCGCCAAAACGCAGCGATAAAACGCGGATTTTCTGGAGCTGGCAACAGGAATCGAACCTGCAACCTGCTGATTACAAATCAGCTGCTCTGCCAATTGAGCTATGCCAGCAAAGCTTAATTATTTTACCATAATTTTTATCGGGTTGTCAATCAGTCCGGGGAAAGAAATGCCGCAAATTTCCTTCCCCGCAGACGCAAAAACGCCTGCCGCAGCCAGACAAGCCGGGCAGGCGTTTGTTTCGGTGTGCCGAAAGATGCCTTTGGGGTCAGGATCAGTCGCTGACGTAGGGCATCAGAGCCATATGACGGGCGCGCTTGATGGCAACCGTCAGCTCACGCTGATGGAAGGCGCAGGTGCCGGTCACGCGGCGGGGGATGATCTTGGCGCGCTCAGTGACGTACTTGCGCAGGCGCGGCAGATCCTTGTAGTCGATGTGCTCGATGCGATCGACGCAGAAGCTGCAGACCTTGCGGCGGCCGCGATGCATCGGACGAGACGAACGATCGTTAGCCATGTCAGGTTACCTCCTTATTTCAGGATAGAAAATCATTGGTTAGAAGGGCAGATCTCCCTCGTCCTCAATCAGGGCGAAGTCGTCATTGGTGCCAGCCGAGTAGCTGGGCGCTGCCGGCTGGGCCGCAGGACGGGAATAGTCTGCCGCAGGCGCGGGAGCCGCATGGCCGCCCGCATTGGGGTTCGAGGATTTCGGGGCGGCAAAATTGACATTGTTCGCCACGATCTCGACAGCGGTGCGATTGTTGCCGTTCTTGTCCTGATAGCTGCGGGTCTGAAGACGACCGTCCACAGCAATCAGCGAGCCCTTGGTGAAGTAACGGCAGACAAACTCTGCCGTGCGGTCCCAGGCGACAACGTCCAGGAAATCCGCCTGATTCTGACCATTGGCATCGCGGCGGTTGCGGTCACAGGCAATGCGGAAAGACGCGACGTTTTTGCCCGTCTGGGTCTGACGCAGCTGCGGATCGGCAACCAGGCGGCCCATGATTGCAACAACATTCAGCATTGTGTCTTACCTCTCTTACTCTTCCTCAGCAACAATGATGCTGCGAAGAACACCCTCGGTGATCTTGTAAACACGGTCCAGCTCAGCCGGGAAATCGGGGTTGCTGGAGAACTTGATCACCGTGTAGACGCCCTCGGTATTGTCCTCGATGGGATAGGCCAGGCGGCGCTTGCCCCACTCGTCGACAGAATCGATGGTGCCGTTGGCCTCGATCAGGGACTTGAACTTGCCGATCAGGGCAGCGGAAGCCTCCTCATCCAGGGCGGGATTGGTAACCAACATGGTTTCGTACTTAGCCATTTCTGTACACCTCCTTTTGGACATAAGGCCCCTCTTGCGAGGAGCAAGGATTTCCGGGCGGTAGACCCGGAATGTTGTGCCGTTTGGCACAGCAATTTATTATAGCAAGTGCAGGCAGGCTTGTCAAGGCATTTTTGACGGATACCGGCGGTTTTTCCGCCATTGGGGTGGAATTTTCCCCGCCCGCTGCCAGGACTTCCTGCAGACTGCCCCTGCTACGACAAAACCCCTGCCGGATTCGGCAGGGGTTTGTGGCGGAAAGAAAGGGATTCGAACCCTTGAGGGCTTTAGGGGCCCTACACGATTTCCAGTCGTGCGCCTTAGACCAGCTCAGCCATCTTTCCATATTCGCAATTGTCCGTGCGGTCAACTGCGAATGATATTATAACAGCCGTTTCGGCTGCTGTCAAGCTTTTTTCCGAAGTTTTTTCCTTTTTTAGAGATTCTTTTTCTCCGGGGCGGGCAACGTCTCCCCTGCCAGCTGCAAAACCGGCCAGCCCAGCAGCCGGGCTGCGGCATGGTCATGGGTGACCAGCAGGGTATCCCGTCCCGCCGCCAGACGCACCACAGCGGCCGCTGCCCGGTCCACCAGTGCGTCATCCATGCCGGTAAAGGGTTCGTCCAGAAGCAGCAGATCCACCCCCTGGCAGAGCAGCGCCCGCAGCAGTGCGGTACGCCGTTTCTGACCGCCGGAAAGGCTGGCGGCCCGGGTCTGCAGGTCTGCGTCGGAAAAGCTCAGCGCCCGCAGCTCGGCTTCCGCCTGTGCGCGGGTGACGCCCCGGCCGGTCAGGCAGATGTTGTCCGCTGCCGTCAGCTGGGGGCAGAGGCGGTCTTCCTGGAACATGGCGCCGATCCGGCGCCCGGCAAGGCCTTCCAGGTTGCCGGCATCCGGCTTTTCCAGCCCCATCAGAATCCGCAACAGGGTGGTCTTTCCCTGGCCGGAGGGGCCCATCAGCACGGTGGGGCCGTCGATGGTCAGGTTCACGCCGGCAAGCACCTGCCGGCCGGCAAAGGCCTTATGCAGGCCGGAGATCCGGATCATACGCGCACCTCCCCGCACAGACGATTTTTGATCAGGCGCAGGAGCCTGGTGGCCACCGCCGACAGGGCGGCGGACAGCAGCACGATCACCAGGGTCCAGGCAAAGACATCCGGCGTGGTCAGGGTGATCTTGGCCCGGTAGAGCGCATCGCCCACACTGTGGTCGGGCAGACCGATGACCTCGGCGGAGACGCCGCTTTTCCAGCACATCCCCATGGCGGCGACACAGCTTTCGCAGAAGGAAGGGAAAATGCCCGGCATCCAGATATACCGCAGCCGCTTGCCCAGCGGAAGCCGGTAGACCCGGGCCATCTCCACCAGCTGGCGGTCGGTGTCGGCAATGCCTGCCGCCACACCGGCATAGACCACCGGCAGCACATGGGTAAAGCTGACGATGATGGAAAGATTGGAGCTGCTGGCCCAGAGCAGCGCCAGAATGACAAAGCTGGCCACCGGCATGGCGCGGATCAGCTGCATGAGCGGATTGAAGAGAATCGCCAGCAATTTCCAGCGGGCGCCCGCCGCACCCAGCAGCACGCCGAACACCACCGCCAGCAGGAATCCGGCCAGAATCCGCAGCGCGCTGAAGGCAATGCGGTGCCAGAAATCCGCGGTGGGCAGCAGCCGGCCCAGAGCCTGCAGCGTCCCCAGCGGTGAAGTGAGAAACAGCCCGCCGTATCCCAGCGTCATGGCGGCCAGCTGCCAGACAATCACCCAAAACGCAACGGCGCCTGCCGTTTGGAGCAGGCGCCGGCGTTTGTCAGATTCAAGCCGCGGCATCTTCGCTGGCGGCAACGCCATAGTAGAAGCCGTCATCCGGCATGGCACCGCCCACGCTGGAGGGGTCGGCGTCGTAAAGGACCTGGAAGTAGTTGACCAGGTCGGTCTTCATCTCGTCGCCGGTCTCAAAGACGATGTTGCACGCAGGCAGCGCCTTCTGGGCCAGGGCTGCCTTGGGGACAATGCCGTACTCCTCGCACAGGGCAGCGGTGCCCTCCAGATCGGTGTTGGCAGTGTCCACGCTGGCGGCATAGCCGTCCAGGAAGGCCTGGAATGCCGCCGGGTCACGCTCGATCGCATCGGTGCGGGCCACCAGCACGCCGGTCACCAGCTTGCTGCCGGCAACCGCCTCCCACTCGGTGTTCATGTCCAGCGCCACCCGCAGGCCCTCCACCTGGGACAGGGCGGTGGTGACAAAGGGCTGGGGCAGCATGGCAGTGGAGGCGTCACCCTTCTGCAGATGGCCCAGCGCCTCGGTGGACTCGCTGGCCCACTGGATATCCACATCGGTGTCGGGGTCCAGGCCGTTCTGGGTCAGAACATAGCGCAGCACGTACTCAGGGGTGGTGCCCTTGCCGGTGGTCCAGATGGTCTTTCCCTTCAGGTCCGCCACAGACTGGATGGTGTCACCGTTTTCCACCACATACAGAACGCCCAGGGTGTTGATGCAGGCAACCTGCACCTGGCCTTCGGTGCGCTGGTAGAGGGTGGCAGCCAGGTTGGCGGGCACTGCAGCAGCATCCAGATTTCCTTTGACCAGTTCCGAGACAAACTCATCGGCCGAACCATACATGGTGAACTCGTACTCGCCGCTGCCCTTGGTGTCGTTGATCAGGTTGCACAGGCCCATGGTGGTGGGGCCCTTCAGGCCGGCAATGCGCAGCGGGGTGCCGGAAGTCTCCGGGGAAGCCTGCTCCGCAGAAGCAGTGTCCTCCGGGGTGGCGGTTGCCTGTGCCGCAGGCGCGGAAGATTCCGACGAATCGGAAGAGGGCGTGCCGCCGCAGGCCGCCAGCGAGAAGCACAGCGCCAGCGCAGTCACGCCGGAAATCAGCTTTTTCAGGTTCATTTTCCAAGACTCCTCTCAAAAATTGCCCGCAAATGCGGGCACGGCCGCACCTGTACCCTTCCCCTGGGGACTGGTACAAGCGCCGCCGTTCCTTCAACAGGTAGTATTATACAATATTCGCCGGAATTTTTCCGTTGCCCGGGCAACAGTGCACCCGGAAACCGGCCTTTCCCGCAGCCAGTGCATAATTTGCCGCGGCTGCGGCAATGCTAGTGGCGGAAAGGAGGATGTTTCATGTCCTTATTTCGTAAGATCCTGTTGCTGCTCGTCATCGTCGGCGGGCTGAACTGGGGCATTTACGGCATCTGGGCCTTTGACGCCGTGGGCTGGCTGTTTGGCGGCAGCCTGGGCTGGCTAGCCCGTGCGGTCTTCATTGTGGTGGGTCTGGCAGCCATCGCACTGATTCCTTCGCTGTTCATGCCGGATTCCCGCGATCACCGCGAGCCCAACGCCCCGTAACCCACCGGACAGGCAAAGGATCGCCTGCCCTGCGCTGAGGTTGGTGCAAGGGGATTCCCATTGCCCCCTTTCCCCAAATTCAGCGCCTACACAGCCCGCGGGCCGTCACACCCGGGGCGCAAGCCACAATTTCATATGCAGAAAACCGGGAAAGCGCCGCTGCTGTTTGGCGTTTTCCCGGTTTTCGCTTATCCGTGGGTTTCCTGTTTGATTTGCTGCAGCAGGTGCCGGCAAATCTCGGCGTCACGCTGCTTCACATACACCCGGTAAAGCCGGGCCATGTCAGGCCGTTCGCCAAAGCCGCCCCGCAGCCGCGCCTGATCGGCGCGCTGGTCCAGCTCGGCAGTGTCATACCAGATTCCCTTTTGGTCCAGCAGACGGCAGATGCGCTGCTGCTCCTCGACGGAATATCCCATGTAAAGGCAAATCTGGCCGAAATGAAAGGAAAACCGCATGTTGGACGCCTCCCCCTGTTTTGTGTTTGTTTCAGTATACCATCTTCCGGCCGGTTTGACCAGCGTTCTATCCCCTGCGGGCGTCGCATAGGGTTTGGCAGAAGCCTTTGCGGAACTATGGCACAAAAGGGAGGGGCGTGCATGAGGACAGGCGATGCGGACGAGCGTGCGATGGAGATTGGAAGATATATCGCCGGCAGCGGGGCCACGGTGCGGGCCACAGCCGCAGTGTTCGGGGTGAGCAAAAGCACGGTCTGGAAGGACCAGAGCAAGCTGCGCCGGCAGGCCCCCGCTTTGTGGCGGGAGGTACAGCGGGTATTGCAGAAGAACAAGGCGGAGCGGCATCTGCGGGGCGGCGAGGCCACCCGGCGCAAGTTTTTGCACCAGAGCCCGTCGCACCCGCCCGATCCGGCCGCAAGGTCTTGCACAGCCCCTGCACAGCCTGTATAATGTGTGTAAATCCATATGGTATCTGATTCCGGTGCTGTCCTGCACCGATGCAGGACAGAGACCGCGCCAGAAAGGTCGTGTAACATGAAACGCAAGGACTATATCAGCTGGGATGAGTACTTCATGGGCATCGCGCTGCTCTCGGCCATGCGCTCCAAGGACAACAACAGCCAGGTGGGGGCCTGCATCGTCAGCCCGGAGAACAAAATCCTGTCGCTGGGCTACAACGGTATGCCCATCGGCTGCAACGACGACGACATGCCCTGGGAGCGGGAGGGCGACCCGCTGGAAACCAAGTACATGTACGTCTGCCATGCTGAGCTGAACGCCATTCTCAACTCGGCCCACAGCAACCTCAAGGGGGCGCGGGTGTATGTGACGCTGTTCCCCTGCAATGAGTGCGCCAAGGCCATCATCCAGAGCGGCATCAAGGAGATCATCTACTACTCCGACAAATACCACGACGAGCCGTTGAGCATCGCCAGCCGCAAGCTGTTCAACATGACCGGCGTCAAATACCGTGCCTATCATCCCAGCGGCCGGGAACTGACGCTGCACGTGTAAGGCCGCCAGGTCTTTCGGGATTGCGAATACCGACAACAAGAAGCAAGGCAGAAGCCGGGAAACCGGCTTCTGCCTTTTTGTCATTGTGGTGCGTTTTGTGCCAGGTCGGCCAGTGCCGCCAGCAGCGCAGGCCGCTCATTGGACAGGGTTCCCGTCATGACCCGCTGCAACAGAGTGTCAAGAGCCTGTCCCACCGCCGGGCCGGGGCGGATGCCCGCCGACAGGGCGTCTCCGCCACCCACTTTCAGCTGGCGCAGTGAATAGCAGCCGGTGCGGGCCAGCCGGTGCATCCGCGCCGCAAAGCTGTCCACCTCGGCACGGCGGGCCGCCACCGCAGCGTTTGCCGCATGGGCATCCAGGTCCGCCTGTTTGACCGCGCACAGCCGGGCCAGCCAGCTTTCCCCGTGCTGTCCCAGCAGCCGCAGAATCTCCGGTTCGGTGTCCGGCAGTGGTGCGTCGTGGACGCCCACCAGGCTGACCACCTCCTGCCGCAGGGCATTGGGTGCCTTCAGCCGGCGCAGGATATCATTCGCCAGGCGGGCGCCCCGCTGGTTGTGCCCCGGAAAGTGGGCGGCACCGTCCGCCCCCTCCACACGACAGAGGGGTTTGGCCATGTCGTGCAGCAGCGTTGTCCAGCGCAGGATGCGCCGCGACCCGGGGTCCTGGTCCTGCTGTACCGCCCCCACCGCCACCGCCGTGTGCTGCCACACGTCATAGCAGTGCCATTTTCCCGGCTGAGTGCAGCCGATGCAGGGGTCCACCTCCGGGATAGCCCCGGCCAGAATCCGACCATACCTTTCCAGCACCCGGCCGGCCGCCGGGCTGTTGAGCAGACGGTCCAGCTCGGCAAAAATCCGCTCTTCCGACACCGTCTGCACTGTGTTCCGCAGCCGCTGCGCCGCGGCCTCGGTGGCAGGATCAATGGAAAAATCCAGCTGCGCCGCAAAGCGGATGGCCCGCAGAATGCGCAGCGCGTCCTCGGCAAAGCGGGCGTCCGGGTCCCCGACGCACCGGATGACCCGGGCTTGCAGATCCCGCTGCCCGCCAAAGCAGTCCACCAGTCCGGAATCGGGGTGCCAGGCCATGGCATTGACGGTAAAGTCCCGCCGGGCCAGATCCTGTTTCACCCCCGGCACAAAGCAAACCGCATCCGGGTGTCGATGGTCGGCATACGCGCCGTCCACCCGGAAGGTGGTGATCTCGTAGGGTTTGCCTGCAAGCACCACCGCCACCGTCCCGTGTTTCAGGCCGGTCAGCAGCAGACGCTGCCCCGCAAAGACGGTCCGGGTCTGTTCCGGCAGGGCGCCGGTGCAGATGTCCCAGTCCCCGGGTGTGCGCCCCAGCAGGCTGTCCCGCACGCAGCCCCCCACCACATAGGCGGGATAGCCGGCCCGGTTCAGCTGCCGCAGCAGCCAGGCAACATCCTTCGGCAGGGAAATGGCTGCCGCACTCATTCCGCCGGCCGCCATTCCTCGGCCAGATCCACCAGGCAGGCCACACAGTCGCCCTCCTGCTGCAGGGTCGCCACCTTTTCCCGGGCCGCGTCGGCATCCGGCATCCAGGTGACCAGGAAGAAGTTTTCCGCCGGGACACCGTAATAGACCCAGGTTCCATCCGCCCGGACCAGATCCTCAATGTGGTCCAGCTGTTCGCCGTCCACCAGGCCCTGGCCCTCCTCGGCGTAGATCATCTCCGGCTGAATCTGAATGGAGTTGATGACATTGATGCTGCTGGTAATATAGCTGTCGCGGTCGGTTGCCTTGTCCCCGGCGCGCCAGGCACTGGCAAACGCCTTAATCAGAAGCTCCCGTACCTCCAGCATCGAATCTCCTGCGGTATACATAATGATTCCTCCCAGAACGAACAAAGGTTTGCGGTTTTCAGTATACCACAAAACCGCCGTTCTGCCCACTGATTTCCGGCGAAAACAGGGCGGCTGCAGCACCTTTGTTTTTCTTTGGCAAAGGATGTGAAATTTCCGGTTTCCCCCGCCCGGACCACCGGCGCGGTTGACGGAACCCCCTGTGCCAGCCTATACTAAAAAGAAACAATGGTCCCCCATTCCAATAAAAATCAGGAGGCGTTATATGTCCTGGATGATCGTTTCGGATACCTCGTGTGAGATTCGTGACATGGAAAACCTGTACCCCGGTGTGCAGTTCGGTCTGGTGCCCTTCAAGATCCGTGTGGGAGAGCGGGAGTTTGTCGACCTGCCCACGCTGAGCGTACACCAGATGCTGAAGGCCATGACCGAGTACAAAGGCGGCAGTTCCACCGCCTGCCCCAGTCCCGAGGAGTGGGCCGAGCAGTTTTTGAAGGCGGACAACGTGATTGCCATCACCATCAGCCACAATCTGTCCGGCAGCTACAATGCCGCCCAGAGTGCCCGGGAGATGGTGCTGGACGAGTATCCGGACAAAAACATCTTCATTCTGGATACCCTGAGCTGCGCCGGCGCACTGGCGGAGGCCGCGGCTCTGGCCAACCGGCTGATTGGCGAAGGTCTGAACTTTGAGAAAGTCTGCCGTGCCCTGACCGATCATAACGACGCCGGACACATCCTGTTTGCCCTGGCCAGCTTTGAGAACCTGGCCAAAGCCGGGCGGGTCAGCCGTGTGGTGGGCTTTATCGCCGGGGCCCTCAACATGCGGGTGCTGGGCCGCCGCACCCCCGATGGAAAGATCGACTTTTTCTACAAGACTCGCGGCGAGACCCGGGTGCTGGCCCGCATTCTGGAGCAGATGGACCAGGACGGCTTTGACGGCAGCCGCACCGTGCGCATCAGCCACTGCGGGAACGAGCAGGCCGCCGGCCTGCTGGAGCACGGCATCCACGCCAAGTGGCCCCAGGCGGAGGTGGTCGTTACCCCCTGCGCCGGCCTGTGCAGCTTTTACGCGCAGGACCAGGGCATTATTTTGACCTACTGAGCGTTTTCCGTCTGCCGTTCGTATTGTCAAAAAAACAGGAAGGCCGTCTCCGCGGCCCGGCTTTCCGGGCGCCGCGGAGACGGCCTTTGTTTGGTTTGTCCGGCCGGGCGGTTTTATGCGTTTTCTGCGATCCAGGCATTCAGCTGCCGGTACAGCTCCTGCGCGTCATAGGGCAGATCCCATCGCTCGGCCGTCATGGAATCGTCCTCGTTGCGGGTCATCAGATAGACCCATCGCTCCTGCGCGTTGCTGTCGGTGTTCATCGAGGAAAGCCACGTCTCGCCCACCGCCGGGCCCGACTGTGCCCCCAGGTCCCCGCCTACGCTATAGCTGCCGTAGACCTGATCGTCCGGGTCGCCGAAGTACCAGCCCGGCCCGATGTCCCGGTACCCTTCCGGCGCTTCCTGCCGGTAAGGGGCGGTCTCGACATTGGTCTGCGTGCCGATGGCCCGGACCGCTTCCGGGTATTTCTCCATCAGGCTGTGCAGCGCAGACGTATCGGCCCGGTCCTGCCAGCTGACGCCGGAGGACGGCTTTGCCTGCCATTCGCCAAGGAACGCCTGTGCCGCCGTTGGGTCGGCCTTTGCCGCATCCAGCGGCAGGTCAAATACCAGGTTGACCCCGGCGTAGTCCGGCTCGGCCGTGATGGCGCCGGTGGCTTCGTCGTAGTGGAAGGCAAAGTTTGAGAAACCGCTGCCGCCGGTGGAGACGCAGAGCACCACGTCCCGGTCGGCAAAGATCTCCACATTGTCGCAGGCGACCAGCAGGTAGCGCACACCGTCTGCGGTCATGCAGATAGTTTCCACGTGCAGGGTATAAGCCATCGGGTCCAGTTCCGGGATGGCCAGCACCGGCTGTGCAAAGGTTTCGGACGGGTAAAAGTCATCCGCCGCGTCGGTCACCTCCGGCATGGGGGTGCCGTCGGACTTTCGCACCGCCACCACCGCGTAGGTGGTGCCGTTTTCCGGGCCGTCATCGCCCCAGGAACTGTTCCAGTTTTCGGTCAGGTGTTCGCCGGTCACAAGGCCCAGCAGCGTCACATCGTAGCCGGCGTCGGACTGGGTCTCGTTGACGGCAACGGCTTCGTCCCCTTCAAACAGGGCAGCCACATCGCTTTCTCCCATCGCCTCGGCGGCCTGAGGCGCGTTCAGCAGTACGCCGGCGGCGTACACGCCGCCGCCCAGGCAGGCGGCCGCCAGTACAACGGCAATGGCAACGGGCAGTTTGCGTTTTTTCATGTCGGGTTCTCCTTTCGGCAAGCGGGCGGCGCCTGCACACTGCGCCGCCCGGCAGATGGCCTGCCGGTCCAGCCCGTAGGCAGAAAGCGCTTTTTCCATCAGGTCTTTTTCAGTCATCTGTGGCACCGTCCTTTGCATACAGTTTTCGCAGTTTTGTCAGTGTTCGGTAAAGCTTTGCCTTGACCGTGGCCTCCTTCATGCCAAGCGCCCGGGCAGTGTCCCGCAGCGTCATATCCAGCTGAAAATGGCAGACAAAAATTTTCTGCACATCGGCAGGACAGGTTTTCAGGGCAGCGGCAATCTGATCGGCCAGCATCCGTTCCTCTGCCAGCTGATCCGGCAGAGGAGTTTGCAATGCCAGTCCGGCCACATCCGGGTGGTCGTAGGTCTCGCCGTCCTCATCGGTCTTCTGCAGCGGCACCAGGGCTGCCAGCCGCTGACGCAGCGTATAAAACCGGCGCAACTTGCTTTTGGCCACATGCCGCACAAAGGCATGGGGGTCACGCAGATAGGCTGTCCCCTTCTGCGCCAGCACGGCGTAAACCTCGGCATACACTTCCTGCATCAGGTCCGGCAGCTGGGTGGGGTCGGCGCAGCGGCGGGTCAGGTAAAGCAGGGTCTCGCTGTAGGTCTCGGCATACAGCGTCTCGAAAAAAGGGGTAATGCTCTGAGCGCTCAATCCTTTCACCTCTTTCACCCTGTTTGTGTCCCGGTACCGGCATTTGGTTGCAGCTTTTCCGATTTTCTGCACAAAAAACGGGCAGGCAGCCTTTCGGCTGTCTGCCCGGACAAAGCGGAAAAAATTATGCTTCCACCATCATATCGGCGGCCTTGTACAGATCGCCGCAGCTCATGCAGACCACCAGGTCCCCCTTGCGGGCGTTGGTCTTGACCCAGTCGGCAGCCTCCTTCAGGCCGCCCACCACAACACTGCCGGGGATTTTGGCCGCCAGGTCCTCACTGCGGACACTGCCGTCGTCCACCTCGCGGCTGCCCATGATGGGAAGCAGCACCACCTGATCGGCGGTGGACAGCACCTTGGCAAAGTCCTGCATCAGGGCCTTGGTGCGGGTGTAGGTAAACGGCTGATGTACCGCAATGACACGGTCATAGCCCAGTTCACGGGCGGTCTTGAGGGTGGCGGCCAGCTCGGTGGGATGGTGGGCATAGTCGTCCACAATCACAGCACCGTTGCACTCGCCCTTGATCTCAAAGCGGCGGCCCATTCCCTTGAAGCTTTCCGCAGCGCGCTCGGCATCGGCAGGCTTCAGGCCCAGCGGCCAGACACAGCAGCACATGGCCAGCGCATTGTAGATATTGTGGTAGCCCGGAACATTCAGGCGCAGGTGGGCAAAGTGGTCGCCCAGTTCCTCCACGTCGAACTCAAAAAAGCCGGGACGGTATTCCTGGATATTGACGGCGCGGAAACGGGCGTCGTTCTCGATGCCGAAGGAGAGCACCGGACGGTCAATGGTGTTCATCACGTCCAGCGTGTTGGCATCGTCCAGATTGAACACCACCGTATGGGACAGCAGAGCGAACTTCTGGAAAGCCAGCTTCAGCTTGCCCATGGTATGGTAGTATTCCAGGTGATCGTTGTCAATGTTCAGAATCACGCCGACCGTGGGGGTCAGGTGCAGGAAGGTCTCGCTGTATTCGCAGGCCTCCACCACAATGGATTCCTTGCTGCCTGCCTTGCCGTAGCCGTCAATCAGGGGCAGCTTGCCGCCGATGACTGCGGCGGGGTCCTTGCCGGCCAGCTCCAGCATGGTGGTGATCATACCGGTGGTGGTGGTTTTGCCGTGGGTGCCTGCCACTGCCACACTGCGGCGGTACAGCCGGGAGACATAGCCCAGCAGCACCGAGCGCTCCACAGTGGGGATGCCGTGCTGTTCTGCGGCGATGCGCTCCGGGTTGTCCTCATGGATGGCAGCGCTGTAAACAACCAGCTGCGCGTTGCCCAGATTCTGCGCATTATGGCCGATGGTCACGGTCATCCCCATGGCACGTTCGGACACCGTGATCTTGGTTTCCTCCACGTCGCTGCCGGTCAGGGAATAGCCGCGGGCATGCAGGATCTGGATGAGCGGAAACATCCCAGAACCACCGCAGCCGATAAAATGGATGCGCTCCACGCCCTCCAGCAGTTTGGGGTTGTAGCTATTATAATAAGCCATCGGTCGTCACCTCATCAATATTTTTACCTTGCTCTCATTTGAGAAAACGCACCAGAGATTTTCGCTCCCGGCTGTTTTTGCCGGCATCTCTGCTGCCTTTGCATCTGGGTCTGTTCCATCAGGGATTCTTGCCGCGTCACCGGTGTTACCGCCGGGAAATTAGGATATAAACATTATATAATTTTTTGCCATGAAAATAAACACTTTTCTTAAAATTTTGGTATAATTACAGAAAAATGCAATCTGCACTTCAACACTTTTCTAAGATGGAGGCGTTTGACCCATGCAATGCCAGTTTGGTTGGGGGATGCAGTCCCTGAGGCGGGACACCAGCGTTCCTGATTCCCTGCCGGTGACGGCCGCAGAACTTGCCCGTATCGGCATTCCGGCGCGAAAAATTCCCCGGATACTGCGGCAGCTGGCCGAACTGTGCCGTTCCACGCCGGCCCTGTCCTCCCGGAAGGTTATGCTGCGCCTGGCAAAGTCGCTGGCAGCACTTCTGCCCTGACGCGCCATTATTTGTTGCCCGGGCAACGCACAATTGCCTGTTTCTGTGCTATTCTATGACTGTCAAAGGAAATGGTTCCGGATGACACCAAACTTCAAAAACGAAATGCCGGCTCTGCGGACCGGTTTGATAGAAACGCTGTATCTTTGAAAGGAGATTCCCATGAAAATTTATCGCTGCGCCCATTGCGGCAATATCGTGTTCCACCTGCATGACGCCGGTGTTCCCCTCTTCTGCTGCGGCCAGAAAATGGACCTGCTGGTTCCCGGTTCTGTGGATGCCGCCGCTGAGAAGCATGTGCCTGCCGTGACGGTGGAGGGTGACCGTGTCCTGGTTCAGGTGGGTTCCACCGCACATCCGATGGTGGCTGAGCACTATATCGAGTGGATCGCCCTGGAGACCGACAAGGGCGTCAGCGTCCGCTGGCTGCATGCCGAGGACGCCCCCAAGGCCGAGTTCGTCCTGACCGAAGGCGAGAAGCCGGTTGCTGTCTACGCTTACTGCAACCTGCACGGCCTGTGGCGCGCCGAGGTCTGATCCAAACGTATCCCTTTGCCCCCGGAGAGTCTGCAAGGACTTTTCCGGGGGCATTTGCTTTTCCGTTTTCCCATGATATAATGGGGAAAATTGTGAAATCCTGTATAGCAGGAGACGTCCGCCGGCCATTGCAATCCCACCGGCGGCGCCGGAAAGGAAGGATGCAAGGATGTGGACTTGCGGTTTACTGAAACAAAATGCCCGGCAGGCACTGGGCGGACGGTACTGGCGCTGTCTGCTGGCCTGTTTCGTTGCAGCGCTGCTGGGTGGAAACAGCGCGTTGACCATCACCACCAGCATGCACCAGTCCGGACGGGAAACCATATCGGAATTGACCCAGCCTTCGGTATGGACGGGCAACCCTCCTGACCTGAGTGACTACCCCTCCGAATATGTCATGACGGCCCTATGGATCATCGCAGCGGTGGTGATCGTCGGTGTACTGATTGGACTTGTCATCGGATATGCCTACCGCGCTTTTGTGGGCAACCCGATCCGCATCGGGCTGAACCGCTATCTGATGGAAAACCGGCAGAGCCGGTCCCACCTGGGCACCATTTTTACCACCTTCTGCCATCCCTACCTGAACCTGGTCCGGGTGCAGATTGTGACAGACCTGAAAATTCTTTTGGGCAGTTTTCTTTTCCTGGTTCCCGGCATTATCTGGCAGTACCAGTACGCACTGGTCCCCTATCTGCTGGCGGAAAATCCCTACCTGTCCTCCCGCCGGGCCCGGGAACTGAGCCGTCAGATCATGCACGGTGAAAAATGGCATCTGTTTTTGCTGCAGCTGTCCTTCATCGGCTGGTATCTGCTCTGTCTGCCCACCTTCGGGCTGGGCATCCTGTTCCTGACCCCCTACTACATGGCCACCATGGCCGAGTTCTATGCCGCCATGCGCAGCAAGGCATTCGCCTACGGCCTGACCGACAGCAGCGAGCTGGGCGGCTTTGTGGTCTATGACGCCGACGGCAACCCCCAGAACGCCGGCTGAAAAAAATCGAAATTTTCTGTCAAAAAGTGCTTGACAAACCCCGGCAGCGACGCTATAATAGACCATGCTGATTGTGACAGCGCCCCGTATCCGGGTGTAGCGCAGTTTGGTAGCGCGCTTGAATGGGGTTCAAGAGGCCGTGAGTTCGACTCTCGCCACTCGGACCAGATAAGGGCCGTCTGAATCGGCAGGAATCGCACAGAAGTCAATTGACTTCTGTGCGGTTTTTCTTTTGCCTTGTTTCGGCAGCAGAAAAGAGGAAGGCAGACGCCAGTGGCGTCTGCCTTCCTCTTTTGTCTGTCACAGGTCCTTGCGTACCGGTTGCCGTAACCGGTTCCGTGTCACAGTACAGATCCCATGGTCCCCCTGGCGGTTTACTGCATACAAAAACCGCAAAAGGGACCGGAAACCCGATCCCTTCTGCGGTGACACAAAGAAAAAGAAGTGAGTCTTCTTAGAAGATGTCAGAGTTACTTGTCCGCCTTGGCAGACTTCTTTTTGCGGCCGAGGACCACCTTGACGATGCACAGCACAGCCAGCACGCCGAAGACCACGTCACCGGCAATGAAGGCGATCTGCCACCAGGTAGTGACTTCCACCACCTGCATGTTGGGGCTGACGCCGTTCATGGCATTGGAGTTGGCCACAGTGTAAAGGATGCGCTCGGTAGCCTGACGCATGGCACTGACAACGGTGGCATCGCTCTGATACTCACGCAGCTTGTCGCTCCACTTGGTTGCATCGTTGCAGTCCCAGGCATCGCCGCCGGCCAGCACGCCCTGCACAACATCCATGTAGCTGTTGGAGTTGGAGAAATCGGTGACGGCAAAGCCGTTCATGCCCCACTCGTTGCGCAGGATATTGGTCAGCAGGTTGTAGTCGCCGCCGGCCCAGATGCCGCCCAGACGGTTGAAGGAGGTCATGACGCAGTAGGCGTTGGCTTCCTCAACGGGGTACTCGAAGGCCTGCAGGTAAATCTCACGGGCAGCCTGCTCGTTGGTCCAGACGCAGATACCGTCACGGGCGGTCTCCTGATCGTTCAGGGCGAAGTGCTTCATGTAGACATAGACGCCCTTGGACTGGATGCCGGAAACCTCAGCGGCGCAGGTCTTGCCGGAGATGAAGGGATCTTCCGAGTAGTACTCGAAGTTACGGCCGGAGTACGGAGTGCGGTGAATGTTGACACCGGGTCCGTAGATGCCGGAGTAAGCCTTGCCGTTGGCCAGCAGGCAGTCATTGCCCATGCTGCGGCCGACCGCCTCGGCGATGGAGGGATCGAAGGTAGCAGCCAGCAGGTCAGCGGAAGTGTAGCTGGTGGAAGAAGAACCGCCGGTCAGGGTTGCAGTGATGCCCTGGGGGCCGTTTTCGTCCTTGGTGGCCGGCTTGTTGACGCTGGCCACGGGAGCTGTGCAGTGGTATGCCTGGCCGATCAGCTTGGTCATCTCGGCGAAGGTGACCTGATCCAGCAGGTCATCCCAGGTGTACTCGGTGCCGTCCACCGTGATGGAGCCGTCCTTGGGCACGCCGACGAACTGGGCCAAATTCAGATTGCCCTCGGCACCCATGGTGGGCATGGAGGCGCTTTCTGCCGTGGCGGGAACATTCTCGACGGTAGCATTCAGGGTAGCAACCAGATCCTCGTTTGCGGGGATCTGAACAGCAGCGGCATAGCTGGTGGCAGTCAGCTGAGCCTTCGGCATGGTGCTGGCCCAGTCGCTGCGGCTGACGTAGACGATATCGTTGGAGGTATCCTCATCCACCTTGTTCAGTTCAGCGTGATCCAGCTGGTTGGTGATGGCATAGCCGGTGGAAGAGGTGGCGTAGGTGGTGGTGTCCTGAGATGCCTGGTTGTACTGGACAGCCAGCTGGGCATTGCCCTCGGAGGTCATACGGGTGACATCCACAGTGCCGTTGGCGGTGTCATTGGCAGCAGCCTTGGCAGCCAGGATGTTGTTCAGGGCCTCGTGGGCACCGTTGCCGGTGGCGAAGTAGTAGTTGCCTGCATCGACAATGTAGGTCTTGGCGCCGTTGGCGTCGTAGGTACGCATCTCGCTCTTGTCCACGGTGATGGTGGCGGTGGCGGTCTCGCCGGCAGGAATGCTCAGTTTGCTGTAGCCAACCAGCTCGACGGAAGCCTTCTCGACGCCGTTCTCACGGTCGTAGTCGGTGTAGGGAGACTGCATGTAGATCTGCACTGCCTCGCTGCCGTCCACAGAGCCAGTGTTGGTCACATCCACCGTGAAGGTGAAGGTGTCGCCGTCATCGGTCATGGAAAGCGGGCCATAGCTGAAGGTGGTGTAGCTCAGGCCGTAGCCGAAGGGATAGGCAACGGTGGTGGCATAGTCATAGTCACCCACGTTGGCATTGCCCAGGACATAGTCCTCGTAGCGGGTCTCGTAGTAGCGATAGCCCACATAGATGCCTTCCTGATAGGCAACGTAGTACTCGTTGTGGTTTGCGAAGGACAGACCCTCATCGGCTGCGTTGGTGTAGGAAGTGGCATGGGCATTCTGGATAGCCGGAGAAGTCAGGTTGTCATAGCAGTAGGTATCCACCAGCTTGCCGGAAGGATTGACAGTACCCTTCAGCAGATCGCCGATGGCATTGATACCGGTCTGACCGACCTCGCCCACCCACAGGCAGGCGTCGATGCCGTAATCCACACCGCAGATTTCGGGATTGAGGAAGTCCAGCTCGATGGGGTTGGTGGCATTGAGCAGGACCACGATCTTCTGGATCTTGCCGTCAGCCTTCAGTTCGGACAGCTTCTGGAGCAGGTCGCGCTCCTCGGTGGTCAGGGACAGGATGTTGCCGTCGCCGTCACCGGAATTGTACCAGGGCAGGTCAGCGCCCTCGCCGCAGATACGGCCGAACACCACGATGGCGGCGTCGCCGTAGTCGGAGACGGAATTCCACTCGGTGTCGGTGTAGACGTTCTGGGGAACTTCGTTGACCAAGAACTCGGAGTTCTCAAAGATGTAGTTGTTCAGAGAACCGGAGGCGGTCACCAGGCCGTAGCTGGAGCCTGCGCCGGTGGTGTAGAAATCCCACATGGTGGGGTTGACCGAGAAGCCGTCGGCTTCCAGGGCATCCTTGAGCTTGGTGGCGTTGGAGGTATCCATGCCGCCGGAACCGGTGCCGCCGTAGACGAAGTCGGCGGAGGTGGTGCCGAACAGCGTGATCTTGGCGCCTTCCGCCAGGGGCAGCGCGCTGTTATTGTTCAGCAGCAGGGTGGCGCCGTTGGCGACAACGCTCTCGCAGGTTTCGGCAGCGGATGCGGCCTGATCCTCACTGGAAGTGAAATCCGCCTCGTAGTAGGTCTGGCCGGGATCACCAATGGTCTTGGTGGACTCGGTGCCCAGAACCATGTTAATGATGGAGGCATAGTTGTTTGCGATGGGGCCGCCGATCATGGTGACGGCGAACAGCAGCACAAACAAAACGCTCAGAATCTTCCACAGCAGAGAACCCTTGGCCTTTGCACTTTTCTGTTTCATAAAGATTCCTCTCTTTTTTGTTCAGACGGATACAGCGGAATCTGTGCCGGAATTACTCGTTGCCTGTGATGTCCAGGGTATCGACGGACATCTCAACGATGCGGTAGGACAGGGTGGTATCGTCGGGAGACTGAGAGGGATCCTCAACGGTCATGGTGATTTCCTTGCCGTACTTGGACAGGAAGTCAGCGGCGCCGTCCTCGCTGCCGGAGGGGAACGCAATGGTGGTCATGGCATCGGTCCAGTTGGCGGTATCCAGCATCATGTTAGTGGAGTAGCCGTTGCGGCCGTAAGCCTTGCCGTGCTGCTCGAAGTAGATGCGGGTGGGAGCAGACAGGGTCACATCCAGATGGGTGGCATCGCCGTCGGCAGAAGCCTCAGAGGTGTAGGTGCCGCTGTAGATGATGGTCTTGTTGCCCTTGACGCCGGGATCGGTGGTGCCGAAGATGTCGTTCTTGTAGTACAGGTCGTAGGTGTTGTCAGAGTTGGTGACCAGCATGATGTCATCATTGGAGTACCAGGCAATGGCATCCAGGTAGCTGGCGTTGCTCAGCATGTAGGTAGCGGTGATCTCGCTGCTGCTGCCGCCGCAGGCGGTCATGGAGACGGCCATCGCAGCTGCGACAGCGCCGACGGAGACGGTCTTTGCAATGTTGGTGAGTTTCATAATGTTTTTCCTCCTTCTTTTCCGGTTCCTGTGTCACTTCAGGAAACCTTGTGACTCTATCATGTCAAACTGCACAGTTTTCTTCAACGTCAACCGCGTAACTCCCGATTTTTGCATCGTGATTTGACAATTCCCTATTTTTTCCGTTGCGGAAAAGCCGATTTTCCATTGCAAATCCGTCGAAGGGCCACCCTTTCGGACAAAAAGATGCCGGCATCCCTTCCCTTTTTTCAGGTCCGGATACCGGCATTTTCATCATATTATCGAGTATTTCTTTGTCTGCAAAGCAATATTGCCCGTATTGTTTGAAATCCTTTTGTAAAGATTCCGTCAAGTTGCACAAGTTTGTGGTTTACATTTGTGCACTATGACGGTGCTATTGTGGAAAATTCAGTTCCTGTTCCCGGTTTTCTCCCGCTCCGCGGAAGAATCCGGTGCAAACAGCAACAGATCCAGACTGAAAATTTCCTCTTTCTGGCTGGCCCGCAGTGTACCGCCGTAGTTCTGTACGATCCGCTCCATGCTGCGCATGCCGTATCCATGGTACCGCGGGTCCCGGCCGCTGCGGGGCAGGCCCTGCTCAAAGGTCAGGGTACCGGCAAAGGGGTTTTCCACATGTACACTGACCATGTTGCCCTGGCGTTCCTCTGTCATGGAGATGAACTTTTCCCGGCCTGCCGGCAACTGACTGACCGCTTCCACCGCGTTATCCAGCGCATTGCCAAACAGCGTGTACAGATCCAGCTCTTCCATGAAAGCCAGGTCGGGGCCATGTACCAGACTGGTCAGCTGAATGCCGCGGCTGGCGCACAGGCCCCGCCGTTCGGTCAGAAGCACATCCAGGGCCGCGTTTCCCGTATGAATGTATACATCATATTGCTGGACCCCTTTTTCCAGCTTTTCCATCTGGGCCGCCGGGATCTGTCCGTGAAAGCTGCGCAGAAGTGCCTTCAGGTCATGATACTTCTCGTTGACCAGTTCCATGCTGCTTTTGCCGGATTCGTACTGTGTGCGCTGCTTTTCCAGCATGCGTCGCATCTCATCCACATCATGGGTCAGTCGCGCCTGCTCCATAATGCCAAACTGCAATGCCAGAATGAAAACGCCGCAGAGTACCGAGTAAAGGCTTTCCGACAGTTGCGCCACCATGTTGCGTTCCGGATTGTCCAGCGTCAGGCGTGCCATACCAATGCAGAGCAGCATGACCCCAAAAGAAAATGCCGCCTTGACCTTGTTGTCAAAGTTTTCGTTCCTGCGTCGGGTAAATGGCCGGAACGCAAAGAACAGCAGCGAAAAAACACCGCCGTAACAGATCAGATCCAGTGCAAGCACGCCCGGCACATGCGCCGTCATCTGCTGCACAGGCGGCAACAGCTTGAGGATGGTTTTTGTACTGCCGGCAATGTCCTGGGCAATGTAGCCGGAGGAGGCAGCAAACAAGGCCGTCCAGATGGATTCGTCATAACAACTCCAGGCGGTTCCGATAAGAAGAAAATAAACCAGCAGGTAACAGACAATCCGGGAGAGCATGGCGGACAGCGACTCTCCCCGCTGGTACAAGAACTGGCCGCAAAGACCTGTGACCAGAAAGGCCACCGTCAACCCCATCACCACACGCAGCACCAGATGCTTCCGGCGATGCAGCGGATACCCAAACAGCTGCATTCCCACCACTGTCTGCAAAAACAGCAGTGGAAGCCGAATACTGGCATACCAGGCAGGCATATCCAAATCATCGTCCTCCCTTATACTGTGCCAATGTCTGCAGGAATTCCTTGCGGCGGGATTTGCTGATCGCCAGCCGGTCAACGCCGACCTCCACCTCGTCGCCATAGACGCCCCGCACATATTTCAGATTCACCAGATAACAGCTGTTGCACCGTACAAAATGTGCACCGGACAGCTGTTTTTCATATTTTGCAAGGCTCCCCCACTGCTTGATCACCCCTTCGTCGGTGTGGATCAGCAGATCGTGATCAAAAACCTCAAAATACCGGATCATATCCGAGGACAGGCGCAGGCTGCCTTCCCGGGTTTTGATATCCAGCACCACACCGGTGCTCCGGTAGGAAAGCACCCGCAGCGCCCGCTCCAGCTTGGCGGCAAACGGCTCGTAGCTGATGGGTTTTACAATGTAATCAAAGGCCTGTACCGAATACCCCTCGATAGCATACTGCGTCAGGCTGGTCACAAAAATGATCATCACATTGCGGTCAATTTCCCGGATCCGGTGGGCGGCCTCCATGCCGGTCATGTCCGGCACACGGATGTCCAGAAACAGCAGGTCGCAGTCCCGCTGGTAGTTGTCCAGCAGTTCCATCGCCCGACTGTATCGCTGCAGCTCGTAGACAAAGTCGGGATGGGAGGTGCGATACTGCTCCAGAAAACGGATCAGACGTTCCGCCTGATCCTGCTCATCCTCCAGCAATCCGATCTTGAGCATGTTTCCCGCCCCCGTTCTTCTGTCCAGAAATAATTCCTGTCTATAGTATATCGACATTTTTCAGTCAGTGCAAGCGTCCGGACAAACCATTGGCTTGCCCGGTCCGGCAGCCGGGTGTATACTGGTACCGAAACAGAAATTGCGTCTGCATTATAAAAGGAGGAGGATTCATGACCATCCGTCGTGCTGAACTGAAAGACATGCCCCGCATCCATGAGCTGCTTGCCCAGGTGGAGGAGGTGCATCACCGCATTCGCCCCGACCTGTTCAAGGGTGGCGGACGCAAATACACCGATGCGGAACTGGCTGAAATTCTGGCGGACGACAACCGGCCCATCCTGGCTGCCGTCGATGAGAACGACCGCCTGCTGGGGTACGCTTTCTGCATTTTCCAGCAGTATCAGGACAACAATATCATGACCGACGTAAAAACACTGTACATTGACGATCTGTGTGTGGATGAAACGCTGCGCGGCATGCACATCGGCCGGGCTCTGTATGACGCGGCAGTGCAGTATGCGCGGGAGCATGGCTGCTACAACCTGACGCTGAATGTCTGGGCAGGCAACGATACCGCCCACCGTTTCTATGAATCCTGCGGGCTGAAGCCGCTGAAATACGGTATGGAAACCATTCTGTAACGTCATTGTCATCCTGTACAGTTTTGCTGCTTGTTTTTTGTCAGATTTGCTCTGGGTGTCAGGACATGGATATGATATACTGAACTATATTTTATGGATACCCCGGCTGCCGTATTTGCGAAGCGGAAGCCGACAGGACAGGAGGTTATCGTATGAGGATCGCATCCGGCATTGACGCACTGGTGGGGCATACCCCGCTGGTTTACCTGACAAATTACTCCCGGGCAAAGGGCCTGGAAAGCGCACTGGTGGCCAAGTTGGAATACTGCAATCCCGCCGGCAGCGTCAAGGATCGCGTGGCCAAATCCATGCTGGACCGTGCCGAGCAGGAAGGCAAGCTGAAGCCGGGTGCCACCATCATTGAGCCCACCAGCGGCAACACTGGCATCGGGCTGGCTGCGCTGGGCGCTGCCCGCGGGTATCATGTGATCCTGACCATGCCGGATACCATGAGCGTGGAGCGCCGCACCCTGCTGAAAGCCTTCGGTGCCGAGATTGTGCTCACCCCCGGCAGCAAGGGCATGACCGGTGCCATCGAGAAGGCCAACGAGCTGGCAGCCGCCACCCCCGGCAGTTTTGTGCCGGGCCAGTTTGACAACCCGGCCAACCCCGAAGCGCACCTGGCCACCACCGGCCCGGAGATTTGGCACGACACCTATGGACAGGTGGACATTTTTGTGGCAGGCGTGGGCACCGGCGGCACCCTGACCGGCGTGGGGAAATATCTGAAAAAGCAGAAGCCCGGCGTGAAGGTCATTGCGGCGGAGCCGTCCGGCAGCCCGGTTTTGAGCGGAGGTCAGGCGGGCCCTCATGGCTTGCAGGGCATCGGCGCCGGATTTGTGCCCAAAACACTGGACACCGGCGTGTATGACGAGGTGATTACCGTCACCGATGAGGATGCCTACGCCACCGGCCGCGAGATTGCCCGGAAAGACGGTTTTCTGGTGGGCATCAGTTCCGGCGCGGCGGTCTGGGCCGCGGCGCAGGTGGCCGCCCGCCCCGAGAATGCCGGCAAGCTGGTGGTAGTGCTGCTGCCCGACACCGGGGACCGGTACCTGTCCACCCCGATGTTTGCGGAATAACCACTTCAGGGGCCACAGGAAAGCCGCTTTGTACAAAATGCGGGCAAAAAAAGCTTGACTTTTGCCCCTTGGATATGGTAGTATTTTTTCTGCGATACTGGTTCATCGCCGGTGTCGCCTATGCGGAAGTGCTGGAATCGGCAGACAGGCACGTTTGAGGTGCGTGTGTCCATGACGTGTGGGTTCAAGTCCCATCTTCCGCACCAGATTATGACGTCGTCTATGGATATCGCATAGCGGCGAGAAATTATAGGACACCCCTGTAAATTACGGGGGTGTCCCGCTTTTTGTACTCATTTTAGATTATTTTAGGGCTTGCTCATAGATCAGATTGCACCATTCTGGAAAGTGAGAGAAAAAGGCCATTTAGAAAAATTGGTCTGCCGCACCACTTCTGACGCGGATATTTTCTTTGCACCAATCTTTTAAGGGGGCGGCACGGATAATTACAACTATATCAATTTATTAATTTACACAGATTTTACCGAAAGTGGATAGTCACTCGATATCGCCTATTATATTATTAAAATGGAAAATTATATTGGATTGTATTCTGGCAGCAGAAATAATGAACGCGTTTTCTATGTTTTTCGCTTCAAGAGGAGAAGCCAGCCTATGAAGGTAAATGGTATAATGATTAGGAGAGTACTTATGGAACACATCATTGTCTACGGTAGTCAGTATGGAAGCACCCGCCGGTATGCGGAAAAACTGTCCGAGCA
>CAJFMB010000032.1 GCA_904390925.1 uncultured Subdoligranulum sp.
AACGGGTTGGTGGCAAGGCGCCGGAACGCCGGCGTCCTTTGTGGACGCCAAGCGACGGCAACGCAGCCAACGGCCTGTTTTTGATAGATTTTGCGGCAAAGCTTCCTTGTGCGCGCTCCGCTAAAGGCGGCCGCTTTGCGGTATGCCGGGGGTTCCGGCATATCCGGATCATACCCCCAAAGTCAGCAAAGTTGTATCAGCGGCGGCATTTTTCCGTTGACGGGGCGCGGGGCGGCTTGCTACAATAGCGGCAAGGGGCGCATCCGGCCCCGGCATTCAGATACACCATAGCAAAGCCGGCCCGCAGAAGCGCGTGCATTTTGTTGCCGCAGCCACAGAATGACGCGGCCCGGCAGGGTACAATACAGACAGTCAAAGAAAAATTCCTTTCCCCCCCAAACACAAGCTGTAACAAAAGGAGAGAGTATCATGGCAGTTCTGACCATTACCAAAGACAATTTTGCTTCCGAAGTTCTCAACAGCGACAAGCCGGTCCTGATCGATTTCTGGGCCAGCTGGTGCGGCCCCTGCCGCATGATGAGCCCGGTGGTGGACGACATCGCCGACACCACCCCCGCCGTCAAGGTCGGCAAGGTCAATGTGGACGAACAGCCCGCCCTGGCCGCCCAGTTCGGCGTGCAGAGCATCCCCACCCTGATCGTCTTCAAGGGCGGCCAGATCACCGGCCAGAGCCTGGGCGCCAAGCCCAAGGGCGCGGTGCTGGACTTCCTGCGCCAGTCCGGTGCGCTGTAACAGGACAGCAAAAGTACCATCCAGGGCGGCGCCCCGCAACTTGCGGGGCACCGCCCTCTTTCTGTCTGACGTTTGCCCCCGCCCCGCCGGTGTGTTATACTGATTGTACAGAGTTCAAAAAAGGGGGCGATGGAATGGAAAAGCAGCCGTCCGGAGGCATCTACCGGCAGATCCGGCGGGTATCGGTGGCGGGAATTCTGGTAACACTGGTACTGACGCTGGGCGCGGCGCTGGCCCTGACCCTGGTGCAGGAGACCAGCGGCCGGGACCGGGCGTTGTCCACCGCGGCGCTGGCCGCCGCCAGTGCCCCCCAGACCACCGCCCCCGCCAACGACCAGGAAGCCGCCGCCTATGTGAAAATGATGGTGGAAAGCATCCCCGACGTGGACCTGTTTGCCTACTATGCGGCGGACGGCACCCCCGACGCCTTCTACGACAAGGTGCTGGACGCCAGCGACCCCGCGGGGCTGTCCCCGCTGGACGAGGAACTGATGCAGCGGCTGCAGGACACCGACGACGCCCTGATGGACGACGCCCGCGCCCCCGGCGGCGCAGACCACTGCGCCATTGCGGCGGTGCGGACCCCCGACGGCAGCGTGGTGGGCTATGTGATGGCCGGCGTCTACCTGCACTCCATCCGCCAGACGGTCATTTGGACGCTGGGGCTTTACCTGCTGGTGGGCGCCCTGGCCCTGACGGTGGGGACGATGCTGAGCATGCAGCTGGCCCGCCGCATCAAGACCGAGCTGCTGGGTTACGAGCCGGACGATTTCCGGGACCTGTTCCTGCGCCGGATGGAGCTTCTCGACGCACTGGACGAGGGGCTTCTGGCCATTGACCGGGACCGGCGCATCATCTATATCAACCGGGCGGCGGCGGAGCTGCTGTCGGTGGACAAGAACGCCGTGATGGGCAAGCTGCTGGAGGAGGTCTATCCCCGGTCCACCATCGCCCGGGTGCTGCGCACCGGCAAGCCGGAGTACGGCGTGGGGCTGGAATCGCTGCGGCATGTGCGGGTCTTGTCCGACCGGGTCCCGGTGCGCCGGGACGGGCGTCTGGTGGGGGCGGTGGCCATCTTCCGCAACCGCACCGAGGTGGCCCGGCTGGCCCGGGAACTGACCGGCGTGCAGCATATTGTGGAGGCCATGCGGGCCTACACCCATGAGTTCATGAACAAGCTGCATGTGATTCTGGGCCTGCTGCAGCTGGGCGAGGCCGGCCGCGCCGAGGAGTATGTGTTGCAGCTGACCCAGGCCCGGGCACTGTCGGCGGGCACCATCTCGGAGTGCATCGCCGAGCCGTCGGTGGCGGCACTGCTCATCGGCAAAAGCTGCCGCGCCGCCGAGCTGGGCATCCGCATGACGCTGGACCCGGAAAGCTATCTCTCCGCCGAGCCGGTCTGCCTGCCCGCCTCCGCCATCATCACCGTGCTGGGCAACCTGATCGAAAATGCCTTTGACGCCTTCCGCCAGGTGGCGTCGGGGGTGTCCCGCCAGGTGGATGTGAGCATCCGGGAAAGCGAGCAGGGAATGCTGCTCAGCGTGGACGACAACGGCCCCGGCATGCCGCCGGAACTGGCCGAGCATATCTTTGAGCGGGGCATCACCACCAAGGGCGACGGCCACGGCACCGGGCTGTTTCTGGTGAGCCGGATCGTGGAGGCCTACCACGGCGAGGTCCGGGTGGAGTCCACCCAGGGGGTGGGCAGTTCCTTCATCCTCAGCTTCCGCGCCCCCCAGGCCGACACCGACACCGGCGACCCCCCCGCCGACGATGCCCTGCCCGCACCCGCCCCGGACCCTGCCGGGACCTGACACCCTGTACCCTGAAGGAGGAGCCCATGTATTCGGTTGTGATTGTGGAGGATGACGCCATGATTGCCGAGCTGAACCGCCGGTATCTGGAGCGGGACGGCCGGTTTGAGGCGGCGCGCTGTTTCGGCACCCCCGCCCCGGCGCTGGACTGGCTGCACCGCCACTCCGCCGACCTGGTGATCCTGGACTTTTACATGCCCCAGATGACCGGGCTGGAATTTCTGCGGGCGGTGCGGGCCGCCGGCATCGAGTCGGATGTCATCATGATCACC
Source organism: uncultured Subdoligranulum sp. (assembly GCA_904390925.1). GTDB lineage: Bacteria > Bacillota > Clostridia > Oscillospirales > Ruminococcaceae > Gemmiger. The sequence goes on from CAJFMB010000032.1 coordinate 2,840, forward strand.
GCCGCCAACGACGCCGCCACCGTGGAGGCCCTGACCCGGCTGGGCATTGTGGATTATCTGGTCAAGCCCTTCGCCTACGAGCGGTTCTGCCGGGCGCTGGACAATTTCTGCCGCCGCCGGGCCGCCGTCAGCAGCTCCGGCAGCCTGGACCAGGACGCGCTGGACAGCCTGCTGCATGACGCGCCCCCCGCCGCTTTGCCCAAGGGCATCCAGCCGCCCACCCTGTCCCGCATTGCCGCCTGCCTGCAGGGGGCGGGACGCCCGCTCACCGGCGAGGAGATTGCCGCCGCCGCGGGGCTTTCCGCCGTGACGGTGCGCCGGTATATGGCTTATCTGGTGGAACAGCGGATGGCAAGGGGGGAGATGGACTACTCCACCGGCGGACGGCCCCGCCTGGTCTACCAGATGATCCGGTGAAAAATCCGAAGATTGTATTGCGGAAAAGAGGCGGATGCCTCTTTTCTTTTTTGTTTGGGTATGCTATCATGGGAGTGGGCAATCCACACCAAAAAGGTATGATATAAAATCACCCCGACAAGGAGGACACACCCGATGAAAATTATCTTCTATGGAACCCGCGAGTACGACCACTATTACTTTGACGTTCTGGCCGCCGACCCGGACTACGGCTGCGAGATCAAGTTTCTGACCGCCAATCTGGACGTGGACACCGCCACCCTGGCAAAGGGCGGCGACGCGGTCTGCGCTTTTGTCAACTCCGACTGCTCCGCCCCGGTGCTGCAGGTGCTGGCGGAAAACGGCATCCGCCTGCTGCTGATGCGCTGCGCCGGCTTCAACAATGTGGACCTGGCCGCCGCCGCCCGGCTGGGCATCACGGTATTGCGGGTGCCGGGCTACAGCCCCGAGGCGGTGGCCGAGCACGCCATGGCGCTGGCGCTGGCCGCCAACCGCCGCATCTGCAAGGCCTATGTGAAGGTGCGCAACAACAATTTCTCGCTGGACGGGCTGCTGGGCTACAACCTGTACGGCTCCTCGGCGGGCATTGTGGGCACCGGTCGCATCGGCGCCGCCATGGCCCGCATCTGCCACGGCTTTGGCATGACGGTGCTGGCCTACGACCAGTACCAGAACCCCGCGCTGGAAGGCATCGTCCGCTATGTGGGACTGGAGGAGCTGCTGCGCGGCTCCGACCTGATCAGCCTGCACTGCCCCCTGACCGCCGACACCCGCCACCTGATCAACGCCGACACCATCCCCATGATCCGGGACTCGGCCATTCTGGTCAACACCAGCCGCGGCGGCCTGATCGACACCAAGGCCCTGATCGAGGCACTGCGCAAGGGCAAGTTTGCCGGCGTCGGCCTGGATGTCTACGAGGACGAGGACGGCCAGGTGTTCGAGGACTTCTCCAACGAGGTGCTGCACAACGAGGTGGTGCCCATCCTGACCAGCTTCCCCAATGTGGTGGTCACCAGCCACCAGGCTTTCTTCACCCGCACGGCATTGCAGAGCATTGCCATCATCACCATGGAAAATGCCCGCGCCTTCGCCCGGGGCGAGACGCTGGTCAACCAGGTCAAGGCCGACTGATCCCGACATTCTGATGGCGCGGCGCCGTGGCTGCGCCATTTTTTTTGAAAAAAACCGATTTTGGGATACAAATTGGAAACAAATTTCTGTTATACTGTATTCTGTTCAAGATTACCCCGCAGGCACTGCCTGCCCTGTATCCCCGGGAGGAACCTTCATGAAGCGCAACCGCATTCTCCGGCTGGCCGCCGCGCTGCTGGCCGTCACCCTGCTGACCGCCCAGGCCGCGCCGGCTGCCTTGGCCGACAGCAAAAAGGACAACCTGCAGCAGAACGTGGACCAGGCCCAGCAGGAATACGACCAGGCCCAGCAGGACCTGGAGGACCAGCAGGACAGCGTGGACCAGGCCCAGGGACAGGTGGATGCCATTCAGGGGCAGATCGACTCGGTGAAAAGCCAGATGAGCCAGGTGTACGACAGCCTGGAGGAAACCGGCGCCCAGCTGGCGGCGGCCCAGCAGGCCCAGGCCGAGGCCCAGGCAGCGCTGGACGCCAAACAGGCCGAGTACGACGAGACCTGGTCCGACACCAAAAACATGATGAACGCCATGCAGAAGATGCACGACGGCGGCAGCATTGCGCTGCTGAGCCAGGCCACCAACCTGTATGAGCTGTTGACCTTCTCCAACGTGCTCAACGAGATGAACGACAAGTGCCAGAGCATGCTGGGCACCCTGGAAGCCGAGGAGCAGGAGCTGGACGCCCGCCGCCAGGAGGCCGCCGACACCGCCGCGGCGCTGGAGGCCGCCCAGACCGCTTTGCAGCAGCAGGAGGACCAGCTGAACACCCTGCAGGGCCAGCTGAGCGAGGCATACCAGCAGGCCGACGCCACCCTGAGCAGTGAGCAGGCCGACCTGCAGGCCCAGCAGCAGCTGACCGATGAACTGAAGAAAAAGCTGGACGAGGCCGAGGCACAGCTGGATGCCTACGTGGCCAGCCAGAACCAGCAGTACAGCACCCCGTCCATCCATTGCAGCCTGGACTTCCGCTGCCCGCTGGACAGCTACGGCAGCATCACCACCCAGTTCGGCGGCAGCGACCCCTGGGGCCGCGGCCACAACGGCACCGACTTTTCCGCCCCCGGCGGCACCCCCATCTATGCGGTGGCGGACGGCGTGGTCAGCGTGGCCACCAGCCATTACAGCTACGGCAACTATGTGCAGATCAGCCACGGCACCGCCGATGACGGCAAAACCTACGCCACCCTGTATGCCCACATGAGCAGCTATGTGGTCAGCGTGGGCCAGTCGGTCTCCAAGGGCCAGGTGATCGGCTACGTGGGCAACACCGGCGAGGTTTACGGCAAATACGGCGGCTACCACCTGCACCTGGAACTGCGGGTGAACAATGTCCGGGTAAACCCGCTGTCCTACATCCCGCACTAAAGGTTTCCTGAAAACAAAAAAATACGGCAGGCACCTGCCGGGCAACACACTGTCCGGCGGCGCCTGCCGCTTTTTTTGCAGCAAAAGCCCGGGGGCTTCCGGTTGAAAAAATGAACAGGCGCGCTCCGCGGCAAGATGCTGCGGGGCGTGCCTGCTCTGCAAAGGAAGAATCACACAGGCAGGGAAATCAGAAAACCTGTCTGTGGGAAAGCAAAGGGAGGACGATGTGCCAAAGATCCCAGGAATCAGGAAAGAACGCCGCTGGGCGAACAGGTCAAAGTCAGGTCAATGGGCAGTTTGGCCAGGCCGGAAACGGTGGCGGTCAGGTGGGCGGTGGCGCCGCTGCACCAGACCGACTCACCGCTGTAGGACCAGCCGGAGGCAACCGAATGGCTGCTGCTGGCACTGGTGGCGGTGGCAGTGCTGCCGTTGTAGCTGAAGGTGGCGTTGAGGTAAATGCTGGCAATCAGTTTGCCCTGATACTTGAGCTCCTGGTGCACCGAGCCGCGGCGGGTGCTGGCCCGGGCTGCGACAGGGTATTCATAGACCGTGGTGGTGCGGACGATACCGCTATCCAGCGTTTCGGTCCGGGTGGAGACCACCTGCGCCCCGGTCAGGCCCGGGGTCTCGGCAAAGCAGGGAAGTGCGCAGGCTACCAGAATCAGCATGGCAGCCAGCAGAGAAACAATACGTTTCATGATTCGGTCAACTCCTTTTATCACACAATGGGCTCTGCGGTGGGAAACGGCACATCGTCATCCAGATATATGACAGTCTCCTTGGATTCAAAAACCAGGATGCCATCCGTGATGGAAAAGAAGGCAAGGCACCCGATCAGCAGGGCCACAACCAGGCAGGTGGCCGCGATCCCCAGCCGGAACCGCAGCCGTCTGGCCGAGATCCAGTGCTCGGCGGTGCCTTCGGGCAGCGTGCTCATGTACAGCTCCACCGCGTCGGCGGGAACCCCCAGCGCCTGCTCGATCTCCGCCCAGGAGGCGTCCGGCTTCTCCTGCAGGTAATCCTGCACACCGGCCTTGACATATCGCTCAAATTTCTGCCGCTGCTCGCGCCCGCAGCGAAGCTGCCCGCGGGCTGACCGGCAATAGGTTCGGATTTCCTGTTCATACATGGTTGGATGCCTCCCCGGCAGGATACAGCCTGCCGTCCTGCTCCAGCAGCCGGTCCAAAGCAGCAGTCATCAGGTGGTACTCGGCCATCAGGTCGTCCAGATACTGCTGCCCTGCCTCCGTCGGCTGGAAATAGACCCGGATGCGGTTGCCACTTTCCTGCTTGCCGGCCTCGGCAATATGCCCGTGCTCCTGCAGCCGGTAAATGGCAAGATACAGTGTGTTGAAGGTAAAAACACCCTCGGTCAGACGCGCCAGCTCCTGCGCCATTTCATAGGCGTACATCGGTTTTTGGCGCAGCAGAAAAAGAACCATCATTTCGGTGACGGCCTTTTTCAAGGATTCTTTCATTCCGGCGACGGTGCCGCTGCGGGGTGTACGGTTGCTGGCTTCTGTCATGGCTGCACATTATCCTCTGTCAATGGTAGAGTTAAAGTGAATTAACCTAAAAAATTAACCCAATTTAATATAACACAATGCCCAATCAAAAGCCATACCTATTTTATTGACAAACATAAAAGTGCGATATATAGTCCAAACGACCGCAAAAACAGGCTGCGTTGCTGTCCCTGACCGGATCACACAGATTTGCTGAAACGTTTTTGATACAAGGCAAGGATATACTGGTTCCATCATCCCGGACCGGCGGGAAACCGCCCCGGGGAAAGGAGGGCACCGGCATGACGGCAAATCAGATCCGGCGGGCGCTGCCCGCGGCACCGCGCCGGCACTGGAAGACGGTGCTGGCGGCAGTGGGGCTTGGCATGCTGGCGCTGAACCTGCTGACCCCGCTGGCGGCGGACGACTACTTTTTCGCCTGCCGGCTCATCGTCCGCCCCGACGGCATGCTGTTCCCGGCCGGGCGGCTGCGGACGGCGGCGGATCTGGCATTCTCCCTCAAAAACTTCTGTGCGGTGCACGGCGGCCGCCTGCCGGTGCATTTTCTGGTGGAACTGTCCACCCTGCTGCCCGGCTGGGTCTTTGACCTGGTCAACGCCGCTGTCTTTGCCGGGCTGGTGGCGGCCCTGCTGCGGCTGGTCCGGCCGGTTTCCGCCGCTGCCGCCGCCTGGACTGCGGCGGGCGGGGCGCTGCTGCTCTGGCTGGCGACACCGGCCTTCGGGCAGGATTTCCTGTGGCAGACCGGGTCGGTGAACTATCTGTGGACCATGACGGCGACCCTGTGGTTTGTCCGGCCCTTTGTCCATCCCGGCTGGATGCCCCGGCTGCGCCGGGGAGCCGTGCTGTGGTTTGTGCTGGGGCTTTGTTCCGGCTGGAGCATGGAAAACCAGAGCGCCGCTGCCTGCCTGCTCTGCACCGCCCGTCTGGTCCAACTGCGGCTGCACCGGCAGCCGTTGCCCCGGCTGCTGGCGGCAGGGGCAGCCGGCCAGTGGCTGGGCTTTGTGCTGCTGATGGCCGCCCCCGGCAACTATCACCGCAGCGCCGGCTACGGCCAGGCGGGCCTGACCCCGGCGCTGCTGGCGGCCCGGGCGGTGTCCTACACCGCCGCGCTGTGGACACAGCTGTGGTGGCTGGTGCTGGTTGCCGCCCTGCTGACGCTGCTGCTGGCAGTCCGCCGGCACCGTCAGCTGGGGACGGTACTCTGGCTGTGGGGCGGGGCGCTGGCCTGCCACGGCGCCATGCTGGCATCCCCCACCTATCCGCTGCGCAGCATGCTGGGCAGCACCGTCTTTCTCACCGCGGCGGTGCTGGTCTGCGCCAATGCCCTGGTCCGCCGCAGGCTCTGGCCGGCGCTTGCTTGCGGGGTGATGGCGCTCTGTCTGGCGGTGCAGCTGTCCGCTGCGCTGCCGGAACTGGCCGCCCTGCGCCGGGAAAGCGATGCCCGCGCCGCCCTGCTGCAAAGCTGCCGGGCGGCAGGGCAGACCGAGGTGACGGTGCCGGTCCTGCCTGCGGCCAGGACCCGGTTCAGCCCGTTCTGGGGGGATGCGCTGTCGGATCTGATGCAAGACCCCGCAAACGAGCGCAATGTGGCGATGGCGTACTATTTCGGTGTGGAAACCGTCCGCGGCGACCCGGACCTGCGGCTGTGATGATTTTTCCCTTTGAGGAGGCTCCCCATGCAAACCAAACCTGAATTGCAGCTGGATGCTCTGCGCAAGACCTATCTGCTGCCCCGGCCGCTGGTGGCGCTGCCGGCAAAAGGCGGCAGCACCGCGCCCAAAACAAAAAAAGCGCTGGACGGGGTGTCGCTGACGCTGGGACCGGGGCTGTACGGCCTTCTGGGGCCCAACGGCGCCGGCAAAAGTACCCTGATCCAGATCATCACCGGGGGACTGGCACCGGATTCCGGCCAGGTACTCTGGTGCGGCAGGGCCGCCCGGGGCATCGGGTTCCGGCGGGTGCTGGGCTACATGCCCCAGCAGCAGGGCCTTTACGACAGCTACACCGGGCGGCGGTTTCTGGCCTATCTGGCGGCGCTGAAGGAGATCCCCCGCAAGGCCGTGCCTGCGGAAGTGGACCGGGTGGCGGCGGCGGTCAACCTGTCCGACCAGCTGGACAAGCGGCTGTCCGCCTACTCCGGCGGCATGAAGCAGCGGCTGCTGCTGGCCTCCGCCCTGCTGGGCGACCCCCGACTGCTGATTCTGGACGAGCCCACCGCCGGCCTGGACCCGCGGGAACGGGTCCGGCTGCGGACTTTGCTGGCCTCGATGGCCGGGGACCGGATCATCCTGGTGGCCACCCATGTGGTGTCGGATGTGGAATCCGTCGCCACCCGGGTGATCCTGCTGCGGGCCGGGCAGATCGTGGACGCCGCCCCGGTACCGGAACTGATCGAACGCTACGCCCCGGGTCAGGGGCTGGAGGAAGTGTATCTGGCGGTGTTTGGCGAGGGGGACGGAAAATGAGCCTGTTGTTTGCCGAGCTGCGCAAGGTCTGGGGCAGCCGGGTGTTTCCCATGCTGCTGGCGGTGCTGGCGGCGGCCAACCTGCTGCTGCTCTGGATGGGTACCCGTCCCACCGCCAACCAGCCCCCGGCCGGGGCCTACCGGGCGGTGGGGGCGGAACTGTCCGGCAGGACCATGGCGGAAAAGGGGACCTTTCTCCACGACAAACTTGCCGAGTACGAGGGCCTTCTGAAAATCGACTACTATTACCAGCAGCTGGCCTACGGCAGCCTGTACATGCAGTCCTGGCGGCAGGACAACGCCGCTTTGTTTGAAGAATACGAACAGGAATATCTTGACAAAAGCTACAGTCTGTATACAGACGACCTGAACATCGACTATGCCCTGTTCACCCAGCTGTGCGCCGAGTATGACACGGTGGCAGCCTACCCGGAATTTCTCGACAGCGTACAGACCAAGGCCGGACAGCTGGCGGGCATCTCCATCTTTCAAAAAGATGAGACCGGCTATGACCTGCAAAACATCTCGCTGACCGCCCGGGTCTATGCCGGGCTGGGGGATACCCCCATCGACTACTACCCCCAGAAGGGGCTGTACACCGCCATCTCCTACGGCTTCACCGACCTGATCCTGCTGGCGGGCATGCTGCTGCTGGCCCTGATTCTGGTGCGGCAGGAGCGGGACAGCGGTCTGCTGGCACTGGTGCGGTCGCTGCCCGGCGGACGGCTGTACACCGCCCTGGCCAAGCTGGGGGCTTTTGCTCTGAGCCTGCTGGCGGTGCTGGCGCTGCTGTACGGCGTCAATCTGGCCTACTGCGCGGCCAGCTTCGGGCTGGGACCGCTGGGCCGCACCATCCAGAGCGTGCCCGCCCTGATGCGCTGCACCATGCAGATCACGGTGGGGCAGTATCTGTTCCGGTTCTTGATGGCCAAGTGGGCCGGGGCCTTTGTCATGGGGCTGTGGGTCATGCTGGCGGCGCTGGCCGCCCGGCGGGCTGCCGCAGGCTGGGCGGCCGCACTGGCGGTGCCGCTGGCCATGTACGGCATCCGGGAGCTCATCCCCGCCACGGCCCGGCTGAATGTGGTCAAATACGCCAACCTGGCCAGCCTGCTGCAGACCAACGAGCTTTTGGGCAACTACCGCAACCTGTACTGGTTCGGGCGGCCCGTCGGCCTGCCGCTGGTGGAGTGGGTGGCGGCGGTTTTGTACGGCGGGGTGTTTCTGGCGGGGTTCTGCCTGGTCTGTGCCCGGGCACAGCTGCTGCCGGCGGCCCGGCACAGCTTTGTGCTGCGGCGTGCCCGCAGAACCCGGGCCACCACCGTCCGGCGGGAGGAGGCCCGCAAGCTGCTGGTGACCAACGGGGCGCTGGTGTTTGCGGCGGTGTTCCTCGGGTTCGGGATCCGGCAGGGGGTCACGGCGGAAAGCTACCTGTCCGCCGAGGAGATCTATTACAGCTACTACATGAAAGGGGCGTCGGGGGCTTTCACCCGGGAAAACTATGACTGGCTGGAAACCCAGGGCCAGGAGTTCGCCCCGATGCTGGAAACCCAGCGTCTGGTGGCGGAGGGCAGCCTGTCCGCCGACGCCATGCTGGCCTACACCGGCCTGCAGCAGAAGTACAGCGTCTACCAGCGGGTCATCCAGCAGAATGTCAACAGCTATCTGAAGGAGCATCCCGGCGCCTGGCTGGTCTATGAGACCGGCTACCGCAGACTGTTCGGTTTTTCCGGCACCGGAGACATCCAGGACGCTCTCTATGCGGGGCTGCTCTGCGCCGTCTGCTTTGCCGGGCTGTTCGCCATGGAGCGCCGGGGCGGCATGGACGAGATCCTGCGCGCCACGCCGCTGGGCCGCCGCCATACGGTGCGGGCCAAGCTGCTGGCGTCGGGGGTGCTGGCGGTGGTGCTGGCGCTGGGCACCGCGCTGCCCCATCTGATCCAGGTGGTGCGGGACTACGGCCTGCCGGCGCTGAACGCCCCGGCCATGAGCATCTCCGAGCTGGAGACGCTGCCCGCCGCCATCCGCCTGTCGGATGTACTGGTGTTCTGGCTGCTCTGCCGGGTGCTGGCCTGCCTGTGCATGGGCGGGGTGACGCTGTGGCTGGGGCAGGTGCTGGGCGGGGTTCTGCCGGCCTTGTTTGTCAGCGCCGCCGGCTGGTGTCTGCCGCCGCTGCTGGCGCTGTCGGGGATGGAGGGCGGCATCCAGTGGCTGGGCAGCTGGCCGCTGTTCCACGCCGCGGCGCTGTTGACCGTCCAGGGCACCGGCCCCGACGGCAGCCCCTGGACGCTGGCCTGGGCGGCGGTGCTGCTGGCGGTGCTGGCGGCTGCGGCAGGCTGGGCGCTGGCCCAGGCGCTGGTCTGCCGGTACGAATACGCCGGTCTGGACAGTTCCGGCGTCCGGTGACACATAACCGGGCTTTCCCGGGGTACACTGTGAAAAACAGCGTATCCCGGGAAATTTGTCTTTCCCGGGCGGGAAAGGCAGGCAGCAGATGGTCACGGATGGTTTTGGCGCCGGGTGCAGCGCGGTCACCTGGCAGGGCGGACAGGGGCGGCACCTGTTCGGCCGCAATTACGACTTTGACCGCCTGGCCGAGGGCAGCGGCGTGCTGTTTGTGCCCCGGGGCCTGGCAATGCACAGCTGTGTGGGACAGGACCCCCGCCCCGGCGAGCAGTTTTATGGCCGGTATGCGGCGCTGGGGGTGGGAGTGGTGCTGCCCGGCGGGGTGCCGGTGCTGTATGAGGGCATCAACGAATGCGGCCTGATGGGGGCGCAGCTCTATTACCGGCAGTTTGCCCATTATCTGCCCCAGGGCCGGCCGGGCATGCCGCGGATGCAGCCGGGCCTGGCAGCGGGGCAGCTGCTGGCATTGTGCGAGACGGCGGACCAGGCGGCGCGGATGCTCACCGACACCTTTGCCCTGGCGGGGGTGCCGCTGTTGGGAACGGTGCCGCCGCTGCACTGGATCTTTGCCGACCGCACCGGCGAGGCGGTGGTCATTGAGCCGGACGCCGACGGGCTGCACGTCTACCGCAGCACGGCGGGGGTGCTGACCAACAGCCCGCCCTATCCCTGGCAGCGGATCAACCTGCTCAACTACACCGGGCTGCAGACCGCCGACCGGGGCGGTGTCCGGGCCGGGGACGAGGTGGTGGAGCCCTGCTTTTCCGGCAGCGGCGGCCAGGGCCTGCCGGGGGATTTCAGTTCCCCGTCCCGGTTTGTGCGGCTGGCCTTTCTGCGCCAGCACACACTGCCCGCCCGCACCGAGGCCGGCGACGTGGCCGCGGGCTTTCACCTGCTGCAGAACGTGGCCTTTCCGCTGGGAGCGGTGCAGCCGGCGGGCACCCCCGCTGCCACCCGGCTGGACGCCGCGGTGGCGCCCTACGACTACACGGTGTACAGCACGGTGCTTTGCGCCGAGAGCCGCCGCCTTTACTGGACCACCTGGCGGACACTGGCCCCCCAGTGTGTCGAGATGGCACCGCTGCTGGCGCGGCGGACCCTCTGCCGGATGCCGCTGGACGGGGATGGAATCCTTTTCCGCAACGACCGGCTGCAGGATGTGCGGACCGAATGAAAACCGCCCCCGGAAGGGTATCCCTTCCGGGGGCGGTTGCGGTTATGGTTCGGTTTGCAGCTCCACGCAGACCAGCTCGGTGCGGCCCTCGGTGCGCAGGCGGTAGCCCCAGGTGCCGGTGCCGCCGCTGACGATCGCCGTGGCCCGGCCCACCTGTTTGCGGCCGTAGTTCAGTTCGTTGAACCGGAACAGCCGCGCCACCAGCCCCACCGGCCACAGCTGTCCGGCGTGGGTGTGCCCGCAGAGAATCAGGTCGGCCCCGGCGGCCTCCGCCTGGCGAAGCTCCCGGGGCTCGTGGTCCAGCCAGAGGGTGAACACCCCGTCCGGCCCGCCCAGCAGTTCCTTTGCTGCCCGCCGCCGCTGCCGGCAGAACAGCCAGTCCCGGCGGCCCACGATCCGCAGCGGAATGCCGTCGGCGGAGACGGTCACCGCCCGGTCGGCCAGGATCTGCACCCCGGCGGCGGCCATCGCGGCGGAAAACTCCGCCCCGGTGAAGCTGGATTCCTGGAAAAAGTGGCCCAGGTCGTGGTTGCCGTAGATGAAAAACTTGCCGTACCGGGCGCGGGCGTCGGCAAACACCTGATTGAAGGCGGCAAAATCCCGGCGGGGGGTGGTCTCGTCATAAATATCGCCGGTGAGCACCAGCAGGTCGGGTTCCAGTGCCGCCAGACGCTCGGCCAGCTCCCGGGCCCGGCCGGCGTGCATGGTGGACCCGGCATGCAGGTCGCTGACCTGCACAATCCGCAACCGGCCGCCCGGCAGCCGCTTTTTGGTGGTGAGCCGGTAGGTGGTGGTGCAAAGCTTGTCCGCCCGCCACCGGGCAAAGAGCATCCAGGCCAGTGTCACCGCCCAGGCCAGAAGTCCCCCCGCCCAGACCGTCCGCCAGACCCGGTCCGCCGTGCCGCCCAGCAGCCGGAAAACCAGCCCGGCCAGGTCACCGGCCACATATACCCCGGTGAGCACCCCGGCCCAGACCATGCCCACCCCCAGCGGGTTGCGGGCAAAATACAACACCCCCACGGCCAGCAGCAGCGGCAGACCCCAGAACAGCAGCGGCAGGCTGTCCCGGAGCCAGACAAAGCAGGGCAGCTGCAAAAAATTCAGGTAGAGCAGCAGCCCCACCAGCCCCTGCCCGATGCGGGGGATGGTGAACTGGATAAAATGGCTGTACAAAATCAGGTTCCCTTTCCCCGGCGGGGGCGTCGGTTACCAGCTCTGCTGGATCTCCTGCAGGCGCCGGTAGAAATAGTCGTTGACCGGGGTGGGCACCCCGTACTGTCTGCCCAGGCGGCAGATGACGCCGGCAAACTCCTCCACCTCGGTGGGGCGGTGGGCCAGCACGTCCTGGCGCATGCTGGGCATGGCGTCGGCGGCAAAGCGGGGCATCATGTCCCGCAGCCAGACTTCGGGGGCGTCGTCGGACAGGGCAATGCCCTTTTTGGCCGCCACCGCCGTCACCTCGTGCATCGCCTGCATCATGGCGTCCTGGGCGGGGCCGGGCTGGCGCAGCCCGCCGTAGGTCAGGTCAAACACCGCCGACGCCTGGTTCAGGCCCACGTTCATCATCAGCTTCTGCCACTGTTTGGTGAGAATGTCGGTGCAGACCTCCACTTGGATGCCGCAGCCGGTCAGGTAGTCGGCCACCGCCTGCAGCCGCGGGGTCAGGCTGCCGTCCCGCTCGCCCAGCTGGATGCAGCCCCGCGCCTTGCAGACCAGCGTCCGGCCGGTGCGGGTGGCGTCCATGCCCAGCGCCACGCTCCACAGCACCCGGCCCGGGTAAAGGGCGTCCAGCCTTTCCTCGCTGGCAATGCCGTTGATGACGCTGACAATGGCGGTATCCGGCCCCACAAAGGGGGCAATCTCCTTTGCGGCCTGGTCCAGCGCGGTGGCCTTGGTGGCCACCAGCACCAGATCCACCGGGTGACCCTGCTCCGGCGTGCAGTAGGAAAACCGGCATTCCTGCCCGTTGAAGAGGGTGGGGCTTGCCTGGTACCGGCGGATGCGGTCGGCGTCGGCAATGACGGAGATTCCGCCGGGGGTGTGGCACTGCATCGGCCAGCCGAACAGAATGCCCAAAGCACCCAGGCCGATCAGGGCGGAGGATGTGACGGTTTGCATGGATAACGCCTCCTGACAGTATGCGCAGTTTTGGTGGGACCGCGCGCACTCCGGCCGGGGCCGGAGGAAATTTTGTTGGTATCCTACCACAAATCATACCACAAAATCCCGCCAAAGGGGACCCAGGGACAGAAAAACGGCGGGGCAGCCGTTGGGCTGCCCCGCCGCAGAAAGCGGTCACAGGTAACTTAATTCCTCCCGCCGGTGTCCGGCCAGCTCGGGATTGTCCAGTACCGCGCCGGCGCCCAGCACCACGCAGTCCAGCGGGCTTTCCGCCACATGGACCTCGATGCCGGTCTCGCTCTGCACCAGCTGGTCCAGACCCCGCAGCAGCGCGCCGCCGCCCGACAGGGTGATGCCCCGGTCGATGATGTCGCTGGACAGCTCGGGCGGGGTGCGCTCCAGCGTGTCCTTGATGGCGTCCACAATGCGCAGCAGGCTTTCGCTCATGGCCTCCCGCACTTCCTCCGACCGGATGACAATATCCTTGGGCAGGCCGTCCACCAGGTTGCGGCCCTTGACCTCCATGGTGGCTTCCGGGTCCATGGGCGCCGCGGAACCGATCTCGATCTTGATCTGCTCGGCGGTGCGCTCCCCCACCAGCAGGTTGTATTTGCGCTTGATGAAGGCGATGATGCTCTGGTCCAGCGTGTCGCCGGCGCAGCGGATGCTCTGGCTGGCCACAATGCCGGACAGGCTGATCACCGCCACCTCGGCTGTGCCGCCGCCGATGTCCACAATCATGCTGCCCACCGGCTCGGTGGTGGGCAGGCCGGCACCGATGGCGGCGGCCATCGGCTCCTCGATCACCATCACCTGGCGGGCACCCGCCCGCATGGCCGCCTGGCGCACCGCCCGGCGCTCCACCTCGGTGACGCCGGAGGGCACACAGATCACCACCCGCGGCCGGCTGAAAATCCCCCGGCCGCAGGCCTGGCGGATAAAGCTTTGCAGCATGGCGGCGGTCACGTCAAAGTCGGCAATGACGCCGTCCTTCAGCGGACGGACCGCCACAATCGACCCCGGCGCACGGCCGATCACCGCTTTGGCCTCATGCCCGACGCTGCGGACCCGCAGTTCGTCGGTTTTGGTGTCCACCGCCACCACACTGGGCTCCCGCATGATGATGCCGCGGCCCTTCATGTAGACAAGCGTGTTGGCGGTGCCAAGGTCGATGCCGATGTCTTTCTGGAACATAGTGCGAAATCTCCCGGTAAAAAATGCGTGAATGCGTGACAGAATGCCCATGCTTTGCTCCCCTTGACCGGGCGGCCCGGCGGGGACGCCGCTTACAGCTGCAGCCCGAAGGCGGCCAGCAGCTGGGCGGTGCGGTGGACGGGCAGGCCCATGATGTTGTAGTAGCATCCCTCGATGCCGCTGCACCATACCGCCGCCCGGCCCTGGATGGCATAGGCGCCCGCCTTGTCGTAGGGTTCGGCGGTGTCGGCGTAGGCCTGCAGCTGGGCCTCGGGGATGGGGGCAAAATGCACCGTGGTGGTCTCCACCGTGGCGGCGGTCCGCCCGCCGCCGCAGACGCACAGCCCGGTATGCACCCTGTGTGCCCGGCCGGACAGCGCCCGCAGCATGCGCAGCACGTCCTGCCGGTCCTTCGGCTTGCCGAACACCTGCCCGTCACAGTCCACCACCGTGTCGCTGCCCAGAACAATGTCGTCGGGACAGGCGGCGGCCACATCCCGGGCTTTGGCGGCGGCCAGCTCCCGGGCCAGCAGCGCCGGGGTGGGGGCGGTGATGCGGCTTTCGTCAACGGTGCTGGGCCGGACCTGATAGTCCGGCGTGATCAGCGCCAGAAGCTCCCGGCGGCGGGGACTGCCGGATGCAAGGATCAGTGCCATGGTGTATCTTGCCTTTCGTCAAACAGTATACGGGGTGGAGTTGCGCGAAAGAACGCACAAACAGACGAGAATGGAAAATTTTTCCAAATCAGAGCTTTCCGGTGGAACCAAAGCCGCCGGCACCGCGGGCGGTGTCGCCCAGGGCGTCGGCCTGCACAAAGGCGGCCTGCCACACCGGCGCGATGCACAGCTGGGCGATGCGCTCGCCGGGGGCGATGGTATAGGGCTCGCTGCTCAGGTTGATCAGGCCCACCCGGACCTCGCCCCGGTAGTCGCTGTCAATGACGCCCACACAGTTGGGCAGCGTCAGGCCGTGTTTGATGGCCAGCCCGCTGCGGGCATACAGCAGCGCCACGCAGCCGGCGTCGGGCAGCTCGATGGCAAGGCCGGTGGGGATCATCGCCCGCTGGCCGGGCTCCAGCGTCAGCGGGGCGTCCAGCACGGCGCACAGGTCGGCGGCGGCTGCCCCCGGCGTGGCGTAGGCGGGCGCCTTGGCCCGGGGGTCCAGCACTTTGTATTTGACGGTTTTGGTTTCCATAAAAACTCCTTATTCGTTCTGGTCGTCGTAGTCGATGGTGAACACCGGCTTGCTGCCGGAATTGTCCGGCGACAGCAGGGCGGTGACGCCGGTCAGAAGCAGCCACAGCCCCACCAGGAAGGCGGCGGCCTTCTCCATGGCGAAATACAGCTGCTCCAGCAGTTTGGGCGGCCGGATGGCCAGCACGGCGATCACAAGGCCCGCCGCGGCCAGCAGCAGGGCCTGTTTCTGTTTCTCCTTCAGCCTGTTCATGGAAAAAGCCTCCTTTGGTCCGGCCGGGGATCAGCCCCTGGTCGGCTCACTATAGTATAATCCACGGGTGAAGTCGCCGTCAAAGGGACGGCCCGCCTGCAGCGCTGCCAATATCTGGGCAGCGCGGGCGCGGCTTTCGATGGTGAAGGCCGCCACCGCCCAGTCGGCGGGCAGCTCCCGCAGCCGGTCGCCCATATACAGCGGCACCGGGTTGTAGATGGTGCGCACCCCGTTGACCGGCAGCGAACACCGCACCGGAAAATCCTTGCCCTTGCGGTCCCGCAGGCGGCCTGCGTGGCTGCAGCCGGCACAACTGGCGTGGTCGGGACGGTTTTTCAGCGGGCAGGCGCGGGTCAGCATCAGCGGCAGATGGCCGTAGCACAGCGCGGCGGTCTCGCCGGTGCCGGTGATGCCCGGCATCATGTTCACCGGGGTCTCGGGGTGGATCAGCAGCCCTTTCACCCCCAGCCGGCGGCATTCCCCGGCCGAGAGCGGGTTGGTCACATTCAGACCCAGCCCGCCGAATACCGGCAGGCCCTCCGTCAGGCGGAAATGGGCCAGGTTGTTGGCCACAAAACCGGCAAAGCCGGGGCCGGCGTCCCGGATGCAGCGGCGGACGACCTCCTCACCGCCCGGGGCAAACATCACCCGGGGCAGCTCCAGAAGCGTCTTGCCCCGCAGCGGTTCCGGCACCTGGCCGGCCTGGTCCAGCGGGAAGATCAGCAGCTCCAGCGCCGCGGCGGTGTCCGGCATCTGGTCCACCCGGGCAAACCGGGCGGCCAGCCGGGGAAGCCCCGCGGGGACACGGCGGGACACGGCGGGCAGCGTCACCGGGTGCAGGGCATAGGGCACCGGGCGGCTGCGCAGTTCCAGCAGCTCGGCCAGCGCCTGACGGCGCAGCTCGTTGGCGGTGCTGCCCGGCAAAAACCAGGGCCCGCCCTGCTGGGTCACGGTGCATCCGCCCGCCACAAAGGGGGTGCCGCCGGTTTTGCGCAGCGACTTTTCCAGCGCGGGGGCGGGGTCATTGCGGGCAGGGGAGAGGGGTTCGCCCCGGCTTTCCGCCCGGGCGGTGTGGCCCTCCCGGTCGGCGGCGGTCAGGGTTGCGCCGGTCTCGTCCACCGTCAGGGCAAAGTCCACCGGCACCCGCTCGTATTCCCGGCGGAAAAGCTCCCGGGCCTTGGGGGTGGCGGCACGGGTGCGGGCGGCGTCCGCCTCGGTGCGGACGCCGAACATTTTCCCGTCGTTGCGGTTGGTGAAATAGCCGTCGGTGAAGCCGGACCGGGAAAAAATATCCCGCACCAGCGCCTCGTCGTAGGGCTGGCCCGCCCGGGCCAGCCGGCAGGCGGTCACCGCCGCGGCTGCGTACTCCGGCGTGCGCAGGCGGCCCTCGATCTTGACGCTGGCCACCCCGGCCTCCATGATCCGGGCCATGTGGGGGATCAGGTCCATGTCCTTCAGGCTCAGATGGCAGGCCTTGCCCGGCTGCCCCGGCCGCAGGTCGGAGGCGTCAAAGGGAAGCCGGCAGGGCCCGGCGCAGGAGCCCCGGTTGCCGCTGCGCCCGCCCAGAAAGGCACTCATCATGCACTGGCCGCTCACCGCCATGCACATGGCGCCGTGAATGAAGATCTCGGTCTCGATGGGGCTCTTTTTGCAGATCTCCCGGATCTCCGCAAAGGAGAGTTCCCGGGCCAGGATCGCCCGCTGGTAGCCCAGCTCGGCCAGCTGGCGGGCGCCCTCCGGGGTGTGGATGCTCATCTGGGTGCTGCCGTGCAAAGGCAGGTCGGGGGCGATTTTCCGCGCCAGGGCGGCGGTGGCCAGGTCGTCCACGATCAGCGCATCCACCCCCGCCTCGGCGGCGCAGCGGATGGCATCGGCCAGGCCGGGCAGCTCGCTCTCGTAGACCAGGATGTTCAGCGCCGCGTGCACCCGCACCCCCCGCCCGTGGCAGAAGGCCACCGCCTCGGCCAGCGTGTCGGGGGTGAAATTGCCGGCGGTGCGCCGGGCGTTGAAGCCGGCAAACCCCAGATATACAGCATCAGCGCCGCTGAGAACAGCGGCGCTGAGCATTTCCGCGTTGCCGGCAGGGGCCAGAATTTCCGGCCGCAGCAGCTGCTGCGGCGATCCTGCCGCCCCCATCAATCCGGAATGTCCTGCCGCGTTTTCAGGCGGGCTTCCAGGTCGGCCACCCGCTTGCGCAGGGCGACATTGTCCCGGCGCAGCTCCTCGGCGGCCATCTTGGCGCTGGCGGCATCCTCCAGATAATCCTTGATCTGGCGGCGCATGTTGTCGGCGCTGCCGCTGGCCTTTTCCAGCTCGTCCCGGTAGCTCAGCGCCGTCATGACGGCGGCGGTGGTGATGGAAACCGAGTTGGAGGAGCTCATCAGCTCGTTCATGTCCAGATTCAGCCGGTCGGCCAGGTTTTTCATATAATCCTCGCTCTCGCTGGTGGAGATCACATAGCTGGAGCCGCAGATGTTCAGGCGTACTTTGCTGGTAGGCATAATGTCACAACTCCTTTTTGACAAGATGGCGGGCAATTTTGCAGCTGCCCGGAATATGCAGCAAACGCGCAGACCGCTGCGCGCTGAAATAGCATTTGGCCCCCCCGCCGTCCCGGCAGGGGATACACTACTATTATACTATATTGTGCGGATCTGAGAAAGCCCCTTTCTTCGAAAATCAAAAAAATCTCGTTTTATTGCCCGAATCCCTTGCAACGGGGCAAAAATTCATCTATAATCGAAAAGATGAAATGGAACAAAGCGTCTGTATTGCATCGAAAGCGTTGTATCCCGTTCAGTCTGGACCGGCAGCGTGCCCGCTAATCCCCTGCGGCCATCCCGGAATGGGCGCTGCCCACAGCCTTATGTAAGGAGAGGAAGATCGTGTTACATTACACCAAGAAAGAATTCGATAAGATGCTGCGCGACAAGCTGACCAGCGAGTACGCCGTTACGCTGGAGGTGGCTTCCGACACCCAGATCTACCGCGCGCTGGCCATGATCACCCGTGAGATCATGTCCGATCGTCAGAAAAAGTTCCAGGCCAAAACGCTGGGCTCCGGCCACAAGCAGGTCTACTACCTGTGCATGGAGTTTTTGATGGGCCGCAGCCTGCGCACCAGCCTGTTCAACCTGGGCCTCAATGAGGTGGCCGAGCAGGTTCTGGCCGACGCCGACATCCGCATTGACCAGGTCTATGACCAGGAGCCCGACGCAGGTCTGGGCAACGGCGGTCTGGGCCGTCTGGCCGCCTGCTATCTGGACGGCATGGCCACCGACTGTGTCCCCGGCACCGGCTACTCCATCCTGTACGAGTACGGCATCTTCAAGCAGAAGATCGTCGACGGCTGGCAGCAGGAAACCGCCGACGACTGGCTGCCCGGCGGCCAGGTCTGGATCAAGAGCCATCCCGACCAGGCCCAGGAAATCCGCTTTGACGGCCAGGCCATCGAGACCTGGGACGGCGGCTTCCACCATGTGCGCTACGAAAACTACAACAGCGTCATGGCCATCCCCAACGATATGTATGTGGCGGGCTACAACTCCCAGGGCGTGTCCAAGCTGCGCCTGTGGCAGGCAAAGGCCCCCAGCTTTGATATGAGCAGCTTCAACGCCGGCAACTACTCCACCGCCATCAGCCAGAGCGCCAGCGCCGAACTGATCTCCAAGGTCCTCTACCCCAACGACAACCACACCGAGGGCAAGATCCTGCGTCTGCGCCAGCAGTATTTCTTCTCGGCCGCTTCCATCGCCGACATCCTGGGCATCCACCTGAGCGAGTACGGCACGCTGGACAACCTGCCCGACAAGGTGGCCATCCAGCTCAACGACACCCATCCCACCCTGGCCATCCCCGAAATGATGCGCATCCTGCTGG
>CAJFMB010000033.1 GCA_904390925.1 uncultured Subdoligranulum sp.
TCGTGGTAGGAGTTTGCAACCAATCCACAGCATCCCTTACAGTGTAGCACATAGCCCTTGGAGAGGGGCTCTAATAACTACTACTCTATAATACAAGGATTTTGCAATGCAGCTCAGTATGAAATGTTCGGTGGCGGTGCACTGCCTGCTTTTTATCTGGGAGGCCCGGGGCAAGGTGCGGGTCACAAGCACCCTGCTGGCCCAGAGCACCGGGTGCAATCCGGTGGTGATCCGCAACATCCTGAGCGCCCTGAAAAAGGCGGGGCTGATCACGGTATCCCGGGGACAGGGGGGCGCCGAGCTTTGCCGGGACCCGGCGCAGATCACCCTGCATCAAATTTATACCGCCCTGGAACCAAAGGGACTTTCCTGCCTGATCGGCATTCATCCCTGTGACGGCAGGGCATGCCCGGTGGCCAAAAACATCCGCCGTGTGCTGCAAAGACCCTACCGTCAGATTGGGGAAGCAATTGCGCACACCATGGACGGCATCACCCTGGCATCCATGATTGAGGATCTGGAAGCAGGGCTGGATGCAACACCCGCTGTGCAGGATTGAGACAAGTTTGCCGGTGACAGTCCTTTCGGGCCTGACCCGGTATTGTGTACAGGAGCCGGCCCTGCATGTCTGCCCGCCGTTTTCCTTTGCCTTTTGACTTGAAATGGTACACCTGAAAAGAGCCCTATACCGTACGGTATAGGGCTCTTTTGTCTTACAGGGCAGGGGGGACCTTGCAGAAAAATTGAATGATTTTGGAAAAGATCAATTGGGAACATCAGTGCCTGAGTCAAGCTCAGCAAAAAATAATGTTGTCGTTATCGGCGGAGACTTTGACCTCCAGGGTTTCGTCGGCCTTTTTGTGCCATTCCACAAAGACTTTTCCGCGGGGAGTGATCACTGTACCTTTTGCCCAGCGGAACTGCGCAGGGTGGGGGTGAACCGACACCTTGGCGTACCCGGGCGCTGCGGGCCTCACACCAAGGACCACGCTGGGCAGTTCATACAGGGCCAGGGCACCCCATGCGTGGCAGTCGCTGCGCTGGCGGATCAGATCCTCGGCACAGGTGGTCAGGTGATATTGCAGCATCTTCCGCCAGGGGGACCAGAGCGCCTGGGTCTGCTCATAGAGATCGCACTGCTCCAGGGCGCGGAAAAGATAGGGCATCATCGCAACGCTGCACTGGGCATATTGTTCCGGATGCTTCAGGGTCTGCAGCAGGTTGGCCCGGCCTTCTTCCGGGGTACAGGTCCCGGTCAGCACGGCGAACACCTGACAATGCTGGCTGAACTGCTGCACCTGCGGACCATCCCGATAGGTGCCGTCCGGGTTTCGGCAGCAGCGGTTGATGGCCTGGCGCAGGGCGTCGGCCCGGCTTTGATAGCGCTGCGCCGTTTGTCCCTGGCCCAGATACCGGCAGATGGCCACAGCATATTGCAGCCCCAGCAGGTACAGCAGGCTTTCCATGGTCAAAGGCCCCTGCAAGGTGGCGGGGGGCACCCCCCGCGTGGCATCCCATTCCTCGGCCCAGTCGATAAAGGACCACTGGGGATGGGGCGCGTCGATGTCTCCGATTTTGTCCACCAGGCCCTGCGGCGTCAGATGATTGTGGAAGTAGGACAGGATGCCGTCCACGGTGGGCAGGTGGCGGCAAAGCAACGCAGCGTCACCAAAATACATCATGTGGTCGTACAGCATGCCGATGTAGTATACCGAAAATCCCGGGATGATGTTATTGCCGATATTGGGATAGCTGGCATTCAGCAATCCGTTGGGACGGACGGAACGGCGGAATGCTTCCATACACTGCCGGGCCAGCCGGTCATCCGCCGCGATGGCGTAGGTGAACAGAATCTGGCTCCGGCTGTCCATGGCGTACTGCATCTGCTCGTAATAAGGGCAGTCCTCGTAGGTCTCGTGCATGCAGCGCCGCAGAGAACGCTCGGAAATCTCCCAGATGCGGCGCATTTCGGGGTCGGATGTCTCAACCTGTGTCTGTACCTCCAGGGGATACCCGGTTTCCTCATAATCGAGGCCCAAAACCGCGAGGGGCTCTGCCTTTGTGGTGATGCTGAGTTTGAGATACCGGAAGGTCCGGAACCAGAAGGGTTCATATTCTTCGGGACGGGATTCGGTGCCGGTGCCCAAAACCGTGTAATGATCCGCATAGCCGGCCAGGATACCGGACGCATCGGTTCGGTCGCCTTTTTCGGGGTGGTCACGGTAATTGTCATAGTGCAGCGGTACCTTTTTCAGGTAGCATTCCGCCTGCAACAATTCCACACCGGCGCCGGCCCCGCCGGCCAGACGCAAAAACAGATATCCGGTGGTCAGTTCCCCGGCATCCAGAACCACCGACACGGTGGAGTAGGGGCCCACTCGGAAGGGAACCGCCTGCCCGGCAAATTCCCGGCGGGTCCGCCGCAAAAAGGGGATAGGGCGGGGTTTGAGTGCGCTGACATACAAAACCGGGGAAAGATCCAGCAGATCATATTCCACGGCGTTGGGCCAGGTGCACAAAAAGCCGGGAGCCGTCCAGCCGGAGATTTCTTTGCAGGGGGTGCAGGACTCGTAGATTTGCAGCGGGGCAAAGAAAGGATTTTCCGAGACAATACGGCGTCCGGTATCCTGTATAGCCTGCCAGGTGGCATCTGTCTGCAACAGAGGAATGCCGGAGAGCGGGTCACAGGTCAGGCTTTGCAGCCAGACGCCCGGGGTGGGCGTGCAGAATACGCTGTGGTTGCATTGCTGCGGGGGATAGTGCAGCACCACAATTGCCACCACATTGCTGCCGGTGTGCAGATAGGGGGCAAGCTCCACCTCGTCGTAATAGCGGAGATGGTTATCGCTCTTGCAGGGCCCCGCCTCGCAGAAGGCACCGTTGCAGTACAGTTTGTACCTGCCGTCTGCGCAGATCCGGACCGGAAAACTGCCGGGAACCGAAGCCAACGTCATTTCCTTGCGGAAACAGCCAAAAACCGGTGTCTCCTGCACTGAAACCGGATCTTTTAACCAGATCCAGCCGCTGTGTGAATGGTTCATATCAATATTCTCCCTGGAAAAATCACATCAGGCAAACCGCCGGCTCGTAGGCGGGCAGGACAAGCTCTGCCACCTGTCCGTTCAGGCGCAGGTGCACCGGCAGGGGACGGTCAGTCCGGTTCAGCAGCACCACGGCGAGGCGTCCATCCGGGCGGCGGCAGGCCGCGGCATCGCAGGCATCGGTGTAGCGGCTGCACACAAGGCGCACGGAACCGGGGCGGATGGCCCTGGCGCACAGTGAGAAGTAGTCCAGCAGCAACTGCGGATGCAGCGTTCCGGTCCGGGTGTCGAAAAGGAAAGGCGCATGGCAGAAATTCCCCACATGGTTGGGCCCCCCGTCCTGGTCCAGCAAAAGGTTCCAGTCATAAAAGGCGGACACGCCGTGGTTCAGGTCCTCCAGAATCTCATGGGTCAGCCGGACGGCGTTTGCCGTGTCGGCACTCTTGTCAAACTTGTTGTATTCGATACAGCTTTCCGAGATAATCAGCTTCAGTTCCGGATAGGCCTGCCGAACCAGATCCAGATTTTCAAAATGATCGCCGCTGTACCAGTGACATGCCACGCCGGCCACCATGGGGCGCGTGACCTGGTCCAGAATACCGGCGGCACGCTCAAACGCCCGTTCCTTGTTGTGGTCCCAGACGAACACCTGGACATCCTGCATCCCGTGACGAAGCAGGGCACGGTGCATGACCTGCAAAAACAGTTTTTCCTGCTGTGCCGTGTACACACAGGAATCCCAGGTCTGCACGGCTTTGGGCTCGTTCTGCAGGCTGATCCGCTCCACAAAAAAGCCCCGCTTTTGAAATTCCGCAATGTATCGGCAAAGATATTCCGCCCAGCGGTCGTAGTACTCCGGCTTCAGGCTGCCGCCCTGGCAGCGCTGCCCGTTGGATTTCATGTATGCCGGCGGCGACCAGGGGGACAGCATCAGGCGCAGCTTTTGCCCGGCGGCTGTCTCCGCGTCCCGCAGCATGGGCAGAATCAGCGCCTCGGTCCGGGAAAAATCGAACTTTTCCAGCAGGCAGTCCTGCGCATCGCTGTCCGCCTCGTACATCTCGGGGCAGAAGTCGCAGCTGTCCAGATGGATGCGCACCCGATTGTACCCCATCTGCCGGGGCGAAAAGTAGGTCTCCATCATCTGCTGGCGCTGCGCCTGCGTCATCCGGGCATAGACGCTTCCGGAGGCACCGGTCAGCGCAGCACCGAACCCGTCCCAGGTCTCCCGGGTCTGATCCGGATAGATGGTGATGACTTCATTTTCGATCCCGGCCGCATCGGGCAGCCATTCCAGCGGCGTCCCTTGTGTCTGCGTCCGAAAAAACAATTCTGACTTCATAGCAGTTTCCTCCCAAAACCAGGTCATTGGACCGGCTGAAAACACGAAAAAACAGTCGTTTGTGCCTGAAAGCCTTCGTTTGTGCCAATCCTATTGTGGTTGCCTTGCTTTTTTTGTACCATATCGACAGGAAAAAATAAAGAAAAGATGCTGAAACTGTTGATGTTGTGAATGAGGTGTCCGGAAAATGGTTGCCATGCAGAAAAGAAACACCACGACTGTGAATATGGAGTTTGCACAGGAAGCCTTGTGCCGCTGTGTGAGCAACGGAAACCGCAGTGGAATTGCAGTCTGCCTCGAACATTTTGCTGCCTATACGGCGGACGGCACCACAACGCTCCGGCAGCTGAGAAACGACATCGAAACGCTGCTGCGGCGTTTCTGCTGCCTTGCAGTTCTGGCCGGGGAAGATATTACACGGGCCAAAGACCTGGCGGACTTCTACCTGGACAGCATCGGACGCTGTGAAAAGCAAAGTGACATTCTGCTTTTGTTTGAAAGCTGTGCGGAAATGTTCAGCGCGCTGGTCGCCATGCATCAGGGCTGCTGCGGGGAAGAGGCGGATTTCCAGGGCTGCCGGACCTACATCCAGTCCCGCCTGACGGAGGAACTCCGAATGGAGGATGTCGCCGCACATTACGGGTATCATCCCGCCTACTTCAGCCGGAAATTCCGGCAGACCTTCGGCGTGACCTTCAAGCAGTACCTGCTGGGGGCACGGCTGGACCATGCGGCCGAGGAGCTGCGCAGTACCCGGCAGAGTCTTCTGGAAATTTCCGAAAAATACCGTTTTTGCAGCCAGAGCCATTTTCAGAACGCCTTTCGGGAACGGTTCGGGGAAACACCCCGTCAGTACCGGCAAAAATCCAAATTACCCCCGGCCTGAGTTGTCAAAACCGAAACAGCCGGATAAAACAGACGGTGCAGCATCCTTGGCGCAGGATCACTCTGCGTGGGATGCTGCACCATTGTTTGGTAAGGGAAAATCAGCCTGCGGCGGTCTCACCGGTGGCGGCGTCGGTGCCTGCCGGTGCGGTCACAGTACCGGTTTCGCCCTCCACACGGCAGTAGGAAAGGATGGCACCGGTTTCCTCATCCAGCGTAAAGATGGTGGGCGGCACCATGTCGGCCAGTGCAGGGGTATCCTCCAGCGTCCACTCGCCGTCGCTGCCGTCATCGTTGAAGCTCGTCGCCGCCGACATCATGTTGGAAAGCGACTCGGACTGGATCGAGTAGTCCACCGCGGTGGGGGTGTCGATGGTGACGGTGCCGTCGCCGTTGTCGGTGTAACTGCCGCTGGCCACCGTCTTGATGCTCATGGCAATCTCGTTACCGTCACCCTTCTGATACCGGTTTTCTCCGTCGCTGGTGTAGCTTTCCGCCGTCAGGGTGTAGGCATCGCCGCTCAGCTCCAGCGTGATGTCATCATAGATGCGGGCATCGTACATGATGAACGCATTGTTCGCTTTCATGAACTGATAGTCCGGCATCTCGGCGGCATTGAAGTTGGAGTTGTAGCTGACGGTATAGGTTTTTGTCTCGGCGCTGCCTGCACCGCAGCCAGCAAGGGAAACCAGCATCAGGCCGGTCATGGTCAAAGCCAACATCTTTTTCATCTGTGCATTCTCCTTTGTATTGCTTGTGGATTGCTTGACTTCCACGGTGTTTCCGTGGTTTCTGAGGCAAGTATATCAGCCGCACAGCCGGCTTTCCTGCAAAAAGTTTACGGGATTTTGCAGGGAGTTTACAAAGGAAAAATCGATGCAACAAAAGTGCGGCCCCCTTTCCGGGGAGCTTGTGCAGAGTACCCGGCAGGCTGTCC
This sequence comes from uncultured Subdoligranulum sp., assembly GCA_904390925.1. Classification (GTDB taxonomy): domain Bacteria; phylum Bacillota; class Clostridia; order Oscillospirales; family Ruminococcaceae; genus Gemmiger. Next base: position 6,203 of record CAJFMB010000033.1, read on the forward strand.
GCGTTTATGACGCTGCCGTTCACACCGGAAATGCCGCGCTGGATACCTTCCTGACCGAAAAAAATCTGTTCTGTGTCCGGGAGAATATCCGGCTTTCCTGCACGGTCAGTGCCAGAAATCTTGAACAGGTGGATCATGTGGACCTGTATGCTTTGCTGGATACCTCGATGGAACTTGCCCTGGATTCTGTGATGAGGTGCGGCGAAGCGGAAAAGCGGGTGATCAGTCTTTCCCTGTCGCAGCATCAAAATCAGCTTCTGATCGGTATTGAATATTACACGCAGGCAGTGCGGACTGCCGGGGAGCGGGAGGCCCTGGACGCGGCCGGAAGAGAGCTGGAATGGATTGCCGGCAGGTACAACGGCGGCATACAGTTTTCCAGCGAAGGCGGAATGGAACGGATTTACGCTGTACTGCTGGCAGAATAGAGGGCAGAAATGGGACCCGGCCGACGAAAATCGGACCACAGACAGCAATCCGTTCCCAATTGCTCCCGGTTAACGTGCACACATGTGGCTGTGGCCATTGGACAGGACCATGGCCATCCGGGCGTCGGCAAAATTTCCGGTTTTATCATACCGGAAGCCTTTGCCGGCAGCGGGACGGAAATTCCCCCAGCCGGGCACTCTTTACCGAAATCTGCGGCGTGACGCTGCCTGTTTACCAACCCACCCCGGCCCGACCGGGAGGATACAGGCGTGTCTTTCAAAAGTAGGTACCCCCCACAGACAAAAGCCAAAACAAATATGTAAATACAGAAAAGAAAAAAGATTAAAATCTGTCTTTACAATTGCGGGGCGCAGGTGTATACTGCAAGCAAATCAGCAGAACGGGGGAAAACCGCATGGCCGAGAACCGATACCGACGGGTGATGGAAACGCTGCGGGAACGCATCGAAACCGGACAGTACCAGGCAGGGGACCGGTTGCCCGCCGAAACCGAGCTTGCCACTGCACTGGGCGTCAGCCGGCCCACACTGCGACAGGCGCTGGCCCAGCTGGAAAGTGAGGGGCTGCTCAACCGCGTCAAGGGCAGCGGAACCTTTGTGGCGCAGCCCAAGCTGCTGCATGAAAGCACCGCCTTTCTGGCCGGATACTATCAGGAAGCAGGGAAGCAGCATCGGCTGCTGCGCACCGAGGTGCTGACGCTGGATGTGCAGCGGGCCGGAAAGCTGGGGGACAAGCTGGCAATTCCGGAAAGCGCGCAGCTGACCCGTCTGGTACGCAGGCGCCGGATCGAAGGCTTTGATGACGGAAAGCCGGTGGTCTACACCACGGTATATGTGCCGTATGCCCTGTTCCCGGATATGGCGCAGCAGAATTTTACCGACACCTCTTTTTATGCCCGGCTGGAGGCCCGGGGCCTGAAGGTCTGTCATGCCTCCCGGGTGCTGGAGGTTGTGGTTCCGTCGCCGGAAGTGACTGCCATGCTGGAACTTTCCCCCTTTGAACCGGTTATCCATGTGGATTCCATCGGCTATGATTGCCGGGGCCGCCGGGTGGAGTACGCCCGGAGCTACTATCCTGCCGGCAGCAGCCGATTCCTGATTGAAGTGGACCGGTAAGAAGTTTGGATACCGGTTTCTTTTTCCTATCTACCTATGATCGCACCGGGAGGAAACATTTATGAAACATACCATTCGCACGCTGTATGTTGTCCACCATTCCCATACCGACATCGGGTATACCGATCTGCAGGAACGGGTGGTGCAGGGACAGGTCAACTACATCCGCAGCGCCCTGCAGCTGTTGGAACGTCCGGAAAATGCGGCATTTCGCTGGAACTGCGAAACCTGGTTCTGTGTGGAACAGTTCCTGAAGCAGGCTGCCCCGGCGGAGGCAGATGCCTTTTTTGCCCGCATGAAGGAGGGGAAAATCGGTTTCTCCGCCAACTATCTGAACTTCTGCGACCTGGTGGACAGCCATGTGCTGAACCGTCGCCTGGACGAGGTCTGCACCCTGCTGCAAAGCCGCGGCATTGCTGCAAAAACCGCCATGTGTGCCGATATCAACGGGATCTCGATGGGGCAGCGGGATGCGCTGATCGATCATGGCATCGAATTTCTGTACACAAACATCCACTGTCACCACGGCATGTATCCGCTGTACAAAAACCAGACGGCCTACTGGTGGGAAAATGCTGCCGGAAAACGGCTTCTGGTGTGGAACGGGGAACACTATAACCTGGGAAATGTGCTGGGCCTGAAACCCAATCGGGTCAACAGCTTTATGGCCCAGAACTTTTTCGGGCAGGAGCCGGTGCCGCAGGACCCGGTGGAGGCACTGCACCACAATCTTGACCGGTATCTGACCGAATGCGAGGAAAACGGTTATCCCTATGATTTCATCATTGCCAGTGTTTCCGGTGTGTTCAGTGACAATGCACCGCCGGAACCGCAGATCCTGCGTGTCATAGAGGGATATACTGCCCGCTACCCGGAGGAGACGGACATCCGTATGGTCAGCCTCCAGGAACTGTACGCGGCCATTGCTGACCGGGTGCAGGACAGCCCGGTTTACCGCGGGGATCTGACCGACTGGTGGGCGGACGGTGCCGGCTCCACGCCGTACGCGGTCAAGCATTACCGGGAGGCGCAGCATCAGTATGCAATGGCCCGGCGGCTGGACCCGACATTGCAGGCGCATTACCCGGACCTGTGCCGCACGGCCGAGGACAATCTGCTGCTTTATGCGGAGCATACCTGGGGGCATTCCTCCACCATCACCAACCCCTATGATACAATGGTGCTCAACCTGGACATGCGTAAAAACAGTTATGCTTCCAAGGCGCACGAGGCGGCAGCTTGTCTGCTGGGGGCCATTGCCGAGAAAAAAGGGGACACGCTGCGGTATTACAATACCAGCGGCAGCATTCGGGCCTGCAATCCCGGCGGGGCAACCGGACTGCAGCCGGTGGAGTTTTATGTGGAAAGCCCGATTCTTGCCCGGGCATCGGTGACCCGGGCGGATGGTACGGTGCTGCCCTGCCAGGTATCGCCCCATCCCCGCGGCAGGCGCATCACCTTCCTGGATGATTTCGCCGGCAAGGCCGAGCAAACCTATACCTTTGCCGAGCTTCCGCCCGAGCAGGAAACCCTCAACAGCAGGCAGTGCTATGTGGGTGCCGAGCGGGTCCGGGACATCATCAATAACTATGATCCCGTCAGCTACCGTCTGCCCTACGGATATGAAAACCGCTGGTTCCGGCTGGACTGCCGTCCGGGCGACGGGGTGACCGCACTGGTGGACAAGCGGAATAACAAAAACCTGCTGGCGGACGGAGCAGCTCCTTTCCTGACGCCGCTGTACGAGGTCACGACCCTGACCGGGGAGGACCGGGCGGCACCCTGCCCGGCGGAACATGCCCGCCGCATGACCGGGCGCAATATCCGCGGACAGAATGCGCAGCTGTATACGGGCCGGCTGGAACAGGTCCTGTGTGAGGAGCATGGCCCGGTATTTACCGTCCTGCGTCTGCGCTACGTGTTGCCCGGCACGGTCCGGGCGGATGTGCTGGTCAAACTGTATGAGGCAATTCCCCGTATGGATATCACGCTGCAGCTGGGAAAGACCCTGTCGGCGGATCTGGAAAGCATCTTCCTTCCCATGATGTTGAATCTTTCCGACGACCAGCAGCTGTGGCTGAAAAAAGGCACCGAGCCGTTCCGTCCCGGGGTGGATCAGCTGCCGGGAACCTGCATGGAATTTTCCATGTCGGATACCGGACTTGCCTTTGTCAGTGCATCCGGCAGCGCATTGATTGCCGGCCGGGATACGCCGCTGTATTATTTCGGCGAGATGCGGCATCATCCCATCCGGTTGTGCGACGGCGACCCTGCAAACAATCAGCGGCCGGTCTATTCCTGGGTGATGAACAACCTGTGGGAGACAAATTTCAAGATGGACCTTTCCGGCTTCTGTGAATACCGCTACACCCTCTGGCAGTCGGATGCCGCCGACCCTGCCACGGCGTTTTCCGAGCTGGAAAACCGCAGCTTTGACCCCTGGACCATGATCATCGGTTGATCCCGGAACACAGTTCCGCCCGACCCCGGCTTTTGCCGGGACCGGGCGGATATTTTTTTGGCAATCCCTCGGTATGCCGGCTGCTCTGGGGTCCGGTTGCGGATGCCCTGATGGGGGGAACCGGTTCCTCTTGATTTTTCGCCGCGGCGCGCGTATACTCACAGCCGGGGAAAATCACTTCCCCGGAGTATGCGCAGAATCCAAACCCGGCACAGGAATTTCTCCACACCGGAATCTCCACTTCTGCGCGGGGAGAGAGGGGCAATTCTTACCATGCGCCATTCGTTGGAAATGGATATGTGTAACGGCCCGCTGATGGGCAATCTGCTGCGGTTTTCCCTGCCGTTGATGGCATCCGGCATTTTGCAGCTTCTGTTCAATGCGGCGGATATCATTGTGCTGGGACAGTTTGCCAGCAGCAGCGCCATGGCGGCAGTGGGGGCGACTTCCTCGCTGAATAACCTGATGGTCAACCTGTTTCTGGGGCTTTCCATCGGCGGCAGCGTCATCATGGCGCGGTACTGCGGCGCACGGGACTGGCACCATGCCCGGGAGACAGTCCACACTGCCATATTGCTGGCGGTACTGGCCGGACTGCTGCTGATCGTGGTGGGCATTCCCAACATTCCCACCCTGCTGCGGTGGATGGGCACCCCGGAGGATGTGCTGGACCAGGCGGTTCTGTACATGCGGATCGTCTTTCTGGGCATGCCGGCCATGATGGTCTATGACTTTGGTGCCGGTATCCTGCGCGCCGTGGGCGATACCCGCCGGCCGCTGATTTTCCTGACCATTGCGGGCGTGGCCAATGCCTGCATGAATGTGGTATTTGTGTTGGGCTTCCACATGGACGTGGCGGGCGTGGCGCTGGCCACCGCCCTCTCCCAGTATCTGTCCGCCGGCCTGGTGGTGGCCTGCCTGATGCAGCCCGGCACCCATTACTGGCTGCGGCCCAAACATCTGCGCATTCATCTGCCGATTCTGTTGCAGATCGTGCAGGTGGGGTTGCCGGCCGGTATCCAGGGCGCGGTCTTTTCCATCTCCAATGTGCTGATTCAGTCCTCCATCAACGGGTTCGGCACCTATGCGGTGGCGGGAAGCACGGCGGGCGCCAACATCGAGGGTTTTGTCTATACCGCCATGAACTCGGTGTACCAGGCGGCGCTGAGCTTTACCAGCCAGAATGTGGGTGCCGGCAAAAAGGAACGCATCCCGCTGATTCTGCGTGACTGCCTGATCCTGGTCACCATCATCGGCGCGGCGCTGGGCTGGTTTGCGGTGCTGTTCGGGCGGCCGCTTTTGTCCATCTATTCCTCTGAGCCCCAGGTGATCGAGTACGGGCTGCAGCGCATTCATGTGGTCTGCCTGACCTATCTGCTCTGCGGGCTGATGGATGTGACCTGCGGTGTCATCCGGGGAATGGGCGCTTCGGTTACCCCCACCATCGTCTCGCTGACCGGCGCCTGCGGACTGCGGGTGGTCTGGATTTTCACCGTCTTTGTGGCGATGCACAGCCTGTTTATTCTGTATCTGTCCTACCCGGTCACCTGGGTCATCACCTGGGCATCCCACATGGTCTGCTTTGCGGTACTTTACCGGCGCAAAAAGCTGCCGGCGGCTGCCGGGCAGAAAAACTGATCGGAAACCAACCTCAATAAAAGAACGCTGCCTCCGGTTGCATCTACAGCCGGAAGCAGCGTTTTGCTGTTTATATGGATTGTTTTACCGGTAGGACACCACCGTCAGCCCGGCGGCGCGGGCCATCTGCTGCCAGTGGGCCATCTGTGCCTTGGAGGGAATGTCAAATTCCGCACCCGGCGGGGTCAGACCCAGCTGACGGTATTTGCCCTCGCCGTAGCGGTGGTAGGGGAGCAGTTCCAGCGTGACGCCGGGGCATTGCCTGACCAGAAAGTCAAAGGCGGCGGCCATGTCCTCGTCATTGCCGTTGACCCCCAGAATGGTGGGAATCCGCACGGTCGTCGGGATGCCGAGCTTTGCCGTCCTGGCCAGATTTTCCAGAATCCGCGCATTGTCCACGCCGGTGAATTTCTGATGCCGCTTTGGGTCCATCAGCTTCAGGTCCATGAAAATATGGTCCATCTTGCGCAGGACAGGCTCAATCCGGGCAAAGTCAAACTGTCCGCAGGTTTCAATGGCCAGGGAATACCCCTCGTCATAGAGGGCATCAGTCAGCTCAGCCAGAAACGCCGGCTGGGTGGTGGCCTCCCCGCCGGAAAAGGTGATGCCGCCGCCGGAGGCCCGGTAAAAGGGTTCCTGCCGGTGCAGCTGACTCAGAATTTCCCCGGTTTCCGCCCAGTGGGTCATGGAATTTTGCAGCGCCTGTCCTTCCGGGTTGGCGCACCAGGCACAGTGCAGCGGGCAGCCGGCCAGGAAAACCACCGTGCGGATGCCGTCGCCGTCATTGACCGAATAGTTCTGCAGCTGCATGATATAACCGCCCATTGCATTTCACCTCTGGAATCCGGCTCAGAAACCGCTGTGTTCGGTGCGGGCGATGATGGCATCCTGCATCGACCGGGACAGGTTGACAAACTGGGTGGAATATCCGGCCACACGCACCAGCAGGTCCCGGTAATTTTCCGGATGCTCCTGTGCGGCGTGCAGCACATCGGAGGAGATGCAGTTGAACTGCACATGGAATCCGCCCAGGGAAAACAGCGTCAGGATCATGGCGCCCAGATTGGCCTGGCCGCGCTTGGTGGCCACCAGGTCCGGACTCAGCCGCAGGTTCAGCAGTGTGCCGCCGGAGTGCATTTCCTGGTTCAGCTTGGCGGAGGAACGCATGGCCGCCAGCGGGGTGGAGGTGTCGGTGCCCACATAGGGGGAGACACCCTCGCTGGAAGGCTCGCCGTTTTTGCGTCCGTCCGGCGTGGCGCCCAGCGCCCGGCCCATGGGGATGTAGTTGGAGATGCCCATGAAGGCGGTGGTGAACGGGTTGCCAAAGATGTCCTTGTACTGATGAATCTGGTCGTGGAAGTGGTTTGCCACCCGCCGGGCAATGTCGTCCACAAAATCATCGTCGTTGCCGTACTTGGGGCAGGCGGCGGCTTTCTGCCGCAGCTCCTCATATCCGTCCCAGTTTGCCTGCAAGGCCTTGGCCAGCGTGGCCATGTCGCAGACATGGTCCTCAAACACCAGCTTCTTGACGGCGGCCAGCGAGTTTGCCACCACGGCAAGGCCGATGCCGGTCACCACCGGGCCGATGTTGTATTTGGCGCCGCCCCGGCTCAGATCTGTACCGGATTCCAGGCAGTGCTCGTTGCAGGCGGACAGAAACGGCCGGGGAACCATCTCCCGGTGGACCCGCTGTGCCGTCACCAGCGAGATCACCGTGTGCCGGCAGAGGTTGTCAAACTGGCGGAAGAAGGCCGCCTCCACCTCATCGTAGCTGGTAAATTCGGAGGCGGGTACCTCAAACAGCCCCATCTGCTCGCCGCTCATCAGGGATTTGCCCTGATTCAGGGCGTATTCCATGGCGGACCCGAAGTTCAGGTTGGCGGCGCTGGTCCACTCGCCGGTCTTGCGGGAGTGGGGGACCACACAGCCGCAGTTGCTCCAGTCCCGGGCGTCCTCGGGAGAGTAGCCCAGATTCAGCAGCATCTGGTACCCCACATTGTCGCTGTGGATGGCCGGAAATCCGGTACCCTTGCTGACCAGATGGGTCACTGCCGACAGAAATTCCTTGGGGCAGTCGGCCTGAATCCGCACCGACAGGCCGGGCTGGTGGGTGCGGACCTCCTCGGTGGCGCGCAGTGCCATGTAGGACACGGCGTTGGTGCCGTCCTGCCCGTCCCGGGTCTTGCCGCCCACCGTCAGGTTCTGGAACTGGTTGTAGCCGGCAAAATAGTCGGCGGTGTTGGCCGAGATGGTCCAGACCCACTCGGAGTATTTCAGCCACAAAGCTTCCACCAGCTCCTGGGCAAAATCGGGGGTGATCTTTCCGGCGGCCAGGTCTGCCTCATAATAGGGGTCCATGTACTGGTCAAACCGGCCGGGGTTCAGCGCCAGCGGATTTTCCGACAGGATGCCGCCCAGCTGGGTGAACCAGACAAACTGGATGGCCTGCCAGAAGGTTTTGGGCGGCTGCTCGGGAACCTTGCGGCAGTTGTCGGCAATGGCGCGCAGTTCCTCTGCCCGCTGCGGGTCGGATTCCAGCCCGGCCAGCCGCTCGGCCTCCTCGGCGTACCGCTCGGCCAGCCGGATGATGCCCCGGCAGGCCAGAATTACCGACTGGTAAAAATCCCGCTTGTCCTCGTCCTCCGCCTTGGTGTCATCCAGCAGCTTCATCTGTTCCTCCGCCCGGCGCAGAATCCCGCCGAACCCCAGCGGAAACAGCACATCCTGGTAATCCGGCGTAATTTCGCCCACCGCCTGGCGCCACTTGGAGTCACTGTCGATCACGCCGGTGTCCACACCGACCCGGCGGGTCCCCTCCGGCAGCCGTGCCAGAAAGGCCTCCTCCAGGGATTTGCCCTTCCAGTAGGGGAAGATGGATTCCCGCACGAATTTGCGCTGCTCCTCGGTCATCACGTAGGGGTCCTGCGGGCGGGTGGCAAAATGGTCCATCTCCCGGTCCACCCACTGCCAGGAAAACTCCGGTGTCAGGATGCCGCATTTGCGGAACTCGCCGATGGCACCCACCACCAGCTCGCCTTCGAAAATATGGACGCTCAGGCGGTCGCAGCAATCGTAAAAGGCACGTGCTGCCCTGATGCAGGCAGGCTGCCCCTCGGTGGATTTGTAGGACTCTGTCCAGATGGCGGCGCGCTCGCAGGAAATCTGCGGCTTTGCATTGACATAGTTCTGTCGGATCGCTTCAATACGTTTGGTAATCATAACAATCCCCCCCTCTCTGCCGTCTGTTATGACGCACGGCGCGTATGCTATAACGTACCGTATGGAAGGAGAATACCACGTTTTCCCGGGCCTGTCAACCGGATTTCCGACCAAATTTCCGGGCGGGCGGCAGGGTCATTGCAGCAAGCAGCATTCCATGGTATAACTTACAATACAGGATTGCGCACAGAAACAGGGCAGGTGCGCAGGATTTTCAACGCTGGGGCCCTGTACACAACCAATGGAAAGAGACGTGAGAAAATGGCCATTCAGCCGCCAGCCAGAGATATGAATCTGGTCATTGCCGACAATTTAAAGGAACTGCGTGCCCGGCAGCAGCTCAGCCTTGGTGAGGCTGCCGAACGGACCGGCGTCAGCAAAAGCATGCTGGGACAGATTGAGCGGGGGGAGTCAAGCCCCACCATTTCCACCCTGTGGAAAATCGCCACAGGGTTGCATGTGTCCTTCACCTCGCTGATCGAGCAGCCGGAACAGAATATTGCAATGGTCCATGAGGCGGACATGACGCCGCTGCGCAGTGACGGGGGAAGGTTTTTGCTCTACCCGATTTTTCAGGCGGTCGGGGACCGGAACTTTGAACTGCTGGACCTGGAACTGGCGCCCGGCGCGGTGTCGGTCAGCAGTCCGCATGCCCCGGGCACCGAGGAGTTTGTCCTGGTTTACCAGGGAAAGCTGGAAATCTCGCTGGGCGGGGACAACGGGGTGCAGTATTCGGTCGGTGCCGGTTCCGCCATTCATTACCATGCAGATCAGGCCCATGCCTACCAGAATCGCGGGGAAAGTGTCACCAAAGCTGCCATGGTGATTTACTATCCCGGCAAGTAACGGCCGAAGGGGAGGATATGACGGATGCAGATTGTCTGTCTGGAGGACGAAGCAGCCGTGCGGCAGGCGCTGAAACAACATCTGGAACGGTATGCCGCCGAACATCATCTGGAATTTACGGTGGAATACTATGACACCGGGGAAAAGCTGATGCAAAATTACCGCCCCGGCTGGGACCTGGTTTTGCTGGACATCCGTCTGCCCGGTATGAGCGGTATGAAAACCGCCCGGGAACTGCGCAAAACCGACACCGGTGTCCCGCTGATTTTTATCACCAGTCTAGCGCAGTATGCCCTGCAGAGCTATGAGGTGGACGCACTGGATTTTCTGCTCAAGCCGGTCACCTATGCCGAGCTTTCCCTCAAGCTGGACAAGGCGGTGCGGGTGATTCGTGGCCGGGCAGGCTGCCGGATTTCGGTGGGAACGCGGGACGGACTTCATGTCCTGTACAGTGGGGACATTACCTATATTGAAGTGCAGAATCATGACCTCTGTTACCATACCGAGCAGACTAGCTATCAGGACCGGGGCAGCCTGTCCCATCTGGAGAAACAATTGGCACCCCTGAATTTTGTGAGGATCAGCGTCTGCTATCTGGTCAATCTGAAATTTGTGCAGGGGCTGCAGGGCAATGTGCTGCTGCTGCGCACAGGGGAACAGCTGGTCATCAGCCGTGCCAAGCGCCGCGGCGTGCTGTCTGCGTTGGCCGAGTATCTGGGAGGAACCCGCTGATGGTCCATTGGATGAATGCGCTGATCATGGTTCAGCTGTTGCTGGCGGAACACATGTTTGCCCCCTATCTGGAGCGTAGAAATCATTATCCGGTGCGTCTGATAGCCAGTGCGGTGGTCTGCGTAGGGGCGGCATATTTCTTTCCGGTCCTGGAAGCTGACTATGTGGCATACGGCGTTTTTCTGTATTCCACATTGTTTGCACTGTCCATCTGTACTGTGCTTTTGTGCTATCAGGAGTCGCTCTGGACGGTAGGCTTCTGCTGTCTGGCCGGATACACCATCCAGCATCTGGGCTCCGCAGCGGATACCTTATTCCGGCGGATGGCTCATGCCGGGAACTTCCCGCTGCCGGAACTGCTCTCCATTCTGCTGTCCTTTTTTGTGGTATACCTGCTGTGCTGGCTGGCATTCCGCCGGTGTCTGCGGCAGCAGGGACAGCTGCTGGTCAACAACCGCCATTTTCTGGTACTTGCCGGGGTGGCATTTCTGGTGGATGTGGTGCTGGGCCTGTTCCCGCAGGCCTTTGTGATGCTCTATGACCGGGAGTATGACCTGCACTATGCCTATCAGCTGGTGCTCAGTGTCTACGATGTGATTGCTTGCACCGGCATTCTCTGCATCATGGCGGCCTCTCTGTCCAACCGGCATCTCCAGCAGGAACTGGAACTGATGACCCGGATGCTGGACCAGGAAAAGAAACATTTTGAAATTTCCCGGGATACCATTGATATCATCAACCTGAAATGCCACGACCTTCGCCACCAGATTCACAGTCTGCGGGCAGGGCGACGGCAGGTCACCAGTCAGGCCCTGCAGGAAATTGAACAGGCCGTGGATATTTACGATTCGGTCTACGATACCGGCAATGCGGCACTGGATGTTATCCTCACCGAAAAGTCTCTGCTCTGCGGCAAATCCGGCATCCGGCTGTCCTGCATTGCGGACGGCCACGCCATCGGCTTTTTGTCGGAGGAAGATATCTATGCCCTGTTCGGCAATGCGCTGGACAATGCCATGGAGGCTGTGGCACAATTGTCCGACCCGGACCGGCGGGAAATTGGCCTGCGGGTTCAGGCGACGGGGCAGTTTTTGTCCATCCATGTGGAAAACTGTTTTGACGGAACCCTGACTTTTCGGGATAATCTGCCCCTGACCACCAAGCAGGATCACAACTACCACGGCTTCGGCATGCGGTCGATGCAGCTGATCGCCGAAAAGTACGACGGCTGCCTGACCACGTCTGCCAAAGGACAGGTGTTTCATCTGAATATCGTGATCCCAGTTCCTGCCTGATTTTTTACAAAGTGTTCAAAAAATCTGCAATGCTGCCAAAAGTAATGCCAACTACGGCAAAAAAACTACCAACTTCGACAGATTGATGGACTTCCTTTTCCAACTGATTTATGCTGTGCTCAGATGAGGCGGCACTGCCGCCAAGAAAACGGAAAAGGAAGGTAGCAACATGATCAATCTGAATATGAGCGACGTAATCAGCGTACTGCAAAGTTGCAGTGCGCAGCTGATTGCGCTGGGCGTTGTGGCGGTCATTGCCATTCTGGTGGCCATTTTCTGCCGCAAACTGCCCAAGGCAGTCAAGGGCCTGGTCCGCGGGGAAGCGGCCGTGGCCTTTGTTCTGGCACTGGCCATTGTGGCCAACGCCATCTGTGTCGGCCCGATGTCGACGCTGTTGTCCCTGGCAACCGGCGGCAGCGGCAGCATCCCGGAGGAAATCACCGAGCAGACCAATGAGGACACCCGTGCCATCGCACGGGAGGGCATTGTCCTGCTGGAAAATGACGGCCTGCTGCCGCTGGAGAACACCAAAAATGTGAATGTCTTCGGCTGGGCCAGCGTCAACCCCATCTACGGCGGTTCCGGTGCCGGTGCACTGAACGACCTGTATCCCAAGACCTCGCTGCTGGAAGGCCTGCAGAATGCCGGCTTCACCGTCAACAGTGAGCTGACCGATTTCTACAACCAGTTCGGCGGTGCCCGCTCGGACTACGGCACCGACTGGAACCTGCCGGAGCCCACGGCGGACAGCTACAGCCAGCAGCTGCTGGATGACGCCAAGGCCTTCTCCGACACGGCCATCGTGGTCATTGCCCGGTGGGGCGGCGAGGGCAGTGACCTGCCCGCGGACATGAGCACCGCCGCCTATACCAACAATTCCGACGCCTACGCCGACTTTGAGCCGGGCCAGAGCTACCTGGAACTGAGCAAGACCGAAAAGAACATGCTGGATCTGGTCTGCTCCAACTTTGAGCATGTGGTGCTGGTGTATGACGGCCTGACCAGCTTTGAGATGGGCTTTGTGAAGGATTACCCTCAGATTCAGGGTGTCATCTGGTGCGCAGGCCCCGGCCAGACCGGCTTTGACGCACTGGGCGAGATCCTCAGCGGTGAGGTGAACCCCTCCGGCAAAACCACCGATACCTTCCTGTACGACCTCAGCGTCGCACCTTGGTGGAACAATTTCGGCAGCTTTGCCTACGACAATATGGACGAATTCCGTGTGGATGACAGCGACCCTTACATGGGCGGCACCACCCCCACCTTTGTGGATTGCGTCGAGGACATCTATGTGGGCTACCGGTTCTATGAGACGGCCGCCGACGAGGGCGTCATCGACTACGACAAGACGGTGCAGTATCCCTTCGGCTACGGCCTGAGCTACACCACCTTTGAGCAGAAGCTGGAAAACGAGAAGGACAACGGCGACGGCACCATCACCTTTGACGTGACGGTCACCAACACCGGCGACCGTGCCGGCAAGGATGTGGTGGAAGTTTATGTCAACCCGCCCTACATCAACGGCGGCATTGAAAAGGCTTCCGTCAACCTGATTGACTTTGACAAGACCGATCTGCTGGACCCCGGCGCCAGCCAGACGCTTTCCTTCACCATCAACGCCGAGGACCTGGCCAGCTACGATGACCAGAACCATGGCTGCTATGTGCTGGATGCCGGCGACTACATCATCTCCATCAACAGCGATTCCCACCACGAGCTGGATTCCTTCACCTACACCGTACCGGAAACCATCGTGTATGACCAGAGCAACCCCCGCAGCACCGATCAGGTGGCGGCTGTCAACCAGTTTGACGATGCCCGCGGCAGCAATGTGACTTATCTGTCCCGTGCCGACCACTTTGCCAATCTGGCCCAGGCCACTGCGGCACCGGCCTCCCTCACCATGCCGGAGGCGGACAAGAACACCTTTGTCTGGACCTATAACTTCTCTCTGACCGAGGACCCGGACGCTCAGGTTCCCACGCTGGGCGCGGACAACGGCGCCACCCTGGCGGATCTGCGCGGCAAAGCATACGACGACCCCGCCTGGGATCCGCTGCTGGATCAGCTGACGGTGGACGAGATGCAGGACATGATCGCCCATGCAGGCTTCCAGACCGCAGCGGCATCCAGCGTGGGCAAGGTTTCCACGGTGGATTGTGACGGACCTTCGGCCGTCAGTAACAACTTCACCGGTGCCGGCTCGGTGGGCTTCCCCTCCGCCATCATCATTGCCGCCACCTGGAACGAGGATCTGGCCTGGACCTATGGCAACGACATGGGCAAGATGGCGGATGCCCTGGGGGCCTCCGGCTGGTATGCACCGTCCGCCAACCTGCACCGCACCGCACTGGGCGGCCGCAACTACGAGTACTTCTCCGAAGATCCTCTGATCTGCGGCACTATGGCAGCCCAGGCCCTGAAGGGCGCCAGCGATGTGGGCGTCTATGGGTACCTGAAGCATTTTGCCATGAACGAGCAGGAAACCAACCGCTGGGCCATGCTGTGCACCTGGAGCACCGAGCAGGCCATCCGCGAACTCTACCTGAAACCCTTCGAGATTGCGGTCAAGGCAGGGGGCGCCTCTGCGGTCATGTCCTCCTTCAACTACATCGGCGGCCGGTGGGCCGGCGGCCACAAGCAGCTGCTGACCAACGTCCTGCGGGACGAGTGGGGCTTTGAAGGCATGGTGGAAACCGACTACTTTGCCGGCGCCTACAACATGAATGCCGATCAGATGCTGGAAGCTGGCGGCGACTGCTGCCTGTCCACCTTCGATGTGGGTACCAACTTTGTCTCCGACACCACCGGAGCCACCTCGCTGCAGCTGATGCGGCGTGCCTGCCACAACATCATGTACACCGTTGTCAACAGCCGTGCCTACGCTGGTGAGGTTGATATGGGTATGGAAAACTGGATGAAGGTCATGATTGGCCTGGATGTGGTTGTGGGCATTGTCCTGCTGGGCGTTGAGGTGCTGCTGATCAAGCGCTACCGCAAAAACCGTGCCCCGAAACAGTGATGATTTGAACCGGCTTTTCTCCTGAAACGGAGAAGCCAAACAGAAAGACAGGACCCGACTGTACCGGATGGGTGCAGCCGGGCCCTGTCTTTGCTTGTATCGGGGCAGTGGAAGCCTTTGCCGTTGCCGGACGGAACAACCCGGACCGGCGCCGCGGCATAAAAAATCCGGAAACCGCATGGCTTCCGGATTTTTGTGTCTTTATTTGTTGGAAGATTCCGGCGCAGACATGACAATCTGTTCCGGTGTGATGGGAATTTCCCGGTGCCAGACGCCAGTGGCACGATAGATGGCGTGGGTCAGCGCAGGCGCCGGCGTGTTGATGACGATCTCGCCGATGGACTTGGCGCCAAAGGGGCC
>CAJFMB010000034.1 GCA_904390925.1 uncultured Subdoligranulum sp.
CACATCGTAGAAGCGGACATCGCCCTGCAGGCGGGTGTAGGTGACGGTGCCGTCGTGGTGGGGATGCTTCCAGGCCCAGACGTTGGTGCGCTCGGGGTACTCCTCCAGGGTGCCGTCGGCCTTCTCGCGGGCGTTGACCAGGGTGACATAACCCTCGTCGGTTTCCGGCTCCTCATCCAGCAGCTGGAAGATCCGGTGGGCACCGGCCAGGCCCATGACCACCATGTTGACCTGGTTGGAAACCTGACCGATGGCGCCGGCAAACTGCTTGGTCATGTTCAGGAAGGGCACCACGATGCTGATGCTCAGTGCCATGCCGGAGACGCTCAGGTTGGGGGCATGGTAGAGCAGCAGGGTGCCGCCCACCAGGGCGACGATGACGTACATGACGTTGCCCAGGTTGGCCAGCAGCGGCATCAGGATGTTGGCGTAGCGGTTGGCCTTTTCGCTGTTTTCAAACAGTTCGTCGTTGACCTTGTCGAAGTCGGCCTTGGCGCCTTCCTCGTGGCAGAAGACCTTGACCACCTTCTGGCCGTTCATCATTTCTTCCATGAAGCCTTCGGTCTTGGCGATGGTGATCTGCTGCTGCAGGAAGTATTTGCTGGAATGGCCGCTGACATAGCGGGCGGTGAAGAACATGATGGCGACGCCGCACAGCACCACCAGCGCCAGCCAGACGCTGTAGTACATCATGATGCAGAAGACGCTGAGCAGAGTGACAAAGGAGATGGTCATCTGGGGCAGGCTCTGGCTGATGAGCTGGCGCAGGGTGTCGATATCATTGGTGTAGAAGCTCATGATATCGCCGTGGTTGTGGGTATCAAAGTACTTGATGGGCAGATCCTGCATGTGGTCAAACATCTTTTCACGGAGTTTGGCCAGGGTGCCCTGGGTGATGACAGCCATGAACTGGGTATACAGGATGCCCGCGATCAGGCTGATGACGTACATGACGATCAGGATGGCCAGCAGCTCGAGAATGGTGACCGAGGCGGCGGCCCAGTCGCCGGCCTTGTAGGTATTTTCGACGACGGCGATGATGTTCTGCATAAAGACCGACGGCAGAGAGCTGACAACGGCGTTGATCAGGATGCAGATGATGGTGATGGGCAGAAGCACCGGATAGAAGGAGAAGATGGTGCGAAGCAGACGTCCGGTGACTCCCTTGGGGGCGCGCTTGCCGCGTCCGGTGGAAACATTATTGGGCATTGCTGTCACCTCCCGCTGCGGTTTCGGTCTTGGCCCGGTTCTGGGACTCGTAGGTCTCGCGGTAGACCGGGCAGGTCTTCATCAGTTCCTCGTGGCTGCCGATGGCGGTGATGCGGCCGCCCTCCATCATGATGATGCGGTCGGCATCCTGCACGCTGGCAACACGCTGGGCGATGATGATCTTGGTGGTATCGGGGATGAACTCCCGGAATCCCTTGCGGATCAGGGCGTCGGTGCGGGTATCCACGGCGCTGGTGGAGTCGTCCAGAATCAGCACCTTGGGCTTTTTCAGCAGGGCACGGGCAATGCACAGACGCTGTTTCTGGCCGCCGGAGACGTTGGCGCCGCCCTGCTCGATCCAGGTGTCGTACTTGTCGGGGAACAGCTGGATGAACTCATCCGCCTGGGCCAGTTTGCAGGCCTCCAGCATCTGGTCGTCGGTGGCGTCGGGGTTGCCCCAGCGCAGGTTGTCCTTGATGGTGCCGGAGAACAGCACGTTTTTCTGCAGCACCACGGCCACCTGGTTGCGCAGGGCTTCCAGGTCGTACTCCCGCACGTCGTGGCCGGCGACCTTGACCGAGCCCTCGGTCACGTCGTACAGACGGGGGATCAGCTGGATCAGCGTGCTCTTGGAGGAGCCGGTGCCGCCCAGAATGCCGATGACCTCGCCGGACTTGATGTGCAGGTTGATGTCGGACAGGGCAAAGCGGTCGGCCTTCTTGGAGTACTTGAAGCTGACGTTGTCAAAGTCGATGGAGCCGTCCTTGACCTCGATGAGGGCGTTCTGGTCAGGGCTGTGCAGGGTGCTCTTTTCCGACAGCACCTCGACGATACGCTCGGCGGACTCCTGTGCCATGGTGATCATGACAAAGACCATGGACAGCATCATCAGGCTCATCAGGATCTGGAAGCTGTAGGTCAGCATGGAGGACATCTGGCCCACGTTCAGGTCCAGGCCCTGGCTGGTGATGACGGCGTAGGAGCCGTAGCTCATGACAAAGACCATGCCGGCGTAGACGCAGAACTGCATCATGGGCGAGTTGATGGCCATGATGCGCTCGGCCTTGGTAAAGTCCTTCTGCACATCCTCGGCGGCGCGGCCGAACTTCTTTTTCTCGTAGTCCTCACGGACGTAGCTCTTGACCACGCGCATGGCCTGGACGTTCTCCTGCACCGAGTCGTTCAGCGCATCGTACTTGCGGAAGACGCTGCGGAACAGCGGGGTGGCTGCCCGGATGACCAGAAACAGGCCGATGCTCAAAAGCGGGATGGTGATCAGGAAGATAATGGCCAGCCGGCCGCCCATGACAAAGCCCATGATGAAGGAGAAGATCAGCATCAGCGGGCAGCGGATGGCAACGCGGATGATCATCATGTAGGCCATCTGCACGTTGGTGATATCGGTGGTCAGACGGGTGACCAGGCTGGAGACCGAGAACTTGTCGATGTTCTCAAACGAATAGTCCTGGATGCGATAGAACATATCCTTGCGCAGGTTGCGCGCAAAGCCGGCGGATGCCCGGGCGCAGGTGGCGCCGGCCGCACCGCCGAAAATCAGCGAGATGATCGCCATGACCAGCAGGCTGACGCCGTACTTGACGATCACGTCCATGCCGCAGCCGGCCTGCATCTGGTTGACAAGCTCCGCGATCACAAAGGGGATCGCGCATTCCATGATAACCTCCACCGTCACCAGCAGAGGCGTCAGGATGGATGCCTTCTTGTACTCGCGGATGCTGCGGGCCAAAGTTTTTATCATCGGTGACATTCCTCCCTTTCCACAAACACTTTTTCTTCTTGCGTTTCTGCACGGTCAGACCGTGCCGGTATGCTGCGCCGCCAGCCAGGGTCCGGCCCTGGCGCGGCGAATACCGCATTTTTTTGTTCTGCTGCGAACTTTTTAATTGCCGTCCGCCGCGGCCTCCTGCGGCGGGGCAGCGTCACAGTCGTCCCACTCCTGCAGGTTCTGCAGCATCCGGGCCGCCGTCTCCTTGAACAGCTGGATCTGTCCGTCGGACAGTCCCCGCGTCAGCAGGCGGTCGGATTCCCGCAGGCAGGCCCGCACCTGGCAGTTCAGTTCGGCAGCCCGCTCGGTGGGCACCAGACTTTTCAGCCGGGCGTCGTCCGCCACGCTTTCCTTGCGGATAATGCCCTTCTTTTCCATGATCTGCAGGATGCCGGTGGCCGTTGACCGGCTCAGGCTGAAGGCGTTTTCCACGTCCCGCTGATAGACGGGGCCCTCCTGGCAGTGGAGCAGAATGTAATAGATCACCCGGCTTTGCACACCGGTGATTCCCAGATCCTGAAAGGTGTCGTCCAGGCGCTTTTTCAGCTTGTGCGACAGCAGGTTGATCCACGCGCCGCAATCCTTTTCCACCGCAGCCTCCCTTCCCGGGGCACAGTTGTCCCGTCATTTAGTTCGGATACGAACAAATGATACCCCGTTTTTGCCGGGATGTCAAGCGACAGGGCTGTAATTTTCACATTTTTTCACACCTGTGTTGCCCGGCCAGCCAAAGACCCGCCGCAGCGGCATACGCCGCTGCGGCGGGTCTTCTTTCTTTGTGTCACGTCCCGGTCAAAACAGCGTCCGACCGGAACACAAGGAGGTTGAAAGGAAAAATATGCAACAGGAGATCAGGCGTTTTCGCGGTACTCGGCGGGCAGGTCTTCCATCTTGGTCCACTTGGCCATGGCTTCCTCCTGGCTCATGCCGCCGGCGATGGCATCGCGGCGGCAGGCGTTGACCGCCTGGATTTCCTTCATGCGCTCGCCGGTCAGCGAGTAGTTCTTCATGGCGATCAGGGTGGCGGCCCAGGCGATCATGGGAACCACGCAGAACAGGACCAGGACAACCCAGTTCATGCCCGGGGTGTAGGAATCGTACTGGGTGGGCAGCTCGGCCAGGCCGATGACAGCCACGGCAACACCCACGACGGTGGAGGACAGGCTGGACACCAGCTTGTCAACCAGGGCAAACAGGGTGCCCATGATACCGGGGATATACTTGCCGGAGCGGTACAGCTCATAGTCGGAGCAGTCGGCCACCATGGGGATGGGCATGTCGGCGGTGGAGTAGTAAGCACCGTAGCCGATGCCGAAGAAGAGGATGAACAGGATGGTGTACAGGTTGATGGTGATGTTCAGCTTGTCGTCGGTGAAGGTGTAGATGGAGAACATGAAGTTGGGGTCGTTGGGGTTCCACAGGAACAGCAGGACCAGAACGCCCACGTACATGACCAGAGCCACTGCCACATAGGTCAGCAGAGAGGCCTTCTGGCCTTTCTTCTGGCTGGTGCGGACGGTCAGTGCGAAGAAGGGAACGCTGAAGACATAGCCCAGGACCATCATGGGCAGGTACAGGCCGTCATAGTTCTGCATCATGCAGCCGTACAGCATGCACAGGACGGTGGTGTTGGTGGCGATGGACAGGGCCAGCTTGCAGCCGGCGCCGGCGACCATCAGGCGCTGCATGGGGTTGTTGGCCTTGATGATGGCGACATACTCGCTGATCTTGACCTTCTCATGGCTGGAGGAGCCGCCCAGACCGAAGTACTTGGGCTGGTCCTTTTCCCAGATGCCGATGATGGCCAGGATGGTCAGCAGGATGGAGATGACAACACCCACGGGGGCGAACAGACGGTAGAAGTTGGGGTCGGCATAGCCGCCGTCGCTGACGCCTTCCACAGCGGGGAAGAAGCTGGCGACGATGGGGGCGGAGAACTGCATGACGCCCATGCCCAGCAGGCTGCCCACGGTGTTGAAGATGGTGAACAGCGGGCGCTGTTTGGGGTCATTGGTCAGGACCGACTGGGCGGACCGGGTGACGGAGGTCTGGCAGGCGTAGCCGATGGCCCAGGCCGCATAGAGCACGATGAACAGCGCATAGCGCAGCCACATCATGCTTTCGGGCACGAAGGGGGTCAGCACATACATCAGCAGGACGCTGACCGCCATGATGGCGTTGCCGATGACCATGAAGGGACGGAACTTGCCGAACTTGCCGTTGGTGCGGTCCATCAGGGCGCCGATGAAGGGGTCGGTGACGGCGTCCAGCACACGCATGGCAGTGACCATGACCGAGGCAAAGACGGCGCCCAGCAGCAGGACCTTGCTGCCGAAGGTTGCCACATAGGACAGAATCAGAATGTAGTAGACGTTGCTGGCACCATTGTTCAGCGGGAACAGCGCCAGCTGATACATCTTGGCGCGGTTTACACCGGCATGATGGCCGGAAGTACCGGCGTTTTTGGCTGTTTCACTCATTTGCGTTTGCTCCTTCTCTCAAAATAGAAAGGATGGCTTCCTGTCGTGACGGCGGGACAGACCAGCCTTTGGTCCAATGGAATGGCAGCCGCTCTCTGCGGCGGTTCCCTTACACCCAGTTGGCGCTGTTGCTGCTCTTTGCGGTGAGCTTGTAGGCCGGGTTGGGGGTGTCCACCTTGTGCAGGGTGGCAGCGTCGGTGCAGCTGCCGGCCTTGGCCTCAAAGTGGGTTTCGGGGTTCAGGCTGACCTTGAAGGTAAAGACCTTGTCGCCGCGCTGGGTTTCCACCAGCTGGCCGTCCTTGTACAGCGAAACCTCCGGCTGGTTGGAGTAAACCTTGATGACGGTTTCGGCTTCGGGGCGGTCGGCGTAGCGCTTGCCGCAGATGTGGACAAACGGCTCCTTGCTCCAGTAGGCCTTGTAGGCGTAGAAGGCGTCCTTCTTGATCTTGCGGTCGAAGGTCACCAGGCCCTTGTGGTTCATGCCGGGTTCGCCGCCCTGGTCACGGGCGTCGGCGGCAAAGTCGAACATATTCCACACGTGGGTGCTCCACATGTAGGGGTGACGCTCAAAGCACTTGAGCATGAATTCGTGGTAGATGGCCTGGTATTCCTCGGTGTGGTCGCCGCGGTGGGGCTTGGAGGAATGCAGGTTGGGCATGGCCTCGCAGCCGTACTCGGAGTAGCCCAGGCAGCGGTTGGGGTAGCACAGATGGAAGAAGTTGATCCACCAGTCGTTCAGGAACAGGCCCGGCACGTACCAGCCCAGGTACAGGTTCCAGCTGACCAGGTCGGTGATGTGGGCCACCTTGTTGAAGGGTCCGCACATGGCGTAGCAGGCCAGGGTGGTGGGGCGGGTCTTGTCCATCTCGTGGCAGAGGTCGTTGAGCACCCGGTGGTTGTCCAGCATGTCGGCCTTGTCCTTGGTGGAGATGGTGATCTCGTTGGAGACGCCCCAGCAGACGATGGAGGGATGATTGTAGTTCTGGGTGATCAGCTCTTTCATCTGGCTGATGGTGTTGTCCCGGCCATTGGGCATGTGCTCCGAGATGTAGGGGATCTCGGCCCAGACGATCATGCCGTACTCGTCGCACAGATCGTAGAAATACTGGGCATGCTGATAGTGGGCCAGGCGGATGGTGTTGGCGCCGATCTCACGGATCAGGTCCATATCCTCCTTGTGCATCTCCCTGGTCAGGGCGTTGCCGATGCCCTTGCGGTCCTGGTGACGGGAGACGCCGTGCAGCGGGTACTTGCGGCCGTTGAGGAAGAAGCCCTCCTTGGGGTCAACGCGGAAGCTGCGCACGCCGAAGCGGCAGCTGACCTCGTCCACCGGCTTGCCCTTTTCCATCAGCTGCAGGGTGGCGGTGTAGAGGTAGGGGTCCTCCACGCCGTCCCACAGATGGACGCCGGGAATGACCAGGTTCAGGTCGGTGCCCTTGCCGGAGGCCACGGTCTTGCCGTCGGCGTCGGTCAGGGTGACGACCACATCGGGATTTTCCACGTTGGTCCAGCTCTGCACATGGACCTTGCCGTTCTTGCCGTCCACGGTGGGGGTCACCTGGAAGCCGGGGCCGCCGAAGTAATCCATGTCAAAGTGGTCCTTGCTGACCACCACCAGCCAGGCATCCCGGTAGATGCCGCCGTAGAAGGTGAAGTCGGCCTTCTGGGGATAAACGTAGTCGTTGCGGCTGTTGTCGGCCACGACCTCCAGGTCGTTTTTGTCCTGCAGCAGGGCGGTGACATCCGCGCGGAAGGTGGAGTAGCCGCCGTCGTGGTGGATGACCTTCTGGCCGTTCAGCGTCACGTCCGCGGAGGCGTTGACGCCCTCAAATTCCAGATACACTGCCTGGGTGGCCGGGTCGAAGTCAGGCCGGGCAAAGCTGCGGGTGTAGGTGCAGCTGCCGCGCCAGTAGTCGTTGCCGCCGTCCTGGCCGTCGATGTTGTTCCAGGTATGGGGCACATCCACAGGGATAACCTTCTTGTCGGGGCCGCAGAAGCTCCAGCCCTTGTTCAGCGAAATTTTGTTGCGCATTTTCTTCTCCTAACCCTGCTGTCCAGCAGATGAACGGGCAGCCCCATCCCGCCACGTTCAGGCGGAAAAAGACTGTCCCGACGGATTGCGACGCCACGGCGGCCGCCGCACAATCTACAACCGATATTAAATATAACTTATCATTTTGCCCATAAGATATCAACGGTTTTTTCGGAAGTGGTAGCAAAAACGACGTAAGTGGTTTTGGCCTGCTCATAATTTTCGCCAAAATTTGTGCAATATTCACAAATCCAGTCCGGGTGTTCCGCCGGGCCGGAGAGGCCTGCAAGGGCTTTTCTTTTGGGCGGCAAAAGGGTATAATGAACTGATCGGATTTTGTTGTTTTGTGGGGGGAGGTGTGCCGTTTGCCAGGCCATGAAACCCTGCCCCGGCGGATTCTGCTGGTGCATACCCATTACCGCCTGCCCGGGGGCGAGGACGCAGTCTTTGCCGCCGAGCGGGCACTGCTGGAAGCCCGCGGCCTGGAGGTGTTTGTCTACGAGCGCTCCAACACCGAGGCGGACGGCAGCCTGCTGCAAAAACTGCTGCTGCCCTTCCGGGCGGTGTACAGCTTCAAGACCAAACGGGAGGTGCGGGCGCTGATCCGCCGCCACCAGATCCAGCTGGTGCATGTGCACAACACGCTGCTGGTGACCAGCCCGTCGGTGTTTGCCGCCTGCTTTGCCGAGGGGGTGCCGGTGGTGCAGACGCTGCACAATTTCCGGCTGTTCTGCCCCAACGGGGTGTTCCTGCGGGGCGGCCGGGTGTGCGAGGACTGCCCCCGCCACAGCCTGCTGTGTGCGGTGCGGCACCGGTGTTACCGGGGCAGCCTGCTGCAAAGCGCGGTGTGTGCCTTTGTCTACGGGTTCCACCGGCTGCTGGGCACCTACCGGCGGGTGGCGCTTTTCACCCCCACCGAGTTTGACTGGCAAAAGCTGCTGGCCTGCAACCGGACGCACCGGGTGTTTGACCCGGCGCGGATCTTTGTCAAACCAAACCCGGTGTCCGCCCCGCTGCCGGCAGGGTGGAGTTCTCCCCTGCCCATGGCGGCGCGGGAAAACCAGGTGGTGTATGCCGGGCGGCTGGAGGAGCTGAAAGGGCTGCGCACCGTGCTGGCCGCCTGGAAGCTGCTGGAGGCCGACCCCAATGCACCCCGGCTGCTGGTGGCGGGCGACGGTCCGCTGGCCGACGAGGCGCGGCAGACCGCCGGGCCGAATGTGCATTTTTGCGGGCGGATGGAACCGGACGCGCTGCATGAGACGATGGCCCGCAGCCTGGCGGTGGTGGCGGCCAGCCTGTGTTACGAGAGCTTTGCCCTGGTACCGGCGGAAGCCCAGCTTTTGGGCACGCCGGTGCTGGCCAGCGACATCGGCAATGTGGGCGCGGCGGTGACACCGGGCAAAACGGGGGCGCGGTTTGCCCCCGGGGACCCGCAAGCGCTGGCCCGGGCGGTGCAGACGCTGGCCCGGGAGGCCGGGCGGTATGACCCCGCCGCCATCCGCAGCGAGGCGCTGCGCCGGTTCGGCGGCGGACCCGACGCCGATTTTGCCCTCCTGCTGGAGGGCTACCGTCAGGTGATGGCCGGTTCGCCCGCGAACCGCCGCACCTGACGAATCATCATGATTTTTGTTTTCGTCGGAAGATTTCCGGCTGCTTTTCTTTTGGTTATTCTTCTTTCGTCGGAAGATGTCCGGCTGCCAGCCGGTGGGTTATTCTTCTTTCGTTGGAAGATTTCCGGCTGCTTGCCGGAGGGTTATTCTTCTTTCATCGCCGAAAGAAGAACCAAGAAAGGCGCCACCCTTTCGAACGGGTGGACGACGACTTGGGGGCCTTACCCCCAAGACCCCCGCCGATGATAAACGGCGGGCCATCCCTCCCCCGGCTGCTCCCGGCCTTACCTTGCAGGCCGGGTGAAACGTTTCTGGTGGCGGCGGTAAAGCCGTACTTTTCCTTTGCAGGTTAGTCAACCTGATATTGCACATTTATCCCAGCGGCAAGACCTGCACCCCCGGCCCGCAGGGTGGGCCGGGTAGAAGCCGGTAGGGGTAACACCCGGTAAGTGTTCCGCTGTGCGGGGTCCAGGGGTTTCCCCTGGTCGGCGTCCACCGCTTCGAAACGGTGGCACCTTTCTTGCTTACTTCTTTCGGTGACGAAAGAAGTAAGGCCCACGGTGGCTCACCGTAAAAAGGTAAGCAACAACCTTTACAAAAGAATTTTTCGCTTCCTTTTGGTCCCCCAAAAGGAAGCCCCCACCTCGACAAATGATTTTGACGCTTCTCCCCAAAGGGAGAAGCGCCAAACCAAAGGACAAGCCATGAATCAGATTTACCGTGCCCTCCATATGCCGCCGCGGCGGCTTTTGAAAAAACTTTCCGGCCAAAAGGAAATCTACACCATTGCGGTGCGCCGCATCCCGGCCGACGAACCTCTGCCCGCGCTGGGCGAAGGGGTCTTTACCCCCCTGCCCTTCGACGGCAAAACCTGGTACGCCGACCCGCTGCTCTACACCCGGGACGGCAGCCGGTATCTCTTCTGCGAGGCCTTCGACCTGGCCGCCGGGCGGGGCGACATTGCGGTGATTCCGCTGTCCGGCGACGGGGTCTTCGGCACCCCGCAGACCGTGCTGTCCACCGGCAGCCACCTGTCCTTTCCCATGGTGTTTGACTGGAACGGCGACACCTGGATGCTGCCGGAATCCAGCGCCGACCATTCGCTGACCCTCTACCGCTGCGCCGAGTTCCCCGGCCGGTGGGAGCCTGCCGCCCGCTTTGCGGTGGGCTGCGAGCTGTGCGACACCATTGTGCTGTCCTCCACCGGCGACGCGCTGACGCTGCTTTGCAGCGAGACCCGGCCGGAAAACCAGCTGTACACCCGCTACCGCCGGTTCACGCTGCGCCACACCCGGGCCGATGGCGAACTGGGCACCGGCGACGAGCTGGAATCCGGCGCCTTTGTGCTGGAACCGGACGAGCCCTTCAACCTGCAGCACCGGGAATTCGGCCTGGGCTTCCGCAACGCCGGGCCGCTGTTCACGCTGGGCGGCCAGGTGATTCACCCCACCCAGGTCAGCACCCGGGTGGACTACGGCGTCTACCTGCAATTTTTTGCCCGCCGCGGTGCCAGCGAGATTCCCCTGTGCGCCGCCGCCCCCCACATTGTCCGCATTGCGGGGCTGGACCCCCGGGACGTGGTGGGCATTCACACCTACTGCCGGGACGATGTCTTTGAGGTCATCGACGCCCGCTATCTGACCCGCCTGCCGCAGTCCCCCGCCGCCCCCGCGCCGGAGGAATGAGCCGCGCCCCCAGGAAAGGAGTTCCCCCATGCGTACCATCGGCATCCCGCAGCTGTACTGCGGTGCGTCCGGCCAGAAAGGCGCCTACAACCGGCAGGAGGTGGGCCTGGCCCGGGCCTTTGCCTCGCTGGGCTGCCGCGCCGTGGCCATCTATCCCGACCCGACCCTCTCCGCCCCACGGGTGGAGGACCTGGAACCGATGGTCCGGGTGTTGTACCTGCCCGCCCGGGCGCTGGGCGTCCACGCCTTCTACAAAAGCTGGCAGCCGCTTCTGGAAGAGAAAATCGACGCCGTCCATGTGATGGGCGACAACTCTCTGGGGGTGCCGGGTCTCTACCGGTTCTGCAAACGGCACGGCATCTTTTTCTACAGCCAGCTGGGCGCCCTGAAAAGCGCCAGCAACTCGGCAGCCGCCCGCTTTGTCATGGACCTTTTGCTGCGCCGCAACCTGGCGGTCTACCGCAAAACCCCGGCCTTTGCCAAGACCCCTGCCGCCGCCGCCGAGCTGAAAAGCCTGGGCGTGCCCTGCGCCGGGGTGCTGCCGGTGGGGCTGGACACCGCCATCATTCCCATGATCCCCGGCAGCCGGCGGGACATCCGCGCCGAGCTGGAACTGGACCCCGACGCCCGGTACCTGCTGTTTGTGGGCCGCATTGACCCCTACAAGCGGGCGATGGCGCTGGTGCCGCTGATGCAGGCGCTGGACGACAGCTGGCGGCTGATCGTCATCGGCCAGGGCAGCCAGGCCGGGGCGCTGGACGCGGCGCTGCAAGGCCTGGGCCAGCGCTACCGGCGGATCGCCAGACTGCCCAACACCGCGGTGCATGCCTACTACCACGCCTGCGATGTCTTTGTCAACCTGAACGACCGGGAGATCTTCGGCATGAGCCTGCTGGAAGCCATGTATGCCGGCTGTCCGCCGGTGGCCCGCCGCGCCCCCGGCCCCGAACTGATTATCGAAAACGGGGTGTCCGGCCTGCTGGCCGACACCGACGCCCAGCTGCCCGGGGCGGTCTGCCGGGCAGCCGCCGACCCGGACATGGGCATTGCGGCCCAGCGGCGGATCAACGAGCATTTTCTGTGGGGCAACAGCGCCGAGGCGGCGCTGGACCTGCTGACACGGGAGGGGGTCCGCAGCCATGGATAACGACGCCAGACTGCTGCAAAAAGCGCGGGACCTGTACAAGGGGCTGCGCTTCGGCTGGCGGTACCGGGGCGTCCCGGTGATGGAGGCCGAGGCCGGCAACGATTACATTGCCCAGAGCATCCGCTGGGGGCACCCGTTTTACGCCGGGCGGTGCGGCGCCACCGAGATGCGCTGCATGGCCGAATACCTGGCATCCGGCCAGCGGGAGGAACCCCGCTTTTCCCAAAAGATCCGGGCCGAGATGCAGAATCTTTCCGGCATGTTCCCCACCGACGACGCCACCCTGACCCGCTTCTGCCGGCTTTACGCCGAAGCGGCGCAGGACGCCGACCTGCTGGCGCTGTGGGACGTGGGTGCCGAGCGGCAGGTCATCCGCCGCTGCTCGGCCGAGACCCGCTACACCAAACTGCGGGCGCTGGAACCCTACTACCATTCCCGGCCCTGGACCGCCGCGCTGAAAGGCAGGCGGGTGCTGGTGGTGCATCCCTTTGCCGAGACCATCCGCCGCCAGTATGCCCGCCGGGAACAGCTGTTTGAAAACCCCGACATCCTGCCGGAATTTGCCTCGCTGCGGGTGGTGCCCGCGGTGCAGGGTCTGGGCGGGCAAAAGACCGGCTACGCCACCTGGTTTGACGCGCTGGACTGGATGAAACAGCAGATTGCCGCCCAGCCCTTTGACGTGGCGGTGATCGGCGCGGGGGCCTACGGGCTGCCGCTGGCCGCTTTCTGTGCCCGGGAGCTGCACTGCCAGGCGGTGCAGATGGCCGGGGCCACCCAGCTGCTGTTCGGCATCCGGGGCAAGCGGTGGGACAGCCACCCGGTGATCTCGAAACTGTACAACGATGCCTGGGTCCGTCCCGACGCCGCCGAGGGCATCCGCAACAAGGACGCCGTGGAGGGCGGCAGCTACTGGTAAGCCGCCCCCGGCACAGACAGGAAGGAAACGACACATGCCCAACCCAAAACTGATTCTTGTGGACCTGGACGGCACCCTGTTCGACACGGTGGCGGTGAATGCCGCCAGCTACCGGGCCGCACTGGAGGAGGTCGGCTCCACCGTCACCGACGAATATTACGCAGCGTATTGTAACGGTGGATATTACAAAACGTTTTTACGCCCGCTGCTGGGCGGGGACCCGGCGCCGGAACTGGTGGAGCAGGTCCACGACCGCAAAAAGGCGCTCTACGCGGCCTGCCTGGGCGCCGCCCGCAAAAACGAGGCGCTGTTTGCGCTGCTGCACGCCATGCGGGGCACCGCCCATCTGGCGCTGGTGACCACCGGCAGCCGCCGCAACGCCACCGAGATCCTGGACTATTTCCATTGCCGGGAGCTGTTCGAGCTGATCCTTACCTCCGAGGACGTGACACGCAACAAGCCCGATCCGGAAGGCTACCTGACCGCCATGGCCCATTTTGGGGCATCGGCCGCCGACACGATGATTTTTGAGGATTCGGCCCCCGGACTGCAGGCCGCCCGCGCCACCGGTGCGGCGGTGTTTGCCGTGGACCAATTCTGAAACAGGCGGGAAGTTTTCCACAATTTTGTGGAAAACTTCTCGCCTGCTGCGTTTTGGCTTATGGTTCCGCGTTTTTGCCCCGGGCCTCCGCCTTGGCCACAAACCGCCCGGCTTCCACCACAAAGCGCTCGTGCCGGCCGCGGGCCACCTCGCCGGCGGCATCCTGCACCGTGAACGCAAAGACCAGCCGCCGGCGGTCGATCTCCACCAGTTCGGTCTCGGCGGTGACGGCGCCCCCCAGCGGGGTGGCGGCCAGATGTTCCAGCTGCAGCAGTGTGCCCACCGTGCAGCGGCCCTCCTCCAGCTCCGGCTGGACGCTCTGCCAGGCGGCCTGTTCCACCAGCGCCGCCACCGCCGGCGTGGCAAGCACCGGCAGCGTGCCGCTGCCCATGGCTGCGGCGGTGTTCTGTCGGGTCACCGGGCTGACGGCCCGGCCCCGGATTCCTGTGGTAAGCATGGTTTTTCCCCCTGTCTGTTGGTCTGTCCCCCAGTATACCCCCGGCGGCGGGCCCGCCGCAAGGGGCGGTACCCCGTTTTTCCCGAAAGGAGTTTTGTCCATGTCCAAGCCCCTCAGCCGCGACGCCGTCAAGCTGGCGGCCATGGCCACCATGGCCTGCAACCACTTTGCCCTGGCGCTGATGCCCTATGCCACCCTCTGGCGGGAGGTGCTGGTGGACATCGGCTACTTTACCGCCGTGACCATGTGCTATTTTCTGGTGGAGGGCTACCGCTACACCCGCAGCCGGAAAGCCTATGCGCTGCGGCTGCTGGGGTTCGGGGTGGTGGCCCAGCCCATCTACCTGGCGGCGCTGGGCGTCAACCAGCTGAACATGCTGTTCACCCTGTTTTTCTGTTTTCTGCTGATCTGGGCGATGGACGCCTTTGCCGGGCGGTGGTACCGGTATCCGGTCGCGGCGGCGCTGGTGCTGGTCACCGCCTGGTGCGACTGGCCGGTGCTGGCGGCGGGCTTCACGCTGCTGTTTGTGGTCTGCGGGCCGCTGGGCCGGCGCTGGACCGGCGCCTGCTTTGTCATGGCGGCGGCGCTGTTTTTCGCCTTCAATTATACCAACTACGCCGCCGTTGGCTGGGAGCCTGCCGCCGCGGCCTGCCATGCGGGCTGGAGCTGTGTGGGCATTCTGGCCGCCGGGGCGGTGATCCTGTTTCTCTATAACGGAAAGAGGTCGGCCTTCGGGCTGCGGCATCCCCGGCTTTCCAAATACTTCTTCTATGCCTTCTATCCCGGGCATCTGGCCTTGCTGGCCGTCGCCCGTTTGGTTCTGATGCACTGAAAACGGCCCGGCCGGGTGTTTCCCGGCCGGGCCGTTGTGGTTTTTTCCAAAGTTACCGGATCACCAGGCAGTCGGCCAGGGTAAAGACATCCGGCACCCCCTTGTAGCAGCACCAGCCGGGCATGCGGGCATACCGCCGGGCCACGATCCGCAGGCACCGGGCCTTGCGGTCGGGGGTAAAGCCGAACACTCCGCGGCAGATCTCCCGCGGTGCCGGGCGGCAGGGCAGTTCCAGCGTGTCGGCCAGCGTCAGCGAGGCCTCGTCCTCCCCCAGATACAGCTCCAGCCGTTCCGGGAACACAATGCCGCTGCGGTGGTGGCTGAGGAATCCCAGCGCCACCTGGTGGATTGTCCGCTCCTCCGGCAGGCGGCAGGTCACATCCAGGTCCTGCAAAGTGGCCAGCCAGCGCCCGTCCTGATAGTCCAGGCTGCCCCGTTCCGGTCGCAGCAGAGCCTTCACCCCGCCGCCGCAAAAGACCGGCCGGGTGTCAAACACCGTGGGGCTGGTCAGCGTCACATCCTGCCAGCCGAAGCGGTATTCCGCCGTGACCGGCTCGCTGCTGCGCCCGTCGGGCAAAAATGCCCGGGCGGTCAGCACCGTGTCCTGGGTCAGGGTCAGCGGCCCGGCATAGCAGGGCGCGTCGGGGCCGGGGTCGCTGCCGTCCCGAGTATAGCGCAGCACCGCCGCCGGGTCGGAACAGTCCAGCGCCACCCGGGCGGGCTGTCCCTGGGCAAAGACCCGGTCGCCGGGCACAAAGACCGGCTCCGGCACCGGGACTTCCGCCGGGTCGGGGGGAAACTGCTGCCACAGCGGGCGGTATCCGTCCACAAAGGCGGGCCGTTCCCGGTAGCCGGAGGTGAGCATCTCCTCCGGGCCGCCCTCCATGGGGTGGGCGGTCAGCTGCAGGCAGAGGCAGTCCCCGTCCGCCTGCAGTTCCAGTGTTCCGTCGGCCCGGCGCACCGGCTGCCCGGTGACCACGGTAAAGCGGTAGCCAAAGCCCCGGTGACAGAGCTGCACCGTCTGCCCCTCCACCCCGGTCAGCGTGGGCAGAATGTCAAAGCGCAGCGAAAATCCGGCAGGGTCCGCCCCCTGCCGCCGGATGGTCAGCCGCTGCGGTTCCATGGTAAAACGATAGCTTTCCCCGGCGGCGGAAAGGGTGGCCTCGGCGGTCCAGCTGTCGGGGGCGGAGAAGGCGATCTCCCCCGCCGGCTCGCCCTCCTCCCGCACAAGCCGCACAAAGGGCCGGGAAATCGGCTTGCCGTTTGCCCGGGCGTCGGCCATCCACTGCTGGGCAAACAGCAGCGGCAGCGCGTCGCTCACATTGGCCGCCGGGGGCAGGGGCTGTCCCGCCGCAGCTGCCCGCCGGCGCTGGGTCAGCAGGCCCGCCTCCAGATAGCGGGAGGGGTATTGTTCATCGTACAAAAACCAGTCCCGGATGCGCAGGCGTCCCTGTTCCGCCAGCAGGCTGATCCGGTAGTCGGCCCCCGCATACCACAGCGTGCCGGGGTTTTTGCTGTTTGGGCCGCCCGCCGGCCGTCCGTCCCAGTCGGTGACCGCCGGCCAGGACATGGGCGGGGTGCGTTTGTATTTGGCGGCAAACCAGGCCGCCGACTCCACCATGGTCTCCACCCGGATCTTCCCCTCCCGGGAAAGCCGGGTCAGCAGTTGAAGCTGGGGTTCCAGGCCGGGGCGGATGTTCTCCCACAGGAAGTTGTTTTCCTGTCCCACCTGGGCATAGCCGATGCCGCACCGGTCGGTGTCGGTCAGGCAGGAGAAATACCAGCCGATCCGCGCCGGGTCCCGGCCGTTGGTGCAGCAGGGTTCCAGCGTGTAGACGCCGGACAGCCCGGGGCGGACCTCCTGGGCGAAGGAGTAGACCGGGTCGGGCGACAGCAGCCGGAACATGGCCACCGGGATCTGTTGTCCGGGGGTCTGTGCGGGCAGGTATTCATTGGCGCGGCTGGGGTAGTAGATGCCGTTGGGGTAGCCGCCCCACAGGGTAAAGCCGTCGGTGCCCATCTGGTCCCGGCAGATGGCGGCGCCCATGACCTCGTACCGTTCCCAGGCATAGGCGATGGTCACCGGGTCCAGCACCCAGGCGCCGATGGTCTTGGGATAAAAGCCGAACACCTGGAGGAAATCCTGCATATAGGCGTCCACCAGGGCCCGGCGCTGGTCGGGGTCGTAGCCCACGCTGTAGGCGCTGTCCACCCGCTCGTCAAACTGGTCGGACTGCTTGCGGGGGAACTCCACCCCGGCGCGGCGGCAGAGCGGCTCGGTGATCTCCCACCAGGCGGCGATCTCGTCCGCCGGCCCCACCTGGCTGAGCAGCAGCTGCTGGTAGCGCGGGTCCATCAGCGCGTCGTACTTGAGGGCGTAGGTGGAGGGCAGCCCGTACTGTTTCAGCAGCCGGATCTGCCGGGCGATGGTGTCAAAGTCCGCCTGCAGAAATTCGCTGGGTTCCTGGTGGGACATCCGGATAAAGTTATAAATATTGACGATGGTACAGCTTTTCTCAGACATTGGCAGCCTCCTGTGCGGCGGAGAGTTCTGTTTTGGGCATGGCATATTTGCCCCATGATAACAGTCCGCCGCAGCAAAGTCAATGGACATAGTGTCCGGAAAAATGTTGCCGTTTTTGTACACAAAAACCGGCGGCCGTTTTGCCCGCAAAGGGCTGTGCCGCCGGCATTTTCCGGGATCGGGTGGTTATTTTTTCATCCGGTAGGTCCGCTGGCGGTCGGCCTCGGTGATGGGGTGCAGCACCCGGCAGGGATTGCCCGCCGCCACCACATGGTCGGGGATGTCCCGGACCACCACGCTGCCGGCGCCGATGACCACATCGCTGCCGATGGTCACGCCGGGGCAGACCTGCACGCCGGCGCCGATCCACACATCATTGCCCACATGGATGGGCCAGGCGTACTCCAGGCCCTGGTTGCGCCGCGGCGCGTCGATGGGGTGGCCCGCGGTGTGGAAGCCGCAGCCCGGCGCGATAAAGACATTGTCGCCGAACACCACCTTGGCGCAGTCGAGAATGACCAGGTTGTGGTTGGCGTAAAAATGGTCGCCCAGCTCGATGTTGTAGCCGTAATCGCACCAGAAGGGGGCCTGGATGGTAAAGTCCCCGTCCACCCGGCCGAAGAGTCCCCGCAGAAGCTCCTTTTTTTCCTCAAGCTCGGACGGCTTGGTGTTGTTGTAGGCAAAGCAGATGTCCTTGCAGCGGTTCCGCTCCTCCAGCAGCTGGGGGTTGTAGTTGGCGTCGTACAGCTCGCCCGCCGCACATTTTTCCTTTTCGGTCATGGTGCAAAACTCCTTTGTTCCGGTTTTTGTCGGTATAGCCAGTATAGCACAGAAGCTGTTGTCGCGGCAATCTTGTGCCGGTGCCAGGGCGGCATCCCCGCATGCTTCTGCGGGTTTTCTTCCGGCTGCCGGCGGTCTGTGCGGTCTTGGTCGGCCGCCCGCGGCTTTTTGCCCTTTCGGCACAGCGTCTGCCGGCCCTTTTGCGGCCGCCGGCCGCCGTTTTCCGGAGATCCGCAAAAATATACTGCAATAAATACAATGTTATTCCGGTTTTTTTGTATATCGGGTATGGTTTCTTGCCCTGTTTTGGGCGGAGCCCCTCTGTTTTGGCTTATTTTTATTCATTTTTCCTGAATATGGTAAATAAATAAATTATCCCGGCTGGGATTTCGCATCCGGGGTGGGGCAATCGAAGAAAAAAGGAGTGTTGTACATGACGACCGCTCAAGTCCTGATTCTGGTGGCCATTGCGATCTATCTGCTGTTCATGCTGTGGATCGGGTGGATCTGTGCCAAGAAAAACGAGTAGGTGGACGATTTCTATCTGGGGGGGCCGGAAACTGGGTCCCTTTGTCACCGCCATGAGCGCCGAGGCCAGCGACATGTCCTCCTGGCTGCTGATGGGTCTGCCCGGCGTGGCCTACCTGACCGGCCTGGCCGAGGCCAGCTGGACCGCCATCGGCCTGGTGGTGGGCACCTATCTGAACTGGCTGATCGTGGCCAAACGGATCCGCCGCTATTCCAACCGGCTCAACGCCATCACGGTGCCGCAGTTTTTCTCCAAACGGTGGGGGGATCACCGCAGTCTGCTGTCGGCGGTGGCGGCGGTGGTCATCATCATCTTCTTCATTCCCTACACCGCCTCCGGCTTTTCCGCCTGCGGCAAACTGTTTTCCACCCTGTTCGGCATGGATTACCTCACCGCCATGCTGATTTCGGCGGCGGTCATTGTGATCTACACCGTCATGGGCGGATTTCTGGCCGCCACCATGTCCACCGCCGACAGCCAGCTGCTGGCCGCCGCCTCCTCGGTCTCCTAGGACCTGGGCAATGATTTTCTCAAATGCAATTTCAGCGGCAAGCGGGGCATGATCGTGGCCCGCGGTGTGATGCTGGCCATCTCGGCCATTGCCGCCTTTTTGGCCCGCGACCCCGACAGCTCGGTGTTCCGGGTGGTCTCCTTCGCCTGGGCGGGCTTCGGCGCCGCCTTCGGCCCGGTCATGCTGATGGCCCTGTTCTGGAAGCGCTCCAACAAATGGGGCGCCCTGGCCGGCATGCTGGTCGGCGGCATCATGGTGTTTGTCTGGAAGTTCCTGATCGCCCCGCTGGGCGGCGTCTGGGCCATCTATGAGCTGCTGCCCGCCTTCCTCTGCTCGCTGGTGGCCATTGTGGTGGTCTCGCTGCTCACCACCGCACCGGAAAAATCGGTGGTACAGGTCTTTGAGGAAGTCAGACAGAAATAAGTTTTCCTGAGGGGGTTTGCCGGACGCGCGGCAACCCTTTCCCGGGAAACCGTGCAACAAAGGGCGTGGGGTCTGGAAATCCAGACCCCACGCCCTTTGTATTGTATCTTACTTGCCGCCGCCCGATCAGTTCCAGCCCATCAGACGGGGACAGTTTTCCACAATTTTGTGGAAAACCCGGGAAGCTTTTCCCCACCGCCCGGAAGCACCGGGCATAACCGCCGGATCAGGCCAGACGGTGCCGCTCCAGCCAGACCATCAGGGTGGGCTTTTCCGCCCTGATGCGCCGTGCGCGCACCGTGAACACCACAATGGTCAGCAGTGCAAAGACCACCAGCCATACTGCCAGGTAAACCAGGCAGCCGGTCACGCTCTCGCCGCCGCAGATGGCACGGCGGAAGGCGGTGACGGTATAGGTGAAGGGTACCCAGTCATGCAGGTACTTCACGAAGGACCCGGACAGCTCCAGCGGATAGGTGCCCACCGATCCGGCCAGCTGGATCACCATAAAGACCAGCATCAAAAAGCTGCCCACCTTGCCCATCAGGCTGGTGAAGAAGTACATCACCGACATGAAGGTCACCGAGGCCACACAGGCCACCAGCAGGGTCTGGCCCATCCGGGCCGGGTCGAACCCGTTGATGACATGCAGCGCGCCCACCATCACCAGTGCCTGTGCCACCGCGATGGCGTACAGCACCGAGGCCTTGCTCAGCCACCAGGCGGCACCGCTTTTCAGCTTGCCTGTATATTCGGTCAACGGATACATCAGGCTGAAAGCGATGCAGCCCACCCACAGGGCCACCGACATCATGTAGGGTGCCATGCCGTGGCCGTTGTTGGGCACCTGGGTCAGCTGGGTTTCGGTGGTGGTCACCGGCGCGGCGAACATTTCCACCGTTGCGTCGCCGGTGTTGGTGCTTTGGATCTCCTTTGCGCCATCCGCCAGACTGGTCTGCAGGGTACCGGCCCCCTCGGTCAGCCGGTCAATGCCGTCTGCCAGTTCGCCGCTGCCGTCCGCCAGCTGCCGGGCGCCGTCCTGGATCTGGGCCGCGCCGTCGGTCATCGCCGCGGCACCCTGATTCAGCGCCGGGCTGTTTTGGGTCAGTGTGCCGGTACCGCTGACCAGCTGGGCCGTGCCGTCCTTCAACTCCTTGGTGCCCTGCTGCAGCCGGCTAATGCCGTCGGTCAGGGCGGGCAGCTTGCCGTTCAGGCTGCTCATGCCGCTTTGCAGGCTGCCGCTGCCGGTCACCAGGGCATCCAGCCCGGTGTTCAGCTGGTCGGCGCCCTGACGCAGCACCGCGGTGCCCTGCTGCTGCAGGGCCGCGCCGCCGCTGGCCGCCTGGGCAATGCCGCCGGTGAGCAGCGGGGCCTGCTGCGCCAGCTGACTGGTACCGCTCTGCAGCTGGGTCAGTCCGGTCACCAGGGAATCCGTCCCCGCCGAAAGCTGCTGCGCTCCCGCCTGCAGGGCCGGCAGACCGCTGGTCTCATCGGCCAGCGCCGCGCTGCCCGCGGCCGCCTGGCCCACGCCGTCGGTGTAGGCGGTCAGTCCGGTTTGCAACTGGGCCGCGCCCTGCTGCAGCTGGGTGACGGCAGCGCCCAGATCTCCGGTTGCCGCCCCGCCGGAGGCACTGCCCAGGGCTTCCGCCGCGCCGGTCAGCGCATCCGAAGCCTGCTGGCGGGCGGTGTCGGCGGTCAGTGCATCCTGATAGTCCTGCTGTGCCACCGTGGCCAGCTCGCCGGCCGCCGTGATCAGGGCGTTCAGGGCGTCGGGGTCTCCGCTTTGTGCGGCTGCGGTGTTGT
>CAJFMB010000035.1 GCA_904390925.1 uncultured Subdoligranulum sp.
GTGTATTTCCTTCGTGACATACGAACACCCCCTGTATAGGTTTATTGTCCTACACAGGGGGCGTTTTGTCTATTGTCCGTTTTTACTGGTTCGGTTCAAGGTTCCCGGGTCTTTTCTTTGTCTTCGGATCTGTCGGCCGGCAGAAACAGGGATCTCCTCCGGCAGTCATGCGTCCGTCGGTGCCACCGCCGGCCTGTCTGCCGGCGGATCGTCCCGGCGCATCAGCACGCCCATCCGGTCGTGCGCCGGCAACAGAAGGACGGTCTCGACACCGGCTGCTCTACGGCCTGCGCCGCATCCAGGATAGCAAGTGGTTGTATCAATGTTGTATTAATTGCGGAAGCGGCAGTCGGACAGTTCCTCCACAGTGGCGGCTGTGCACAGCAATTCTTCCGGAACAAGGGCGTAAAAGTTGTCCCCCGCATCGCTTATGCTGTAGCCGGGCATAAACTCGACAAACAGTTTGTCGCCGCTGTTTCCGTGGATTGTAACGGCATACGAAGCGCTTAGCGGTACGGTTTCCACCTGACCGGTAGCAGGGGCGATGCGGCAGACCTCCACCGAGCTTGCCGCCTCCGGACCCACATTGGTGGTTGACACCCACAGCGCATCGTCCGTGGCATAAAGCTGGAAGGTATACTGCTGCCCCAGCAGCGGGCTTTGCGCAACCGGGGTCAGCCCGCCGCTGCCGGTCAATTGGGACAGCTGGCCGTCGCTGACGTAAAACAGTTCGTCGCGGGCGGGCAGTTCCAGCCCGGTATCCTGCTGCCAGCTGTACAACGGCTGTAGGTCGCCGCCGGCAGGTGAGAGCAGATACAGCGTGTGCACCTGATGGCGCAGCTGCTCGAGTGGGTCGTCGAACACGCCATCGCCGGGGCGGATCTCCTTGAGCACCAGCTGATTGTCCAGGCAGCCGGAAAAATAATAGGAGGTATCGCTTTTTGCCCGGGTCTGCCACAGAACGGTTTCGCTACCGTCCTGCGTGTCAATGCGGAGCATCCGCCATGTCTCGCTGGTTTCCTCCACATGCCGGGCCAGCAGGTAAACGGCATTCTCGTCAATGCCAACGCCGGTATCCAGCACATCGTTTGCGGCAAAGGTGTACAATTCCCGGCGGTCGCTGCCGTCCAGATTGGCCGTTTCTATCCGCGACGGCTTTTTGTCCGGCCCGGGAAAGTTGTTGTAGCAGTAAAGCAGCTGTCTGCCGTTGTTCATCACATCGGGGATGTCCGTCGGGTTTTCAATCCAGGCGGTACAGCTTGCATCGTGGTGCTCGCAGTCCGGCCGGCTGCACAGCGGGACACTTTGCAGGGTGGCAAAATCGTGATAAACGATATAGCCGGTCCAGTCCTCGTGGTATTCCATGCTGTAAAAGCCGTCCGCCGTCTGCGAGCCGGTGGCGGAGTTGAAATAGTGCAGCGGCGACGCCGGCACAGGCGCGGCCGGCGTGGCGGTTGGCTGGCTGGCGGGGGACGCGGCGGGCGTTTGCCCGCCCGGCTGCCGCGCGGCACAGCCGGTCAGAAGCAGTACTGCCGTCAAAACAGTGGGAAGGAGTCGGCCGGACAAATTTGTTTGGAGCATGGAAAGTCCCCCCTTATACCGAAGAAAGCGTAGCCGCAAACGCCGGCATGGTCATACCAACTGCCGGCGTCCGTGCAGGCAACAGGGTCAACAGGCGTTTCTTTGCGGTTGTCATTTTTCGTTGCCCTCCTTTTTCAATGGATGTGTTCCAACCTTCGAGCGTTCGGTGGGCAAGGACCATCGAACTCCTCAACCTGCGAAGGCGGAATACGATGCAAAACCCGGACGACGAATTCGGCGTCTCCTGGGATATGATCCAGCGTGACAGCACGATCCGGGAACAGGAATCCCCCGTGGGAATGGCGGCGGGGCGACCGGGCCCGAAGCCGGCCGTGGGTTATCCCTGCCCGAACATCTGCTGCAGCTGTTCCAGAAATGTTTCCGTCGCCTTGGAAAACACCTGATACCGTTTCCAAACCAGGCGGGGGCACAGCTCCAGCGGCGGGTCCAGCGGCCGAAAACAGAGCGGGCTTCCGGCGGTGTGGATCAGCTTGTCCAGGCACAGCGCAATGCCGAACCCCTCGTCCACCAGCAGGGAGGCGTTGTAGACCAGATTGTAGCTGGCCACCACCTGCAGCCGGTCCATGCTGCGCTTCATCCAGCGGGACAGCAAAGGAGAATCCTCCCGCTGCTGCGACAAAATCAGCCGCCGGTCCCACAGATCCTGCGGTTCCACCGCCGGCCTGTCTGCCAGCGGGTCGTCCCGGCGCATCAGCACGCCCATCCGGTCGTGCGCCGGCAGCAGCAGCGACTGGTATTTCATGGGGTCAATGTCGGTGTAAACCAGGCCCAGGTCAATCAGGCCCTTGTCCAGCCGGTCGATGACAAAGTCGGCATTTCCGCTGGCAATGTGGTAGCGGATGCCCGGATACCGGGTGCCCAGCTGCCGGGCCGCATGGACCAGCAGCCGCACCGTGTCCGACTCGCCGGCGCCGATGTACACATCCCCCTCAATGGCGTCGTCGCTCAGGGCCACCTCGCCCTCCATCTTGTGCACCAGCGCCAGGATCTCCTCCGCCCGGCGGCGTACAATCCGCCCTTCGTCGGTCAGCTCCACCCGCCGGCTGCCCCGGGTTCCCCGGATCAGCAGCTGCTTGCCCAGTTCCTCCTCCATCTGGCGCAGCTGGGTGGACAGTGTCGGTTGGGACAGGTGCAGCGCCGCAGCCGCCGCCGAGATGCTCCCCTCCCGGGCCACAGCCAGAAAATAGTGCAGCACACGCAGTTCCATACAGTACCTCCTGTCCGATGGATTCTGCTTTCACTATACCAGAAATTTACATAGGTATCAACTATGGAACAGCATATCAATAAGGTATTTGCTATTTGCGCATCCCGATGGTAGAGTAAAAACAACGCAAAAATATCCGATACCAAAGGAGAAACTGCTATGGATGCACAGATGCTGAAGGATAAAGTTGCCATCATCACCGGGGCCAGCTATGGCATGGGCCGGACGATGGCGGAATTGTTTGCTCAGGAAGGTGCCGCTGTGGTGCTGACCGCCCGGGGCAGGGACAAGCTGGACGCCGTGGTGGAGGGCATCCGGGCCAGGGGCGGCCGCGCCGTGGGCGTGGTGGCGGATGTGACCTCCCAGCAGGATACCCGGCATGTGTTTGAAACGGCGGTGCAGCAGTTCGGCACGGTGGACATTCTGATCAACAATGCGGGCATCGGCGAGCAGAAAATGATTGACGAGACGGATGACGACTGGGTGCACACCGTCACCGACATCAACCTGGTGGGGCCCATGCGCTATATCCGGGAAGCGCTGAAGATCTTTATGCCGAAAAACGATGGCGTGATCATCAACATTTCCTCGGTCAACGGCACCCGGCCCTTCTGCGGTGCCGCCTACAGCGCCACCAAGGGCGCGCTGAACACCCTGACCAAGAATGTGGCCATGCGGCTGATCGACACCAACATCCGCTGCAATGCGGTGGCACCGGGTGCCACCGTCACCCCGGCCCATCTGGCCAACCGTGCCGGCGAGCAGCCCGGCGGTGCCAAAATGCTGGCGTACAGCGGCCATTACGTCTACTTCCCCGGCCCCGAATGCGACCCGATGGATCAGGCCTATGCCTGCCTGTACCTGGCCAGCAAGATGGGCCGCCATGTCAAGGGCCAGGTGCTGCAGGTCTGCAACGGTGCCTTCCTGTAAAAACTCCGGCCGGACCGTCCGGCGCTGCGGAAGAAAAAACGGCAAATGCCGCCCCGAGACTTCGGGGCGGCATTTGCTTTGGGAAAAATAGGTAAGGATTACTGTTCCGCGCTCTCAAGTTCCTTGTTCAGGCGGGGAGACCGGGACATAACCCAGGTGATGGCAAAACCGGATACCAGCGAGATGGCCACACCGATCAGGAAGTTGACCATGCACTGGGGCAGCACACAGACAAAACCGATCAGGCCGGCAGATCCCGGGGAGATGTTCAGCACGTTGGTCAGGGTGACGTAGCCGCAGCCCAGGGCCGAGCCGATCATGGCGCCGTAGAAGGGGTATTTCAGCTTCAGGTTGACGCCGAACATGGCGGGCTCGGTGATGCCCAGCAGGGCAGAGATGCCGGAGGTGGCGGCCACGCTCTTCATCTTTTTGTCTTTGGTACGCAGCATGGCGCA
Organism: uncultured Subdoligranulum sp.; assembly: GCA_904390925.1. Taxonomy (GTDB): domain Bacteria; phylum Bacillota; class Clostridia; order Oscillospirales; family Ruminococcaceae; genus Gemmiger. Next base: position 4,195 of record CAJFMB010000035.1, read on the forward strand.
CAGGGTGGCAGCGCCCTGGGCCACGTTGTTGCAGGAGGCAATGCCCAGCAGGAAGGACCCGCCGGCGGCCACCAGCTGAATCTCGATGGGCAGCAGGCTGTGGTGCATGCCGGTCATGGTCAGCGGCGCGTACAGGAAGCCGAAGATCATGCCGCCAAAGACGCCCAGCGTGTCATGCAGCCACAGCAGGCCGCTGGTCAGCAGGTTGCCGGCGGTGCGCATGATGCCGCCCACCACCGTGAAGGTGAGGAAGGAGGTGATCATGACCGACAGCAGCGGGGTCAGCAAGTTGTCCAGCACCTCGGGGATGGCCTTGTGCAGCAGTTTTTCCACCCAGGCCAGGATAAAGGCGGCGGCCAGCACCGGCAGCACGGTGCCCTGGTAGCCCACCTTCTCGATGGACAGGCCGAAGATGTTCCAGTAGGGGACGGTACCCTCGGTGACGGCGGTGCCGTAGCTGTAGGCGTTGAGCAGGTCACCGGACACCATGATCATGCCGATGACGGCGCCCAGGTAGGGATTGCCGCCGAACATCTTGGCGGCGGAGAAGCCGATCAGGATGGGCAGGAAGGAGTAGGCCGCGCTGGCAAAGGTGTTGATCATCGACGCCAGGTCGGCCAGGCCGGGGTAGGCCTGGACCAGCGAATGGTCGGGGAAAAACAGGCCGCTGGCGGTCATGATGTTGTTCAGGCCCATCATCAGGCCGCTGGCCACCAGGGCGGGAATCAGGGGCACAAACACGTCGGACAGCGTCTTGACCAGCCGCTGCAGCGGGTTCATCTTTTTGTCGGCCGCCTGCTTGACCTGGGTCTTGGTGGACTCGGCCAGGCCGGTGATCTGGATAAACCGCTTGTACACCTCGTCCACCGTGCCGCTGCCGATAATGATCTGGAACTGTCCGCCGTTGGCAAACTGTCCCTTGACCAGATCGGTCTTGAGAATCTCGTCCACGTTGGCCTTGCTCTCATCCTTCAGCACAAGGCGCAGCCGCGTGGCACAGTGCGCTGCACTGATGATGTTTTCCTTGCCGCCCACCAGTTGTACCAGCTGTTCGGCTGTGGCCTGGTAGCGTTCTTCCTTGGTCATAGGGATTCCTCACTTTCTTGCATTTGATAGATCGCCGCCTCGTAAGGGCGGAGAGTTACATGATGGAGGTCGCGCACCGCCGGCTGGGGATAGTTGGACAGCAGCGTCCTGCCCCGGCCGGGCCAGGAAAATTCCGCCGGTGCCTCATGGAAGTTGGCCAGCACCATCCAGGTCTCGCCCTGCCACCGCCGCAGATAGACATACAGGTCGGGGTCGTCGGGCAAAAGCTGTTCAAAGCTGCCGCAGGTCAGGATGGGCTGTTCCCGTCGCAGGCGGATCAACGCCTGGTAATAGTGAAAGACCGAGTCCGGGTCCTCCAGTGCCTGGCGGGCGTTGATGCCGGTGTAGTTGGGGTTGACCGGCATCCAGGGGGTGCCGGTGGTAAAGCCGGCCTGGGGCTGTTCCGACCACTGCATGGGGGTGCGGGCGTTGTCCCGGGCCTTGGCCCGCAGCGAGGTCAGGATCTCCTGCTCGGAATACCCTTGCGCCCGCCGCTGGGCGCAGATGGCGCGGCTCTCAATGTCGGTGAAGTCGTCGGGCGACGCAAAGGGCATGTTGGTCATGCCCAGCTCCTCGCCCTGGTAAATGTAGGGGGTGCCTTTCAGGCCGTGCAGCACGGTGGCCAGCATCTTGGCCGATTCCACCCGGTAGCGGCCGTCGTTGCCCCAGCGGGAGACAATGCGGGGCAGGTCGTGGTTGCTCCAGAACAGGCTGTTCCAGCCGCAGCCGTCCAGCGCCGTCTGCCACTTGGCAAACACCGCTTTCAGGTCGGGCAGCCACAGCGGTTTCAGGTCCCAGCGGTGCCCGCCCGGCTGCTTGTCCAGCTGGATCTGCTCAAACTGGAAGATCATGCTCAGCTCGTGGCGTGCCGGGTCGGAGTAAAGCCGCCCGATCTCCGGCGTGGCGCCCCAGCACTCGCCCACCGTCAACAGATTCCGGCGGCCGAAGGTCTCCCGGTTCATCTCCTGCAGGTACTCGTGCAGACGGGGCCCGTTCTCCCGGATGCCCCGGTCGGGGTCCTTGCCGATCAGGTCGATCACATCCATCCGGAACCCGCCGATGCCCAGGTCAATCCAGAAGTTCATCATCTTCCAGATCTGCTGCCGCAGTTCCGGGTTGGACCAGTTCAGATCGGGCTGTTTTTTGCCGTAAAAGTGCAGGTAATACTCGCCGGTTTCGGGGCTGTACTCCCAGGCGCTGCCGCCAAAGTTGGACTGCAGGTCGTTGGGCGGGCCGCCGTTTTTGCCCGGCCGCCAGATGTAAAAGTCCCGGTACCGGTTGGTCCGGCTGCTGCGCGCCTGCCGGAACCACTCGTGCTCGTCCGAGGTGTGGTTGACCACCAGGTCCATAATCACCCGGATGCCCAGCGCCCGGCATTCGGCCAGCAGCTGCTTCATCTCCTCCATGGTGCCGTATTCCGGCTGGATGCTGTAATAGTCGGAAATGTCGTAGCCGTTGTCATCGTTGGGGGAACGGTAGACCGGGCAAAGCCAGATCACATCCACACCCAGCTCTTTCAAATACCACAATTTTGACCGGATTCCGTTCAGATCTCCGATGCCGTCGCCGTTGCTGTCACAGAAACTTCTGGGATAGATCTGGTAGATGACACTTTTTTTCCACCAGTCCTGCTCCATGCGATCACGCTCCCTTGCGCTTTTTCTGAGATAGAGTATACTGAAAAGCAAACCGGGATTCTTTCACAATCTTACCGGGAAATAACACAATCTTTCGATGCTGCGAGGTGGCTTCCCATGCCCAATGCCTTTCACGAAAACCGTGTCCACGGCACCACGGCCTTTCCGCTCCAGGTCTACTCCCACCACGACCGGGACGGGTTTTACAGTGTCTCCCAGCACTGGCACGAGGAACTGGAATGGATCTGGGCCGAAACCGGCGTGCTGAGCATGACGGTACACGGCAAACCCTGCACGCTGCAGGCGGGGGAGTTCTGCTTCATCAATTCCGGCGAACTGCACGAGATCCGCTCGGAGGGGGCGTCGCTGCACCATGCCATTGTCTTTCAGGCGGGTATGCTGGACTTTGCCCTCTACGACAGCTGCCAGCATCAGTTCATCCGTCCGGTGACCAGCGGCCAGCTGACCTTTCCCACCCGGCCGGACCGGCTTGCGCCGGACACCGCCCGGCAGATCCTTGCCTGCCTGCGGGACATCGTGCAGTGCTACCATGACAAAAGCCCAAGTGCGCCGCTGCACATCAAGATCCGGATCCTGCAGGTGCTGGAACTGCTCTACCGGGACAATGCCCTGACCGAGACCACCGCCTCCCCCCGGGAGGAGGAAAACCTGAACAAGCTCAAAACCGTGCTGCGTTACATGCGGGCCAACTACGCCCAGCCGCTGACATTGCAGCAGCTGGCCGACCTGGTCTACCTGAGCCCGGCCTATTTCTGCCATGCCTTCCACCGTGCCACCGGGACCTCGCCCATTGCCTTCCTGAACGGCTACCGCATCGAGCAGGCCGCCCGCATGCTGGCCGAAACCGACGAGAGCATCTCCCGGATTGCGGAGGCGGTGGGGTTTGACAATTTCAGCTATTTCATCCGCAAATTCCGGGAATACAAGCGGATATCCCCCCGGGAGTACCGCCGTCAGATCCGCTGAGGCTCAGGCTTCCACCCGGTCCAGCACCGTCACCAGACTGGTGAAGTCCTGCCGCACCGGATGGTCGCTCAGCCCGGCGTACATCAGCTCGTCGCCGCCGAACAGCGCCCCGTCCGACTGCCGCCGGTAGACCGCCTCCGGGTCCAGCCCCTGCAAAGGCACCGCGGTGGTGCGGCGCAGCGGGTCCGCCGATACCCGGTACTGGCAGACGATCACCTGGCTGCCGTCCTGCGACACAAAGTTCCAGGCCGCGTCGTTGCCCCGGCAGGGGTCCAGCAGCCGGTAAAAGCTGCCCTGCTGCAGCGTCTGCCGCAGCGCCTTGTACCGGGCAATCTGCTGCCGCAGCTCGGCTCTGTCCTCCTCCGACAGGGTGCGGATGTCCATCTCGTAGCCCAGATTGCCCGCCATCGCCACGGCAAACCGGGTGGACAGCGGGGTGGTCCGGCCGGTCTGGTGGTTGGGCACCGCCGACACGTGGGAACCCATCGTCACCGGCGGGAACAGCAGGCTGGTGCCGTACTGGATCTGCATCCGGCAGACCGCGTCGGTGTTGTCGCTGGCCCAGGTCTGGGGCATGTAGTAGAGCATCCCCGCGTCAAACCGGCCGCCGCCGCTGGAACAGCCCTCAAACAGCACCTCCGGGAACTGCCCGGTCAGCTGGTCCAGCACCCGGTACAGGCCCAGCATGTACCGGTGGGACAGCTCCCGCTGCCGGCCGGCGGGCAGCCAGGCCGAACCCAGATCGGTGATGTGGCGGTTCATGTCCCATTTCACATAGCTGGCGCCGGTGCGGCGCAGCACCCTGGCCACCGATTCCACCAGATAGTCGCACACCTCCGGGCGGGACAGATCCAGCACCAGCTGATAGCGGCTGAGGATGGGGTCACAGGCGGGGCTGCGGATGATCCAGTCGGGATGGCTGCGGTAAAGGTCGCTGTCATAGCTGACCATCTCCGGCTCAAACCAGATGCCGAACGCCACCCCGGCGGCCCGGACCTGGTCGGCCAGCCGGGCCAGCCCATGGGGAAACTTGTCCGGGTCCTCGGTCCAGTCGCCCAGCGCCCGGCGGTCGTCGATGCGGTTGCGGAACCAGCCGTCATCCAGCACAAACAGCTCGATGCCCAGCTCCGCCGCCTGTTTTGCCAGCGCAAGGCATTTTTCCTCGTCGATGGAAAACAGGAAGGCCTCCCAGCTGTTCAGCAGCACCGGGCGCAGCCGGTCCCGCCAGAGTCCCCGGCAGAGCCGCTGCCGGTACAGCCGGTGAAAGACCCCGGACATGCCGTTGAGCCCCTCTGCCGAGTAGACCAGCACGCACTCGGGGCTGACAAACCGCTGCCCCGGCGCCAGCTCCCAGCCAAAGGTCAGGGGATTCATCCCCATCTGCACCCGCACGCCGCCGTACTGCCCGGCCTGCACCGTCGCCTGGAAATCCCCGCTGTAGATAAAATTCACCGCCCAGACCTGGCCGGAAGCCTCGTCGGTGTTCGGGTCGGTCAGAATCACGCAGGGGGTCTGCTGGGGGCTGCTGGCGCCGCGGCTGCTTTCCAGCAGCACGGTGTCCGACGACACCGGCCGCCGGTGCGGCATTTTCTCCTGCAGATGCGACCCGGACAGCGTCACCAGGTCGTAGTCCCGGCGGGGCAGGTCCAGGCTCATGGCCATCAGCCGCTCCAGCCACAGGGATTCGTTGCCGGGGTTTTCCACCTCCACATGGCGGCAGATGGCGTCATAGTCCCGGAAAATCGTGTAATACAGCCGGACCTGCGCCCCGGATACTCGGTCCTCCAGCCGGACGGCCAGCGTCTCGGCCTCGCCGGGCTGCTCGGCATAGACGGCGGGCAGTCCCGCCAGCGGCGGCTTGCCGGGCAGAATGGTATAGTCCCGGTAGACAAGCCTGGATACCCGGCGGCCGTCCGGCGTCTGCAAAACAAACGCCGGCTGGCGGAAATCCCCCTGGTTCATGCAGGGATATTCCTGCGGCAGGGTGTCCAGTGAAAAAATCTTGTCCTCCGGGTCAGGGTTGGAGCAGAACCCCCGGTCAAAGTACCAGGGCCGGGCACTGCCCCGGCAACGGCGGATTTTCCGCCCGAAATAGCGGCTTTCCAGATACTGCCCCTTGACGATACCGAAGCAGTAGGTGATCCGGCCGTTGTCCAGATAGAACGCTTTTTCTTGTTCCTCATATCGAATCATGGGCGGGACGCCTCCTCTCTTGTCTTTTATTATATCGCCAAATTTTTTTGCGGTAAATGGTAAACAAGGAACTTGAATGGTAAAATATTGTGGTATCCGCTGCGGGCGGGAAGCTTCGCTTTCCAAATAACGCAGCGCCCCTGGAACCGGCAGGGGATGACCTTCGGCAACCCCGGACGGACGCCGGGACAAACCCCGTTTGCCCGCTGCCCCAAAACCGCCGGATCTTGTCCCGGATGGTAAAATATTGACATTCCCCGCAGCCTGTGCCACAATGAAGGCAGAAGGGGGCGCTGCCATGTATCCGCTGGAACACAAATCGGTGGGATTCCGCTTTTCCTCCGACCTGTCACTGCTGACGCTGAAGGGCGCCGGGCTGCAGTTGGTGGAAAGCCATACCTATTGCTGGGACAACCGGGAACGCAGGGACGAGCACTGCCTGGTGCAGTTCTGCCTGGACGGGCAGGGGGCGTTGCTGCTGGACGGCATCTGCTATCCCGTCCGCCCGGGCGAGGCCTTTCTCGTCGACATCCCCGGCAAAAGCCGGTATTTTCTGCCGGATGACTCCGACCGGTGGGAGTTTTTCTTTTTTGAGTTCAGCAAGGAATGTCTGCCGCTGCTGCGCAGAATCTACGGCCATACCGGCCCGGTGGTGGCAGCGGGGCTGGACAGCCCGCTGGCCCGGCAGATGGACGCTCTCTACACCCGGGCGCTGCAGGACCAGTTTGCCACCCTGTACGAAAATTCCCGCCTTGCCTACGGTTTCTGGATGGACCTGACCGCCTGCGCCCTGTCCGCCGCCCGGGACAGCCTTTCCCGGGTGGACGCGGCCAAGGCCTTCATGGACCAGAACTATGCCCGGCAGGATTTGAACCTGGACCGGATCGCCGACCATGCGGGTCTGTCCAAGTATTATCTCTGCAAGGAGTTCCAGCGCCGGTTCGGCACCACGCCGGGGCGCTACCTGCGGGAGATCCGTCTGGCCAAGGCCTGCAGCCTGCTGATGACCAACACCGACTATACCATGGAGGAGATCGCCAACCGGGTGGGGTACAGCAGCAACAATTATTTCGGCAAGGTGTTTCGGGCGGAAAAAGGCATGCCGCCCGACCAGTACAAACGGCAGAACGCCCGCTATGACCTGGTCCGCTCGGTCTACGAGACCCCCAAGATCCGCCAGGAATAGGGAAAAACCTACTTATATTAAAATGCGGCCGTGCCCGCAAAACCTTCCGGGAAAAGAACACCGAGCCCCGGCATCCGAACAGGATGCCGGGGCTCGGTGCCGTCCAAAATCATCATGATCGGAAAAAGACGGCAGAAATTGGGTATGATAGAAACTGAAACAGCACAGTGGAGCAAAGCAGAACGTAAAGTTTCTGAAGAACACCGGATCAACAAAAATTGCAGGTATATTGTCAATAATCGGATACAGAACGGAGGGAAAGTATGCTTGCCGAGATTTTACAGTTTCAGGCCTGGCTGGTCCACCGGGAATACAGCCAGGCCACGATACAGAAATACACCTATGCGCTGACCCGCTTTTTCCGGGAAACTGGCGCCGGCCGCCGTCCCGACCGGGAGACAGTGGCGGCCTGGCGGGATGCTCTGGTGGGGGCGGGATACACGCCTGCCACCGTCAATGCCATGCTGGCGGCGGTCAACGATTATCAGGAGAGCATCGACAACCCGGCCGGCAAGGCCAAACCCCTGAAACGGCAGCGGAAAATCTTCTGCGACGCCGACCGGGAACTTTCCCGGGAGGAGTATTTCCGCCTGCTCCGGACGGCACGGGAAACCGGCAGCAAGGTCACGCTGCTGCTTTTACAGACCATCTGTTCCACCGGAATCCGGGTGTCGGAGCTGAAATATATCACGGTGGAGGCAATCCGCCGGCGCAAGGCGGGTATCCGCTGCAAGGGCAAATGCCGCGAGATCCTGCTGCCGGAGGAGCTGTGCACCCGCCTGGACCGCTGGTGCCGGCGACGGAAAATTTACGCAGGACCGGTATTTGTCTCCCGCACGGGGGCGCCGATCAGCCGTGTCACGGTCTGGAAAAAAATGAAGGCCCTGTGCAGCCGGGCCAACGTGGCGTGGAAAAAGGTTTTTCCCCACAACCTGCGGCACCTGTTTGCCAGGACCTTCTATAAGATCGAAAAAATCTCTCGAAGCTGGCGGATGTCCTGGGACATTCCAGCATCGAGACGACAAGAATTTATATTATGGAATCCGGCGCCGAACATGAGCGTCTGCTCAATCAAATGCACCTACTGTTGTAAAAAATAACGAAAGCTTTGTTCTGTTGCTTGATTAACGCCGGATAACTCAAGCTGATGTCAAAAATGCGCTGTTTCGAAAGAAAACATAAAAATAGGCACAGGAAACCAGGTTGGACAATCATTCAGGATGCTTGCCCAGCCGTTTTCCCATGCCCATTTTTAGCAAATTCAACAAATATGTACGTACGAACTTGTTTTTTGGCAATTCCTGTGCTAAGATAAGAGCATATTTGGAGGCAAAAACAGCAAAAACTGGTAAGTGATTGCAGTTTGCCTCCTTTCTTCGCTATTCTGTAAGCAACAGAACAAAGCTTCTGTATAAATTTTAACGTGCCTTACAGGGAAAGGGGGCCGGTCGTGGTATGAATGACGAAATCTTGCAGGGATATCCGATCTCCGCGTTTCTGGATACGGCATCCTCCCGCGGCTGGAAGCCGGAAACCCGGCACCGCTACGGCGTCTGCCTGACCGAGCTTCAGGCCTACCTGGCCAAGCATGGCCCGCCTGGCGCACCGGCCTTGCTCGGGTGGCGCCGGCAGCTGGAGCAGCGGTACAGCCGCAGCTGCGTCAACGCCTACCTGACAGCCGCAAACCACTATTTCCGCTGGTGCGGCCGGCAGGATCTGATCCAGCAGCCGTCCCGGGCACCGCAGCAGGAGGAAGCCACACCGGCCATCACCCGCGCCGAGTACCTGCGGCTGCTGCGCACCGCCCGCACCCAGGGCCACCACCGGCTGTATCTGTTGATCAAGCTGTTTGCCCTCACCGGTGTGCCGCTTCTCTGCCTGGACCAGATCACGGCGGAACTGGTCAAACAGGGGTATGGCAGCCTGGACTACCGCGGCAGTCCCATCGAGTTCCGCTGCCCGGCCACCCTTCAGCATGAGCTGCTGGAGTATATGGCCTTCAACGGCATCTACCACGGGCCGGTGTTCATCACCCGGACCGGACAGCTGTGGAACCGGACCAATATTTTCCGGGCCATGCGGGAACTTTGCCAGGCCGCCGGTGTGCCGGAGGAAAAGGGCAATCCCCGCTGCCTGCGGGGTCTATACAAGACCACCCAGAAAACCATCGAACAGCAGCTGGCGATTCTCAAGGAAAAAATGTACGACCAGATGCTGGAACTGGAACAGGATGCCATCGGCTGGCAGACCGACCCAACCACAAGCCGGGGCCGCTCGGCATGATGCCATAGATTGAACGAAACCCAAACCCCACAGTGATCGGGTATCGACCCGGTAAGAGGAGTTGAACTTACAATGAAAAAACGTGTACTCAGTGCATTGCTGGTGCTTTGCCTGGCCTGCGGCCTTGTCAGCACCGCCTGGGCGGCGGACGGACAGGCCACGCCGGAAACAGCTGCCGTGTCTGTGACCGACGCCGCCAGCGGCGAGACCGCCGAATCAGCACGTAATGATGAAACAATTGATTCTGTCAGTAATGGTGTATTGTATGACAGCGCAGCACCGCAGCCGTTGGCTGAAACAAAGCTGGGTGTGATTGATACTGTTGACAGCATTTCGGCCGGTATCCACATCAATCTGTATGACTACGAAAAGAACACTGTCAGCAAGGATGATGGATATCAGGGTAACTGGGGAATTTTCGGCAACTTTGATTTCGGCGGAAACGATCGGGACCAGCGCTATGTCTGGAATGTGTATAACAGTGGAAATTCTGATGGTGCACGTCAGGGCATCATGAAAAAGCAGTTGACCGGCACCGAGTTCCCCAATCAGTACCCGGAGTTCAATACGGGCTGGACCAACAACAATCAGCATCTGGGTGAGGGAGCGACTGCGAATGCCCAGTGGCTCTTCACTGGGGACGGAAACGGGAAAACTGCCTATACGGAGCTGAATCATCTGTTCAGCTATAATAAGGAGACAGAAACCTATTCCTATGACTCTTCGGAGCATTTTGCCAGCATTACTGCAGCATACGGGAATAACTCGGGAACAGATAAGGATTTTGTAGTTTATGACAAGTCCTATTCGGCATCTGGCGACCAAAAGAACTTTATGCCGTTCAATGATCTGAACGCCAATGGTACCTTGAAAGGTACTGAGGATTATCTCTTCGGCATGGAGGTCTATTTCCAGTTCAATCAGCCGCAAAATGGCAAAGTCAATGGTAACGACATGATCTTCGAATTCAATGGCGATGATGATGTCTGGGTTTATATTGATAACGTACTGGTGCTGGATATTGGCGGCATCCATGGTGCTGTAGGCGGCAGAATCAATTTTGCTCAAGGTACCGTGACGGTCGATAAAGTGAAGTCCGATACCTATTGGGGCGTTTCTGCAAGTTCAAAAACTGAAGATCTCAAACAGTTCTTTGTGGATGCCCTCGGCCAGGAGGCTGCGGATCAGATCGAGTGGGTTACGCTTTCTAATGGCAACCATACATTTGCTGATTATTCCAACCACAATTTCAAGTTCTTCTATCTGGAGCGTGGTGAAGGCGGTTCCAACTGTGAACTGAGTTTTAACCTGCCCACGATTCCTTCCGGTACAGTCTCTGTGAACAAGCAGGTGAACAGCAGCGCATCGGATGAACAGAAAAATGCAACCTATAATATGCAGCTGCTGGTCGAAGATGCTAACGGAGACTTTGTGACACCTGCAGAAGCAATTGCGGGTTATGCAGAGAATTCTTTCACAATTGATGATTCTCTCAGTGGAACTACCAGCGCGGAGAAGTTGTCGGGTGAGGGTATCTTCACCGTACAAGGTAACCACAGCAAATATATTCATAATATTCCTGCGGGTACTGTCTATAAAATTCAGGAGCTGGATGTCGCGGAAGGAACAACAGTTTCCATTAATAATGTAGCCGCGACGATTAACGGAACAACAGCAAGTACCGACAAAGCGTATACGGTTGGTCAGAACAACTCCGTGACGATCAGTAACAAATTTGCTGCAGCCCCGCCGGAGGGCTTTGGTATTACCACTGAAAAGACAGCTGTTCGTCAGGAGGACGATCCTTCCCAATATGAGCTGTCCCTTTCGATGACAGGTGATCGTGATCATGATGAACCGGAGGCGACCCCGGTTGACGTCCTTTTCATCGTTGACCGGTCGAGTAGCATGGCAAAGAAAATCAGCAGTACGGATAATAACTCTCGAATTAGTGCGGTGCGAGAAGCTATTGCTGCAATGGTAGATGAGTTGGAAACTCAAAAGGAGGCTGGGCAGCTTGATCCCAGATACAGTGTAGTTGGGTTTGCCGGAGCACAAGTGGATTCTGGCCACGATCATTGGGGCAGTTGGTACTATTATGGAACGGACGTCCTTGTGGACTGGGGAACTAGTAATGACCCGTCTACAGGCTGGCAAGTGAAAAATGCCGTAGACAATATGGCAGTTAGTGGCGGCACCAACTGGGATGCAGCCGTGCAAAAGGGTATCGATCAGTTAAGCAAGATCAAGGCGCAGGAGCCGGAACGTGATGCGGAGCAAATTGTCATCTTCCTGTCGGATGGTGTGCCCACATACGGTGGACTGGACGATAGCATTGGTAATGGTAGCGATACAGGTTACGGTAGCAATGTCAAGGGTAGTAAAGACGCCGCTGTAAAATCTATAAAAAATATGCAGTGTGATCGTTTTTACGCGGTTGGTATCGGACCGGATTTTGCCGCGAACGAAATTGGCTATGGCTATATGAATGAGCTTCGCAATGCAGTACCGAATGCAACCACAGACATTATTTCTGCACAGAGTACTGAAACCTTGAAGAATAAATTCAAGGACATTGCCGAAAGCTTGACCTTCTTCTCCTGTGTGGACGTGGAGATGGTTGATCAGCTCAGTGAATGGGCAGATCTGTCTCAGGACCAAGGTAAAGTTACCTTTACCGTACAGGTAGAAGAATATGACAGCGATACGCAGGAATATAAAGTCATCGGTGAGCCGCGAACTGTCGCAGCCGGTACAGCGGCGACGTTTGACAAGACTGTGTATAGTGGCCTTGAAGAAACCGTTGTAATTACACCGAACGTTACCTATCAGGATGGACAGAAGCCCACCATCGTGGTTACACTCGCTGGAGTGAATGGTGCCGAGTATGAAACGGAGCCAGGTTTGCGCTACACGGTAAAAACCATGATCACTCCTTCTCAGCTTGCCAAAAATGAGTTCGCTGAAAAAGGAGAAGCAGCTTATGTGAATGTACCGGAGAAAGGTACCGGTACGCATGCGAAAGTGCCTGAGAATGGTTTCTACAGCAATAACGTAACCAATGCCAAGGTTAATTACAATGTGAAGAGTTCCACCGATGGCATAGATACAAAGATTCCCGGTTCGGAGCCTTTCCCGAAGCCTGTTATCCGCGTTCAGCCGCAAACCGGCGACCTGACCATCACCAAGAGTGTTGAATGGACGAACCCGGACGAAACAACCAGTGTGACTGGTACACAATTCAAGTTCACGATTACCACCACCACAGATGTTGTGGATAAACAGCCCGAAGACGGCTATAGCATTTTGGTTAATGGTAATGAGAGCAATAATAAAGCGATGTTCCAGCAGAACGGGGACAAGTACAGTGCAGAGGTAACAGTTACCGGCACGGGAAATGTGACCATTCAGGATTTGCCCTTTGCTACCTATACGGTTGAGGAAACAAGCGCACCGGATGTGGGTGATTTCTACTGCGCATCCACGCAGTATGGAAATCAGGTCGAGGCAAACAATGCATCGCTGCCCCTGAACGAGGAAAATACAGCACAGTCGATTACGGTTACCAATACCTATGCAAAGTACCGCACGGTAACGGTTATCAAGAACGTGACCGGCGAGATGGGTGATACCAGTCGCTTCTTTGAATTTACTGCACAGACCGGTACAACAAATGTACCGCAAGAAAACATCCAGACTGTGCAGGAGAAAACGGCTCAGGTGACAGGTGACGGTGCATTTAAGCTGAAGGATGATGGTTCTGTAACCATTGCAAAAGTGCGCCAGGATGCAACCCTGACCATCTCCGAGACATCGGTTGCCAACGAGGGGTATACCACCAAGCACACGATTGACGGAAATACGTTACAAAGCAATGTCGCAACGGTAACGCCTGAAAGGCTTGGAGAAAGTGATGTGACGGTAAGCTTCGAAAACTATCGTCCCGTTGTCGCCCCCACCGGCCTGGAATCCAACCACACCGCGCCCTACACCATCCTGGTCACGGTGGCCGGCATTGCAGGCCTGGCGCTGATCGGCGGCATTGTGGCCCGCCGTCGTCGCCGCCGGATGGAGTAATCGCCTATGCGAACCATGCAGGACATTGCGGAGGCACTCTCCGCCATGAAATTCCGCAAGAAGATGTTCGGCGGGGTGGACGAAGCTGACGTATGGAAGCAGCTGGAATCCCTGCAGCATCTTTACCAGCAGGTCTGCGACGATCAGGCAGCCTACTACCAGGCACTGCTTGACGAGCGGGACCAGGCTCTGGCCCGGATGATGGGCCGCAGAACCGGCGGTGATGCCCATGGCTGACACCCCCCGCCGAATCTATCGAGCTAAACCAACCGAATCGCCGGAACCGCCCGGAACTCCGGGTAAGCCGGCAAGGACCCAAACCATCCAGTTTGACCCGGCGGAACCTTTAGACGAGGAGCCGCCGAAGCCGAAAAAGCGCACCCCGAAACCTGCCGTGGACAAGCCCGCAAAGGCAGACAAGCCCAAGGCGAAGCGCAAGGGCAAAGCGACGAAGGATGACGCTGCCCCCACACCGGAGGAGATCATCAAGAAGCGCCGCCGCCGCTGCGCCGATGCCGAGGACATTGCGGGATTCTTCTCCAAGCTGATCGCCATGGTGGTGCTGCTGGCACTGCTGTTCGGCTTTGCCTTCGGTGTCACGCCGATGGAGAACGACGACATGGCACCGCGGATTTCCGCGGGGGACCTGCTGTTCTACTACCGGCTGGCAGATGACTGGGCAAACGGCGATGTGATGGTGTTCGAGAAGGACGGCGAGCAGTATGTGGGCCGGATCGTGGCCCGCGGCGGCGATACCGTGGAGGTGACCGACCAGGCCACCCTGGTGGTGAACGGCAGCACGGTGCTGGAAAATGACATCTACTACACCACCCCGAAATATGACGATGGCCCAGCATATCCGGTGACGCTGGCGCAGGACGAGTTTTTCATTCTGTGCGACTACCGGGAGGGCGCCCGCGACAGCCGCTACTTTGGCCCGGTGAAGGCCAGCGAGGTCAAGGGCAAGGTCATCACCGTGATACGGCGCAGCGGTTTGTGACCGCAACGCGCCGCCCAACTACTTTGTTACATTAGGCGTCCCCGCCTTGTGTAAAATCCATTCCAAAAATCAGAAAGGAAGAAAACGAGAATGAAACTCAACAAGACCATGGGTCGCGTCGCGACCACCCTCGTTGCCACCGCTATGCTGGCGTCTGTGGCTGTCGTCCCCGCGTTTGCTACTGACGGTGAAGGGGACCAGAAGACCCCTCCTCCGTCTGGCCTGCAAGACGGCACGTTTGAAATTGCAAAGAACCTTAAGGTTGGTGAAAAAGTCTTTACCCCGAAGGTCTCTTTCCACTTCAATATTCAGCCGGAGAATCCAACCGTTACTGATGATGTCACAGAAGTCCGCAATGGTGTTACGGTTGAAGCTGGCCAAGTAGGCGACATTGTCTGGGATAACGACGCAAGCTTTAATGCTGGAACTGCAGCAATGACCCAGGATACTGTTGTTAAGGCGGATCAGAATGCAGCATATCATGTTGATCTTTCCAAGTTTACCCTTCGTGGTCCCGGCGTTTACAAGTATAAGGTGACTGAGGATACTTCCAACCCGTATAATGGTATTACTTATGATAATAGCATCAAGTATTTGTATGTGACTATCATTCAGGGGGATAGCGGGCTTGAGGTTGCAAGCACTGAACTCGTGAATAATGATGCGGAGCATACGAAGACTAATGATTTCAACAACGACTATGATGCGGATACGGAAACGTTGCATGACGTTACCATCCACAAGTTTGTTGAAGGCCAGTTTGGCGACAAGTTCAACGATTCTTTCACTTTCAATGTAAAAGTTGAAGGTGAAGAGGAAGAAACCTACTACGTAGAATACGTTGAAGGTGGAAATGAAACCACAATGAAAACCGATAGCCTTCAAACCGGTGTTGAAAAGAATTTTACCGTGCGTAATGGCGGCTATGTGAAGATTTACGGCCTGGATTCCGATGATAAGTATACGGTTACTGAAACTGATTATGCGGATAAGGGCTACGTGGCATATACTGATACCGACTATAACGCCGGTGATACGCATGAGACCAATGGTTCGACAAAGGGTGATAAAATCGATAAAGCTACAATCTCTGCCGATACCGATGTGGCCATTTACAATGTGAAGACGAGTACCCCCGCCACCGGCATCGTCATGGACATCGCTCCCTACGCTCTGCTGGTAGTCGTGGCTGCCGCCGGCTGCTTCGTCTTCATGCGCAAGCGCCGCGAGGACTGATTCAGGCTCTTACATATAAATAAGAGCTGAATCAGAACAGCGAAAGCTGACAATCTTTTCTGTGTGGGCCCGAAAAGGGACACACAGCAGTTTCAAACACTGATAAGGAGGTACGCCTCTTGCACACAGCGGCCAAACTGGCGCGAGCCGGTGACCGTCTGGTCAGCATGGTGGCAGCGGCATTGATTGTCTTGATGCTGCTGTACGGCGGGTACTCGCTTTGGAATACGGCCATGATTTACAATGGCGCGTTCCTCGGCAGCGACCTGCTGCAGTTCAAACCCGGCATCTCGGGGGACCCGGACTCCAACCCGACCTTGGAGGAGCTCCAGGCCATCAACCCGGACGTGCTGGGCTGGCTGACCATTGACGATACCCACATCGACTATCCTGTTGTCATCGGTGAAGATGACATGGAGTATATCAATACCGACGTTTACGGAGACTTTGCGCTTTCCGGCTCGATTTTCATGTCCAGCATGAACGCGCGGGATCTGTCGGATTCCTATACTCTGATCTATGGCCATCACATGGACAACGGTGGAATGTTCGGGGATGTTGTGGAGTTCGTCAACACCGATTACTTTGACTCTCATCCCACCGGCACCTTTTACCTGCCGGATGCAACCTACTCCATCGAGATTTTTGCCTGCATGGAGCCGGATGCGTTCGACACCATGATTTACAACCCCACGGCCCAGCCGCAGGGAGACATCAGCGAGTTGCTGAACTATGTGGATGAGAATGCGGTGCAAAGCCGTTACATCGGCGTGACACCGCAGGACAAGGTGATCGCGCTGTCCACCTGTGCGGAGGCAGAAACCAATGGTCGTGTCGTCATATTTGGACGGCTGGACCGCATGAGCTGACAAAAGTGGGCGGGGGCCGGGGCGCGGCCAAGCCCCTTTTTGAAGGAGGTACCTGAACATGAATCAAGCGATACGGAAACTGAGCGGATTGCTGGTCCTTCCCGTGCTGCTCGCGGCCCTGCTGCTGTTGCCTGTAAGCGCGAAAGCGGAAGAGTATGCCTGCGACGCCGCCATTCCGGTGACGATGCAGCTGAACGGAACGCACAGCGAGAAGTTCGAAGTGACGATCGAGTGCGCGGAGAACGCAGACGAGAACCAGCCGATGCCGGCAGCGGACAACCAGGCTTTGATGCTGGCCGACGAGGAGCAGGGATGCTTCACCATCCACTACACCGAGCCGGGCGACTACTTCTACATTGTCCGTCAGACTGCGGGCGGCACTGCCTACATGAGCTATGACCTGACGGTGTATGAAATCCAGGTGCAGGTGACCAATGCGACCGCAGCGGACGGCAGCACGACGCTGAAGGCCCAGGTGGTTGCCAACGACGTGGAGAACCCGGATGCCAAGGCAGCGGAAGTGTCCTTCCTGAACACCTTTGCCCCGCCGACGCCCACACCGGCACCTGCCATTGATGAGCACCCCGACATTGCCGAGGGCATTGCCAACGGCACCTGGGGCGGCGCGCCTACCGCAACGCCGGGCCTGCTGGGCATTCCCCAGACCAGCGACTCTCTGCCGCTGACTGCCCTGGTGGTGGTGCTGGTGGTTGCCGCGGCTGCCATTGTGGCCCTGGTGATCCTGCGCAAGCGCAGCGACAAGAAGGAGGACGGCCAGCAGTAAGCTGACCCCCTTTGCGGGTTCGGCCGGCAGTTTTTGTCTGTACGGCAGGTTTTCGGCATAGGGGTCCCTGCCATATCCGGCAGGGCAGGGGAGAAAACCTGCGCACCAGCCGCTGCCCGTCGGACAGATACCCCCGCAGCACCAATCGAAATGGCCAAATCCGGCTGATTTTTGGCCGAAAGCCGAAATTTTTGTGCTTCCCTTACAAAAATAGAGCGGCATCTTTGACAATAGTGACGAACAGCGGTATACTGAGTCGAGACTGAAAACAAGGCGGGTCCGGGCTGCGCTGCGGCATCCGTCAAGGAGGATCTTTTCCATGAACCTGCACGGCATCCATCTGCACAGTTTTGCGCTGCCCTCCACCCGTCAGGAGGAAACCTGCTTTGTGCTGCTGGCCCTCAACGGCGGCATTGCGGGCGGGTTTGGCAGTATCTACTGCGGGCACGTCTTTGCCAACGCCGAGACCGGCAACATGATCAGCCTGTTCAGCGAACTGCACGCCGGCCAGTGGCTGGGGGTTCTGTCCCGGCTGGGCGGTCTGGGGCTGTACATTCTGGGCATCGCGCTGACGGTGATTCTGCCCATGCGGCTGTTCGGCGGCGACACCCGCCGCTGGCAGCGGGCCTGCCTGCTGGTGGAGGCAATCTGCTTCGGCATTCAGGCGGTGCTGCCCTATGAGCAGCTGACCAGCATTTCCTACGCGCTGTATCTGTGGCCGGTGTTCTTTGCGCTGGCGCTGCAGTACAACACCTTCACGGCGCTGCACGGCGTGCCGGTGTCCACCGTGTTCTGCACCAACAATTTCCGCCAGATGACGCTGCATGCCCTGGTCTGGCGGCGGATGCGCCACACCCGCACCCCCGATGCCGCGTCCCAGGCCACCCGGGAACTGCACATCAGCCTGACCTATCTGGTGGTCACGGCGACCTTCTTCTTCGGGGTGACGCTCAGCGTCTTTACGCTGGAGTATCTGGGCATCGGTCAGATGGCGTTCTGTGCGGTGCTGCTGCTGGTATTGTGGATCTGGCAGATGGCGACCCGCAAAAAGGATGCCTGACACAGAATTTTTCGCGCTCCGGACGGGTTGGCCGACCGGGGCGCTTTGTGCTTGCAACGGGCGGTTTTCTCTTGAGAAGCGGGGGAAAATCCGCTATAATCATACTGTATCGTTGAAAAGCGTGATCGCAGGGAGATGTTCCAGATGAATATAACATTGCAGGGTCTGACCAAACGGTTCCCCGCCCGCGGCCGAAAAGCCCAGGGCGAGACCACGGCTGTGCAGGACCTGACCTTTACCATCCCGGACGGCAAGCTGGTGGGCCTGCTGGGGCCTTCCGGATGCGGCAAATCCACCACCCTCAACATGATCTGCGGGCTGGAGACGCCCACCTCCGGCCAGATCTTTTTCGGGGAGGAGGACGTGACCCGACTGCCCCCCGAACTGCGCGGGGTGGGCATGGTGTTCCAGAACTATGCCCTCTACCCCCATCTGACGGTGCTGCAGAACATTCTGTTCCCGCTGGAAAACCTCAAGGGCGCCGCCCGCCCCACCCGCGCCCAGATGCGGGAAAAGGCGCTGGCTGCGGCCAAGCTGGTGCAGATTGAGGGATTGCTGGACCGGCGTCCCAAGGAGCTGTCCGGCGGCCAGCAGCAGCGGGTGGCCATTGCCCGGGCGCTGGTCAAGACGCCGCGGGTGCTGCTGCTGGACGAGCCGCTGTCCAACCTGGACGCCCGGCTGCGGCTGCAGACCCGGGAGGAAATCTGCAAGATCCAGAAAAAGACCGGCATCACCACCCTGTTTGTCACCCACGACCAGGAGGAGGCCATGAGCATCTCCGACTTCATTGTGGTGATGAAGGACGGCGTGCTGATGCAGCAGGGCCAGCCCCAGCAGGTCTATGACGACCCGGCCAGTCTGTTTGTGGCCAAGTTTTTGGGCACCCCGCCCATCAACGTCTTTGCCGGCGATGTCAAGGGCGGCATGCTGCTGCTGGACGGCCAGAAAGCGCTGGCGGTGCCCGGTGCCCCCGACGGCCCGGTCTGGGCGGGCATCCGTCCCGAGGGCTTTGTCCCTGCCGCCGACGGCCCGGTGGCCTGCGGGCTGAACCGGGTGGAGGTGCTGGGCCGGGATACCAGCATTGTCTGCACCCATCCCGCCTGCCAGACCGACACGCTGCGGGCCATCGTCCGCCCCGAGGAGCTGACCGGTCCCGTGGGGGATACCGTGCGTTTTGCCCTCAAGCCGGACAAGGTGTTCCTGTTCGGCCGGGAGGATGAGCTGCGCATCCGGACGGATGCCGCCAGAGCATAAGGGGGCGCAGCATGGACCGCAATTCCAAAAAGGCATGGCTCTACCTGCTGCCGTCGATTCTGCTGCTGGGGGCGTTTCTGGTCTATCCGCTCATCGACGTGGCCGTCTACTCGGTGGAGGAATGCTACAACTTTGCCTCCCAGACCTACCAGGGGGTGGGTCTTTACAACTATTCCTATGTGCTGCACGACAGCTACTTCCTCCAGGCGGTGGAAAACACCTTTGTGCTGGTCATCATCACGGTGCCGGTGTCGACGATTCTGGCGCTGCTGATCTCCACCGCGCTGTCCTCCATCCGGCCGCTGCGGCATCTGTACCAGACCATCTATTTTCTGCCCTACGTCACCAACACGCTGGCGGTGGGCCTGGTGTTCATGGTGCTGTTCCAGCGCACCGAGTACACCGACGGCCTGATCAACATGATGCTGAACTGGTTCGGCGCCGGACCCATCGACTTCATCAATGGGCCCCACTGGGCCAAGATGTTTGTGCTCTGCTTCTACACCATCTGGGTGGTGCTGCCCTTCAAGATCCTGGTGCTGACCAGCGCGCTGGCCTCGGTGAATGAGGAGTACTACAAGGCCGCCCGGGTGGACGGCACCAGCCGCACCCGCATCTTCTTCCGCATCACGCTGCCGATGATCTCGCCCATGATCGTCTATCTGGTCATCACCGGCTTCATCGGTGCCTTCAAGGCCTACAGCGACGCGGTGGCGCTGTTCGGCACAGACCTGAACGCCGCCGGCATGAACACCATCGTCGGCTACGTCTACGACATGCTCTACGGCGACAGCGGCGGATACCCGTCCTACGCGTCGGCCGCGGCCATCATCCTGTTTGTCATTGTGCTGACCATCACCTGCATCAACCTGCTGGTCACCCGCAAACGGGCACATATTTAAGGGGGTGCCGCGCTGTGAATCACGAAGAATATGAGAAAAAAGAGCGCGCCATGCGCCGCCGCAGCAACCTGCGCCGGGCGCTGACCTATCTGTTTCTGAGCTTCTGGGCCGTGGTGGTGCTGTTTCCCTTCTACTGGATGGTGCTCACCTCGCTGAAAAGCTACGGCGCCTACAACTCGGAGCATGTGCCGGTGTTTTTCACCCTGGCCCCCACGCTGGAAAACTACCAGAACGCCTTCACCGCCGTGCCGCTGGGCGGCTACCTGCTCAACACCCTGATCTTCTCGGTCATCACCACCGCCATCATGGTGGTGGTCAGCACGCTGGCGGCCTACGCCTTTGCCCGGTTGCGGTTCCGGGGCAAAAACCTGCTGTTCGGGCTGTTTCTGTCCATGATGATGATCCCCACCGAGCTGGTGGTCATCACCAACTTTGTCACCATCACCAACTGGGACATGCGCAACAGCTTTGCGGGACTGATCCTGCCCTCCATCACCTCGGTGTTTTATATCTACCTGCTGAAGGAAAACTTTGAGCAGGTCCCCGACGAGCTCTACCGCGCCGCCAAGGTGGACGGCACCTCCGACCTGAAATACCTGTGGAAGGTCATGATCCCCATCTGCCGGCCCACCATCGTGACCATCACCATCCTGAAACTGATCGAGTGCTGGAACTCCTATGTCTGGCCGCGTCTGATCACCGACGACCCCGCCTACTACCTGGTGTCCAACGGCATCCAGGAGATCCGGGAAAACGGCTTCGGCCGCGAGAACGTCCCCGCCATGATGGCGGCGGTGGTGGTCATCTCGGTGCCGCTGATCCTGCTCTTCCTGGCCTTCCGCAACAAGATCATGGAGGGCGTTTCGAGAGGAGGCACCAAGGGATGAAACGACAGTTTCTGCGTCCCGCCGCGCTGCTGCTGTCCGCCTGCCTGGCGGGCGGGCTGCTCACCGGCTGCCACGGCAGCAGGGAACAGGCTGCTTTCACGGTGCCGGACAGCTTTGACACCAGCCGGGACTACGAGATCACCTTCTGGGCCAAGAACGACACCAACAAGACCCAGACTGACATCTACAAAAAGGCCATCGAGGACTTTCAGGCGCTGTATCCCAACATCACGGTGACGCTGCGGCTCTACACCGACTACGGCGACATCTACAACGATGTCATCACCAACATTTCCACCGGCACCACCCCCAACGTCTGCATCACCTACCCCGACCACATTGCCACCTACCTGACCGGCAACAATGTGGTGGTGCCGCTGGATGACCTGTTCGACGACGACAAGTACGGCCTGGGCGGCAGCGAGCTGGCCTTTGACGGCCCCACCAAGGACGAGATCGTTCCCCAGTTCCTGGAGGAATGCCGCCTCAACGGGGCCTACTATGCGCTGCCCTACATGCGCTCCACCGAGGCCTGCTATGTGAACAAGGATATGGTGGAGGCGCTGGGCTTCACCCTGCCGGAGGATACCCTGACCTGGGACTTCATCTGGCAGGTGTCCGAGGCGGCAGCCGCCACCAAGGGCGCCGACGGCGTCTACTCGGTCAACGGCCAGAAGGTGCTGATCCCCTTCCTGTACAAGTCCACCGACAACATGATGATCCAGATGCTCAAGCAGCTGGATGCGGGCTACTCCACCCCGTCGGGGGAAATCCAGCTCTTCAACGGCACCACCGAACAGCTGCTTCTGGACATTGCCGGCCACGCCGGCACCGGGGCCTTCTCCACCTTCAAGATCTCCGGCTACCCGGCCAACTTCTTGAACGCCGGCCAGTGTATCTTTGCGGTGGACTCCACCGCCGGCGCCACCTGGATGGGCTGCGACGCCCCGCTGGTGGACATCGACCCCGACGAGATCGTTCCCTTTGAGACCGCCGTCTACCCGGTGCCCCAGTTTGACCCCGAGCATCCCCAGATGATCAGCCAGGGCCCGTCGGTCTGTATCTTCAACAAGGACGACCCTCAGGAGGTGCTGGCTTCCTGGCTGTTTGCCCAGTATCTGCTGACGGATTCTGTGCAGATTGCCTACTCCGAGACGGAAGGCTATGTGCCGGTGACCAGCAAGGCCCAGAATACGCCGGAGTATCAGGACTATCTCTCCCGCGCCGGCGAGGATGACGACGACCACTACAGCATCAAGATCCAGGCGGCCCAGCTGCTTTTGAACCACCTGGACGACACCTTCATCACGCCGGTGTTCAACGGCTCGGCCTCGCTGCGCAACGCCGCCGGCCAGCTGATCGAGGACGTGACCAAGGGCACCCGCCGCGGGCAGACGGTGGACGATGCCTTTGTCCAGCAGCTTTACACCGACACCGCAGCCCTCTACCATCTGGACTCGGTGTCAACCAACGGCAGCACCAAGGCCGACCTGGGCCCGCTGCCCGCCACCGCTGTGGCATTGCTGGCGGTGCTGGCGGCTGCCTGGGTGTGCATTCTGCTTTACCTGCTGGCGCGCTGGCTGTACGGCCGCCGGCGCCGCAGCTGACAGACTCCGGGGCCCGTGTTCTGCACGGGCCCTTTTTTTGCGGTATCTGGCGCCGGAAACGACCCCGGCGGCGGGGCAGGGGACCTGCTGTTTTTGTGCAATCTGTCCAGGAACAATCATTCCAATTTGGTAACGATTTCGGCAAAACCGGGGGTCGGCGGTTGATTTTTGCCAAAGGAACGGTATAATTATAACTGTTCATCTCAACCGGGACGCTGCGAGCTGGCAGAGTGAAACCCCTGGTTTCTCCCTCTTCGCCGTCCCATGATGTACCGCATAAAGGAGAATTTACTTATGAAAAAGTTTGTCTCTGCTGCACTGGCCCTCTGCCTGGCCGGCGCCATGACCGCCTGCGCTGGCGGCACCACCTCTGACAGCACCGTTGACGAGAGCAGCTCCACCGCTTCCGTCGCTGCCGACAGCACCGCCGAGACCGGCGCTGCCGAGGAGACCTCTTCCCCCGAGACCGCCGGCGAAGTCATGAGCTATGACGAGTATGCCGCCATCGAGGTGCAGGAGGGCGATCAGGTCCCCGTCACCATTCAGGCATACGTCCAGGACAAGCAGATCCTGTACACCGACAGCGAGACCGGCAAGACCAGCACCTCCCTGTACCTGCAGGATCAGGACGGCGCTTACTTTGCCTACGGCGTGGAGTGCAGCGCTGAGGATTACGACAAGCTGACCCAGGGTGTCTGCGTGCAGGTTTCCGGCTACAAGGCTGTCTGGTCCGGCGAGTACGAGATCATGGACGGCACCTTCACCTTCGTGGACGGCGCCGACACCTATGTTGCCGAGCCTGTGGACGTGACCGAGCTGCTGGGCACCGATGAGCTGGAAAGCCATCAGAACCAGTACGTCAGCTTCACCGGCATGACCGTTGTGGACAGCACCTACCAGGATGCTGACGGCAACGAGGCCACTGCTCCCTACCTGTACGGCTGGGACAACTCCGGCAGCGAAGGCGATGACGTTTACTTCACCGTTTCCTACAACGGCGCCGAGTATTCCTTCCTGGTCGAGAGCGACCTGCGCGGCGGCGACAGCGATGTCTATAAGGCTGCCGAGGCTCTGCAGGTTGGCCAGACCATCAACTGCGAAGGCTTCCTGTACTGGTACGAGGGTGCCAACCCCCACATCACCAGCATCACCGTTGCTGAGTAATCTGCGGTTGTTCTAAAACCAAAACAAAGCCCCCGGCAGCAACCTGAACCGAACCAGTAAAAACGGACAATAGACAAAGTACCCCCTGATGTAGGAAAATGAAAGTACTACATCAGGGGGTATTACTATGGGTAAAAGAA
>CAJFMB010000036.1 GCA_904390925.1 uncultured Subdoligranulum sp.
CATCCGGTTCATGGGCGTGCCCAAGACCATCGACAACGACCTGATGGTCACCGACCACACCCCCGGCTACGGCAGCGCCGCCAAGTACATCGGCGTGGTGATGAAGGAGATCATCCGGGACGCCACCGTCTACGGCACCAAGTATGTGACCATTGTGGAGATCATGGGCCGCAATGCCGGCTGGCTGACGGCAGCCGCCGCCCTGGCCCGCGCCGAGGACTGCGAGGGCGTGGACATGATCTGCCTGCCGGAGATCCCCTTCAACGTGGACCGCTTTGTGGAGAAGGTGGCCCGGATGCAGGCCAAAAAGCCCAGCATTGTCATTGCGGTGTCGGAGGGCGTCAAGCTGGAGGACGGCCGCTATGTCTGCGAGCTGGCCGATGACGTGCACGCGGTGGATGCTTTCGGCCACAAGGCCCTGACCGGCACCGCCCGTTTTCTGGCCAACACGGTGGCCCGCCGGCTGGACACCAAGACCCGCTGCATTGAGCTGTCCACCCTGCAGCGCTGTGCCGGACATCTGACCAGCCGCACCGACATCACCGAAGCCTACCAGGTGGGCGGCGCCGCCGCCAAGGCCGCCTTTGAGGGCCACACCGGCGAGATGATCGCCCTCAAGCGGCTTTCCAACGCGCCCTACCAGTGCACCACCGAGCTGCATCCCATCAGCGAAGTGGCCAACCTGGAAAAAAAGGTCCCGCTGGACTGGATCAACGCCGACCACACCGACATGATGCCGGCCTTCCTGGATTATGCCATGCCGCTGATCCAGGCGGAGCTGACCCCCATCTATGTGGAGGGATTGCCCCATCACATCTATCTGCCGGAATGACCCGGCCCAAACCATGACATCTTCTGCCTCTCAAGGTTAAGCCTAACAGCAACCCACCCGACCCCGGGCGGTGCCTAGCGCACTGCCCGGGGTCGGGTGGGTTTTGGGGTTTTTCTGCAAATATCGCGTCGGTCAGATCCAGTAGAAGCCCCAGCTGGGCAGCCAGAGGGTGCTTGCCGCCCAGAGTTTGGGCACCGGCAGCCCGGAAAGCACCGGATAGAACCAGACAAACAGCACCAGCGACGCCGCCACCAGGCCGATGGCGATCCGACGGGCCTTTTTGCGGTCGGTCATGTCGGCCAGCACCACCGCGATGGCGGCCAGGCAGAACATGGAACTGGGGAAATAGTGGTACAGGAAGGTGCAGCGGGCGACGAACATCCAGGGCACCAGCTGGGCGGCGTAGAGGATCAGCACCGCAGCGCCGCGGCGGCTGCCCCGGCCGGTGAGCTGCCGCCAGGCCAGCAGCAGGATGCTGACCAGCCCCGCCAGCCAGAGTACCGGGCCGCCCATGCCGGCAATGCTGCCCCGCATGGTGTCGGGCAGGCCGCTGTTCTGGTAATACCACACCGGGCGCAGGTCCAGCAGCCAGGTGTACCAGCGGCTTTCGAAGGGATGGGTGGCGTTGAGGGTGGAGTGGTAATTGTACATCGACACCTGGCAGTTCCACCAGTCCCCCACGCTGAAGGAGGGGTCCCGCCAGACATAGGGCAGGTAGGAGGCCAGATAGATCACAAAGGGCAGCAGCACATAGAACAGCACGCCGCCCCAGGCTGCGGTGGTAAACTCCTGGCGGAAGCCGGGGTTGCCCTGCCGCCAGCGGGCGTAGAGCACCCCGAAATAGAGGATGGCCAGCCCGATGCCCGCATAGATGCCGGTCCACTTGGAGGCGCAGCCCAGCCCGAAGGCCAGCCCGCCCAGCGCCATGGGCAGCAGTGCCTTGTCGATGCCCTTTTTCAGCGCGGTCTGGGCATACCAGACCATGCAGTGGGCCCCCAGCAGGATGAAGAAGGTGGCGTAAATGTCGATGGTGGCGATGCGGCTTTGGGAAAAGCGCATGAAATCCAAGGCCAGCAGGCAGCCGGCAACCGCCCCCACCCAGCGGCGCCGGGTCAGGCGGCGGGCAAAGCACCAGGCCAGCGGCACCAGCAGCACGCCGAACAGCGTGCCGGCAAACCGCCAGCCAAAGCCGGTCATGCCGAAAATGGCGATGCCCAGCATGATAAAGTCCTTGCCCAGCGGCGGATGGGTGGTCTCGTAGACCGACATTTTGTGCAGCATCTCGTAGCCGGTGCGGCCGTGGTAGATCTCGTCAAAATACATGCTGTTGAGCTGGCTGATGGTGTCGGGCACCAGATCCGCCTCGTCAAACAGGCCCGGGTCGCCGGCGGTGGTGGTCACCGGCAGCGGATTGCCGGCGGCGTCCCGCAGCGACAGCTCGAACACCTGTCCGCCAGCGACGGTGACCGTCCAGTCCTGCCCCTGGGAGGAGGGCAGTGCCACCGTCTGCCAGCAGAACACCGACCCCAGCTGGCCCTGGTAGACCACCGTGCCCGCCCCGTCGGTGAGGGTCAGCGTCTCGCCGGAATTGACACCGGGATAGATCCAGAGGGTGGCGGGTTCCTGGTCGCTGTCAATGGTGATCTGCACCGTCTGGCTGGCGGTGGTGGCGTCCAGCGGATTCTGCGGGGCGGTCATGTCCCCCAGGTAGACAAAGCTCACCACCGCAGTGGCCAGCGTCAGGGCACCCATGGCCAGCAGTTCCCGGCGGTGCCAGCGCAGCGGCCCGGCAACGCCCTGGCGCAGCCGGCGGCCGGGGGTGGTTTCCCCGGCGTCGGCGGGCCGGGCCAGCGGCAGGGTACGGCCGTGGGCCACAATGTCATAGACAGTCAAAAACAGCAGCAGACAAAAGGCGGTCTCGGCCAGGCCCAGCAGACGGACAATGATGTCGCTGGAGGCGGAGGTCAGCCATTCGTCATCGGTGCCCACCTGCACATAGACCGCACAGAGGTTGACAAACCCGGTCAACGTCATGCCGGCGGCGGCGCCCAGCAGGCGCCGGTCGTTCCAGCGGGCGGCGGCCCACAGCGTCAGCAGCACGGCGGGGATCAGGTAGCGCTCGTGCATATTGTGGGCGAAGGTGAAGATACCCGCCAGGTAAGCGCCCGCCAGCAGCACCGGCGAAAACCGGCCCCGCTGCAGCGCAAACCAGCCCGCCACGGCCAGCGCCGCGGTGAGCAGCAGAATGTGCACAATGCCCAGCATTTCCCAGGTGATGGGGCCGAACAGGGCGCTGCTCTGGTCCCGCCAGTTGCCGCCCAGTGCGGCAAACCAGTTGAAGGCATTGATGGTGGCATAGGGGTAGCCGCCCGCGGTGCCGGCATACTTGGACACCAGCCCTGGGATCAGGTTGCTGATACCGAAGAAGGGCAGCCCCGCCAGCAGGGTGGGCAGCACCGCCAGCACCGCCCCGGCCAGCGTGTTTTCCATCGCCCGCAGCCGGGCGGTGCGGCCCGCCGCACCCACAATGCCGGCCAGAAAACAGACCGCCAGCACCGGCCCGGCCAGCAGCGCCTGGGGTTTGACCGCCAGCGCCACGCCGTAGACCAGCGCCGCGGGCAGCCAGCGGTGGCGTTCCAGCAATGCAAAGCAGGCCAGCAGCGGCAGCGCCAGTGCCGCGTCCACCTGGCCCCAGACGCCGGTGGCAAAGAGCAGCAGCGGGCTGAAGGCCGCAAACAGCGTCAGGCGCCGGCAGGCGGACTCGTCCGGCAGATGCTGCATGCCGCAGTGCCAGATCAGCGCCGCGCAACCGCAGTCACAGGCGGCGGGGACGGCGGCCAGCAGCACCCGGGTCAGGCCGGTGCCTGCCCCCAGCAGCTGCCGCAGCCCGGCCACCAGCCAGAGAAGATACAGGTATCCGGGGGGATAATCGGCAAAATAGCCCTCGCTGTAAAAATGGGCGGGGCCCTCCGCCAGCAGTTTGTCCCCCCAGGCGGTGAAGCAGCTCAGGTCATAGGGGTATCCGGCGGTGGCCGCCGCCAGCACCAGACGCAGCACAAAGGCCAGGCCCAGCACCCACAGCAGGGTGCGGCGGCGGGCAGCGACAGCGGTTTGGTCAGGCATGGGCTTGCCTCCTTTGCAAAAGGCGTTTACAGAAAATGGGGCGCAGAGCGCCCCATCCAGACTGTGAAAAACCTGAAATTGTAACGTGAAATGTTTCGGACACACGGGCGGGGTCGAGCCAATGGCGGACAGCGCCGGGCGCCCGGCTTTGTCCCGTCAGCTGCGGCTGACCTTGGGGCCCTGGGCAGTGTCGGTGACGGTCCAGCCCATCTCGGACAGCTGGGCGCGGATGGCGTCGGCGCGGGCCCAGTCCTTCGCCTTCTTGGCGGCGGCGCGCTGGTTGACCAGGTCGGTCACCTCGGCGGGGACTTCGTCCTTTTTGCGGTTGTAGAGCAGCCCCAGCACCCCGGCCAGCTCGTCAAAGGTGGCGGCGACCTGTTCCAGCGCCGGGCGGGAAGCCGCGTCCGACAGGGTGTTGATGTCCTTGACAAAGTCAAACAGGGCAGCCAGGGCGTCGGGAGTGTTCAGGTCATCGTCCATGGCGGTGACAAACTTGTTCTTGGCTTCCTCGGCCTTGGCCACCAGCGCATCGGAATCCCCGTGGGCATGCTCGATGGCAAAGTCCAGGTTGTCGCGGCAGGTGTACAGACGCTCCAGCGAGTTCTTGCAGGCTTCGATCAGCTCCACCGTGTAGTTCAGCGGCATGCGGTAGCCGGCGGTGAGCATGAAGTAGCGGATGGGCTCGTAGCCGTACTTGTCCGCCACCTCCCGCACGGTGAAGAAGTTGTTCAGGCTCTTGGACATCTTCTGGTTGTTGATGTTCAAAAAGCCGTTGTGCATCCAGTAGCGGGCAAAGGTGCAGCCGTTGGCGCACTCCGACTGGGCAATCTCGTTCTCATGATGGGGGAATACCAGGTCCTGGCCGCCGGCATGCAGGTCGATGGTCTTGCCCAGATGCTTGCGGGCCATGGCGCTGCACTCGATGTGCCAGCCGGGGCGGCCCTTGCCGTAGGGGCTGTCCCAGTAGGGCTCGCCGGGCTTGGCGGCCTTCCAGACGGCAAAGTCGGCGGGGTCCTCCTTCAGGTCGTCGTCCATCTGGCTGCGCAGTTCCCGGTTGCCGCTTTCCAGATCGTCCAGGTTCAGATGGCTCAGCTTGCCGTACTCCGGGTCGGACTTGACGCGGAAATAGACATCGCCGTTGCGGGCCACGTAGGCATGGCCGCTGGCCACC
Organism: uncultured Subdoligranulum sp.; assembly: GCA_904390925.1. Classification (GTDB taxonomy): domain Bacteria; phylum Bacillota; class Clostridia; order Oscillospirales; family Ruminococcaceae; genus Gemmiger. Next base: position 5,127 of record CAJFMB010000036.1, read on the forward strand.
AGATCCCCCACCAGCTCCAGGATCTCCTGGATGTGCTCGGTGGCGCGGGGCTGGACGGTGGGCCGCTTGACGTTCAAACCGTCGGCGTCCTTCAGGTACTCGTCGGCATAGTGCTTGGCCACCTCCGACATGGAAACGCCCTCTTCCTTGGCGCGGTTGATCAGCTTGTCGTCAATGTCGGTGATGTTGGAGACAAAAATCACCTTGTTGCCCCGGTATTCCAGGTAGCGGCGCAGCGTATCGAACACCACCAGCGGGCGGGCGTTGCCCATGTGGATATAGTTGTAGACCGTGGGGCCACAGACGTAGATGCGGTATTCCCCGGGGGTCTGGGGGACAAACTCCTCCTTGCGGCGGGTCATGGTATTGAAGATCTGCATAGGATGGCTTCCTTCCTGCCGGCGGCATGGCGCCGGATGGATATTTGATCGGTAAACACAACATTATTATAGCCGTGCCGGGCGTCCGGCGCAACCAAAAACCGGTGAAAAATCACTTTGCCTGGGAAAAGCATTCCCGGTTCTGCCACAGGTAGATGCTGCCGGAGAGCACCGTCACCGCGGCAACCAGCCAGCACAGCACCTGAATGACCACGCCAAAGCCCGCGGCGGCTGCCGCCGGCAGGAAAAAGCTGCCCAGATAATACAGGATGATGGTGACCATCTGCAGCACCGTCTTGACCTTGCCCCACATGTTGGCGGCAATGACGGTGCCCCGCTCGGCGGCGATCATCCGCACGCCGGCGACGGCAAATTCCCGGAAGAGGATGACCGCCAGCACCACCGGATGGCAGACCCCGTCCACCAGCATATAGATGAAGGCGGCGGTGGTCAGCATCTTGTCGGCCAGCGGGTCCATGAACTTGCCGAAATCGGTGACCAGGTGATTTTTGCGGGCCAGGTACCCGTCCAGGAAATCGGTGAAGCTGGCCGCGGCAAAGACGATGCCCGCCGCCAGCATCAGGGCAGGGCTGCCCGTCCCGGCGCCGCCCAGCGCGGCGAACACCATAAAGACAGGAACCAGAATAACACGCAGCATGGTCAGTTTGTTGGGCAGATTCATGGGTTATCCCTCCGCATTCCCGGCCGCTTCGGCACGGGATTCCACATAGCCGTACAGGTCGTAGGTGTCGCTGTCGGTGATGGTCACATTGTAAAAGACGCCTTCCTCCAGCGGAGTGTCGCCGGGGGTCAGCACATTGCCGTCAATCTCGGGGCAGTCGCCCTTGGAGCGCAGCAGGTACATGCCGCTTTCCTCGTCAAAGCCGTCGCAGATACATTCCAGCGTCTGGCCGACCTTGGCCTTCTGCTTTTCCTCGCTGATACCGGCCTGAATCTCCATGATATGGTCGGCGCGGCGCTGTTTGACCTCGTCGTCAATCTGGTTTTCCATCCGGGCGGCCACGGTGTTTTCCTCCGGCGAGTAGGCAAAGCAGCCCAGCCGGTCAAATTTCACCGTCTTGACAAAGTCGCACAGTTCGGCATACTGTTCCTCGGTCTCGCCAGGGAAGCCGGCAATCAGGGTGGTGCGCAGCGTCAGCCCGGGAATGCCGGCCCGCAGCTTGGCAATGGCCTCCTCAATTTCCTTGCGGCCGCCGCGGCGGTTCATGGCCTTGAGCACCGCGTCGTCACAGTGCTGGATGGGCAGGTCCAGATAGGGCACCACCTTGTCGTTGCGCTGCATGGCGGCGATAAAGTCGTCGGTGATGCGCTCAGGGTAGGCGTAGAGAATCCGGATCCAGCGGATGCCCTCGACGGCGTTCAGCGCGTCCAGCAGCGCGCAGATCTCGCCGGGCTTGCCCCAGTCCTCGCCGTAGGCGGTGGGGTCCTGGGCCACCACAATCAGTTCCCGTACCCCCTCGCCGGCCAGCCATTTGGCCTCGGCGACGCAGTCCTCCAGCGGACGGCTGCGCAGCGGGCCGCGGATCAGCGGGATGGCGCAGTAATGGCAGCGGTTGGAACAGCCCTCGGCGATTTTTAAGTAGGCATAGTGGCGGGGGGTGGAGATGACCCGCCGGCCGCCCAGCGGCATGTCGGCCTTGGGGCCGTAGCTTTCCAGCTGGTCGGCGCCCGGGTTGCAGACCCGGCGCAGAATTTCCGGCAGGGCCTTGTTGGAGCCGATGCCCACCACCGCGTCCACCTCCGGCATTTCGCGGGCAATTTCGCCTTTGTAGCGCTCGGCCAGGCAGCCGGTGACAATCACCTTCAGGTCGGGATTCTGCTGCTTGTAGCTACAGGCCAGCAGAATGTTCTCGATGGCTTCCTCCTTGGCAGACTGGATGAAGCCGCAGGTATTGACGATGATGGCGTCCGCCTCGGCGGGGTCGGCGACGGTCTCGTGGCCGTCGGCCAGCAGCGCGTGGCAGAAAACGTCGGCGTCCACCTGGTTTTTGGGACAACCGAGGGATACAATGGCAATTTTCATAATTTTGATCCTTTGTGTTTGGTGTCTGCTTTTGGGGTTCCGGCAAGCTGCCGGAGGGGTATTCTTCTTTCGCAGAAAGAAGAAACAAGAAAGTTTTGGGGGTTGGGATACGTTGGTGGTTTTCTTTATTTCCGGCGGGTGGCCGGTTCCTTCTTCCTTTTGGACGCCCAAAAAGGTAGCGAAAAAAGTGCCACCGTTGAGGTGGGACTTTTTCCGGCATCCTGCCGCGGGGCCTTACTTCTTTCGTCACCGAAAGAAGTAAGCAAGAAAGGTGCCACCGTTTCGACGCGGTGGACGCCGACCAGGGAGCAGAGCCCCCTGGACCCCGCACAGCAGAACACTTACCGGGTGTTACCCCCACCGGCTTCTACCCGGCCCACCCTGCGGGCCGGGGGTGTACGCCTTGCCGCAGCGGGAAAATGGAATTGATCGGGCCAACGGCCTGCAAAGATAAGGTAAGCTTTACCGCCGCCACCAGAAACGTTTCACCCGGCCTGCAAGGTAAGGCCGGGAGCAGACGGGGGTGGGATGGCCTGCCGTCTATCGTTGGCGGGGGACTTGGGGGTAAGACCCCCAAGTCGTCGTCCACCCGTTCGAAAGGGTGGCGCCTTTCTTGGTTCTTCTTTCGGCGACGAAAGAAGAATGACCCAAAGGCAGAATGCCGGAACATTAGATATCGATCATAAAATCAATCTTCAAGAAACCGCTCCACCGCCCGGTGGATCACCGCATGCGGGAACCCGCGGCGGGCAAGGGCCGCCATCACCTGGGGGCGCTTGCCCTCGGCCAGCTTGCCGGCATAGCTCTTTTCGATCAAAGCCACCGCGGCGGCCAGCTCGGGGCTGTCGGTCCCGTCCTCCGGGTCGGCGAACAGTTCCTCCAGCACCGAGGCGGCGGTGTCCCGGTCGATGCCCTTGGCGTTCAGGTCGGCGGCAATCTCCCGGCGGCTTTTCCGCTTGCGCAGCAGCTCGGCGGCGCGGCGGCGGGCATAGTCGGCATCGTTGAGCAACCCCAGCTCCTCGGCGCGGGCCACCGCAGCGGCCGCGCTGTGGGGGTCAAACCTGCGGCAGAGCTTCTGGTACAGCTCCCCCGCCGCATGGTCCCGCAGCGCCAGAATGTCCAGCGCCCGGTCGATGGCCCGGCGGGTGTCGCTTTTGCGGCGGAGCTCCTCCACCTGGCAAAGGTCGATCTCGTCGTCCACATGCAGGTCGGCGCCGGCAAAGGTCTCCTCGTCCAGCGAAAAGGCAAACTCGCCGTCAAAAAACAGCGCCAGCCGCCCCTTTTTGGTCTCCTGAATGGCTGTGATCCGGGGCATTACTCGTCAACCATGATGTCCAGATCATCCTCGCTGCCTGTGGTCTTGGGGGCAGCCTCGGCGGGCGCCTCCTCCGCGGCGGGGGCGGCAACCGGCTTGACCACCTCCACCGGCTTGACGGTGCCCTTCTTGCCGGCAGCCAGCAGCCGGTCGGCGTTGTCCCGGATGATCTTTTCAATCTCGGCGGCCACGTCGGTGTGCTCCTTGAGGAAGTTCTTGGCGTTGTCACGGCCCTGGCCCAGGCGGGTATCGCCGTAATTGAACCAGGCGCCGCTCTTCTGCACCACGCCCAGCTTGACGCCCAGGTCGATCAGCTCGCCCACCTTGGAAATGCCCTCGCCGAACATGATGTCGAACTCGGCCTCCTTGAAGGGGGGCGCCACCTTGTTCTTGACGATCTTGGCACGGGTACGGTTGCCGATGAAGTTGCCGGAGGAATCCTTCAGGCCCTCAATCCGGCGCACGTCGATCCGCACCGAGGAATAGTATTTCAGCGCACGGCCGCCGGTGGTGACCTCCGGGCTGCCGTAGACCACGCCCACCTTCTCGCGCAGCTGGTTGATGAAGATGCAGACGGTGTTGGTCTTGCCGATGATGCCGGTGAGCTTGCGCAGCGCCTGGCTCATCAGGCGGGCCTGCAGGCCCACGTGGCTGTCGCCCATCTCGCCCTCGATCTCGGCCTTGGGCACCATGGCCGCCACCGAGTCGACGACAATCGCGTCAATGGCGCCGGAGCGGACCAGGGCCTCGCAGATCTCCATGGCCTGCTCGCCGGTGTCCGGCTGGCTGACCAGCAGACTGTCGATGTCCACACCCAGCGCCCGGGCATAGGCCGGGTCCAGGGCGTGCTCCACGTCGATGAAAGCAACCTCGCCACCGGCTTTCTGGGCCTCGGCCAGCACATGCAGCGCCAGCGTGGTCTTGCCGGAAGATTCGGGGCCGTAAACCTCAATGATACGGCCGCGGGGCAGTCCGCCCACACCCAGCGCCAGGTCCAGGCCCAGGCTGCCGGTGGAGATGGAATCCACCTGCATGGCCACATTGGCGCCCAGCTTCATGACAGCGCCCTTGCCGAACTGCTTTTCGATCTGGGCCAGAGCCGTCTCCAGCGCAGCCTTCTTGTCGCCGCCCGGCACCACACGCTTGGCCGGGGTTGCGGTTGCTTTTTTATCTGCCATTGTCTCGTTTCTCCTTTGACTGCTCCGCCTCGGAGCGGGTAAAAATCTGCTTGCAGTATCCTGCGCATCTGTGTCTATTATATACGGATTCCCGGCAAATTACAACCATTAGTTGTTGTTTCGGAATCCTTTTTGCGGGACATTCAGCGGGAAAGGCCCCGCCCCCCCCGGCTCAGCGCTGCATCCAGACGGCGCGGGGGTTGCCGCCGTAATCCCGCCGGGCGGCGAGATTCCGCCAGCCGGCGGCGGCACCGATTGCCTCCACCGCCTGCTGTTGCTGCCAGCCGATCTCAAACACCAGCCAGCCGCCGGGCCGCACACAGTGCCGGCAGCTGCCCGCCAAAGCACGGTAAAAGTCCAGCCCGTCGCTGCCGCCGTCCAGTGCCATGGCGGGCTCCCGGGCGGTTTCCGGCTGGAGGGCGCCCATCTCGGCGGCGGTCAGGTAGGGCGGATTGGACACCACCAGATCCACGCTGTCCGCGGGCAGGGCGGCGGCATAGGCCATGGCATCGGCCAGGACCGCCTCCACCGTCAGGCGGCGGTTTGCCAGCGCCGCGGCGGCGTTTTCTTTCAGGTAGGCAAAGGCCTCGGGGCTTTTTTCCACGCAGGTGACCCGGGCGCCGGGCATAAACCGCTTGACCCCCAGCCCCAGGCAGCCGGTGCCGGCACACAGGTCCAACACCCGCGGGGCGGGCAGCTGCATGCCGCGCAGCAGCTCCACGGCGGTCTCGCAGACCACCTCGGTGTCGGGGCGGGGACAGAGCACCCCGGGGCCGACTTTCAGGGTGAAATCCAGAAAGTCCCACTGCCCGGCGATGTATTGCAGCGGTTCCCGGCCGGCGCGGCGGCGGGTCAGCCCCGCCAGGCGGGCGGCAGGCGCCGCGGCCAGGGGGTCGGTGTCCAGGCGGGGGTCCCGCCCGACCGCCAGGGTGTAGAGCACCCCGGCGTCATAGTCGGCATCGGGGCAGCCGGCCTGCCGCAACGCATCCGCCACCGCCCGCAGTGCAGCGCGGGGAGCGGCGCCCTGCAGGCTTACCATCTGCCCTCCTCCGGGTTGTCGGGCAGCACCGGCGTCACGGCGGCGATGGCCACCTCGATCATGGAATCCTCCGGCTCGAAGGTGGTCAGCCGCTGCAGCCAGAGGCCCGGCTGGGACACCGCCCGGGCCAGCCAGCAGTTGGAGCGGCCCGCCCACTTGATGACCTCGTAGCTGACCCCCACCAGCACCGGCAGCAGCAGGATCTTGTACAGCACCCGCAGCGCCACGCTGTCCCAGGGCAGCATGGCATAGAGCACAATGCCGATCAGAATGACCAGAAACAGAAAACTGGTGCCGCACCGGGGATGAAACCGGGTATGGCGGCGGATGTTTTCCACTGTCAGCTCCTCGCCGGCCTCGTAGCAGGCGATGGTCTTGTGCTCGGCGCCGTGGTACTCAAACATCCGGTGCACCTCCTTCATGCGGGTGCAGAGGAACATATAGCTGAGGAAGATGAGGATTTTCAGCACGCTTTCCAGAATGACACGGGGCCAGCGGCCCAGCTCCACCAGCTGGCCCAGCAGCCCGGTGAGGAAGGTGGGCAGGAAGGTGAAGAGAAAGATGGCCAGGATCACGCCGAAAAAGGCGGACACCGTCATCAAAACATTCTGCACCGCCGGGCCGGTGTGCTTGTCCAGCCACTGTTCCAGCCGGGACTGGGGTTCCTCCTCGGCTTCCTCCTCCCCCATCGACACCTCGGCCGAGTGCATCAGGTAGCGGTAGCCGGTGTAGAGGCTTTCCACCATGTTGCAGACGCCCCGCACCAGCGGGACCTTGTTGTACCAGTGGCTGTGGACCTCCTCCTCGGTCAGGTCCAGGGTGCCGTCGGGACGGCGGACCGCACAGCAGATCTTTTTGGGGCCGCGCATCATGATGCCCTCCATCAGGGCCTGGCCGCCCACACTGGTGCGGAATTTTTCGGTAGGACGTTTTTCCTGTTTCATGGAATCTCCTTGTGACGGGGCGGCATCGTCCCGGGTTCAGTGTTGGTTGTCCGGCAACTGCAGCGGGTCATGCAGGTGTTCCTGGCCGGCATGGTAGACCGGCAGCGTGATGCTGACGGTGGTGCCTTCGCCCAGGGTGCTCTGAATATCCAGCGTGCCGCCCAGCGCCGCCATGATCTTGTCCACCACCGCCAGGCCGATGCCCGACCCGCGCACCGCATTTTTGCCCTTGAAGAACTTGACCCGGACCTTTTCCAGGTCGTCGGGGGCGATGCCCCGGCCCTGGTCCCGGATGGCGGCGGTGACGGTGGACCCGGTGCGGGAGAGCAGCAGCGTGATGGACCCGCCGGGCCGGGAATACTTGATGGCGTTGTCCAGGATATTGACAAAGACCTGCCGCAGCCGGGCGGGGTCCGCCCAGACCGGGTAGGGCTCGGGGGGTTCCTCGTAGATCAGGCGCAGGCCCTCCTGCTGCATCCGCGGCTCGGCAAAGAGGGCCGCGTCGGTGGCCTCCGCCACCAGGTCCAGCACCTGGCAGTCCAGCTTGACACCGTTCTGCAGGCGGGAAAAGTCCAGCAGGTCCTCCACCATGGCATACAGCCGGTCGGTCTCGGCGCTGATGACGGTCAGGCCCCGGCGGGTGATCTCCGCATCCTGCTGGCCGCGGGCGTTGATGGTCTCCACCCAGCCCTTGATGCTGGTCAGCGGGGTGCGCAGCTCGTGGCTGACCGAGGAGATGAAGTCGTTTTTCATCCGCTCGGTCTCGGCCAGGGCGTCGGACATCTGGTTGATGGTGGCGCACAGGCGGCCGATCTCGTCATTATAGCGGGGCTGGGGCAGATGGACGGTCAGGTCCCCGGCGGCAATGCGGGTGGCCAGCGTCTCGATACGGCCCAGCGGCCGGACGATGGAGCGCAGGAAAAACAACCCGTTTGCCACCGTGACCCCCACCACCACCAGCGCGATGCCCACCGACAGCAGGGTGGTCCGGATCATCTGGCGGTCCACCAGCGTCAGGCTGGTGACCATGCGCATGGCCGAGATGCCGTCGGTGACATAGGGCACCAGCATGGTGACGGCCATGACCCGCTCCCCTGCCGAGGTGCGGAAGGTGGACACCCCCGTACCGCTGTCGCCGGTCATGGCCTGATAGACATCGTTTCCGTCCGCCAGCTCCTGGGAGAAGGTGCCGCTGGAGGTGATCAGCACCGTGCCGGAGGGGTCCAGCAGCATCAGCTCAAACTTTTCCTTCTCGTCAAACAGCTCGACAATGCGCCGCAGCGCCTGGCTGCGGCTGGCGGAGATCTCGCTGGCGTCGCCGGCGGTGCCGGTGGCACGCAGCTGGCCCTCGATGGTGGAGAACCGGCTGAGCACCGCCTGCCGCACGCCGCCGTACAGATCATTGTAGGTGGAATAGAGGAACAGCACCTCCGCCAGGACCACCAGGATCATGGTGATCAGCAGGCCGCCGCGCAGCCAGCGCCGCGTGATGCTGCTGGTCATGCCAGTCGTTTCCCTAGCCATAGGCTGCCCCCATTCCATTCAGGTTGTTGTGTTGCCGTACCCGGCCAAAACCGCCCTGCCCCGGACGGGGTCAGGCGTTCCACCGGTAGCCGTACCCCCACACCGTCAGAATGTGCTGGGGGTTGCTGGGCTCGTCCTCCACCTTCATGCGCAGGCGGCGGATGTTCACGTCGACGATCTTCACGTCGCCGTAGTAGCCCTCGCCCCAGACGCCCTTGAGGATCTTGTCCCGCACCAGGGCGGTGCCGGGGTTTTTGAAGAAGAGTTCCATGATCTGGAACTCCACCTGGGTCAGGTCGATGGGCCGTCCCGCCTTGTAGAGGACACGGCTTTTCTCGTCCAGCACAAAGGGGCCGCTGACCAGCTGGTCCGGCTCGGTGGTTTTGCCTTCCACCGCGGCGGCGCGGTGGACCCGGCGGGCCAGCGCCTCCACCCGGGCGATCAGCTCGGACACCGAGAAGGGCTTGGTGATATAGTCGTCGGCACCGATGGAAAGGCCGCGGATCTTGTCCTGTTCCTGGCCTTTGGCCGACACGATGATGATGCCGATATCCGGATCATCCCGGCGGATGGTCTCGCAGAGGGACAGCCCGTCCATGCCGGGCAGCATGATGTCCAGAAGCGCCGCGTCACAGGGGGACCCCGCATGCAGCAGTTCCAGCGCACGCTCGGCGCTGGGGGCTTCCAGCACGTCCCAGCCGGCCAGCTTCAGGTTCAGGGCCACCATCTCGCGGATGCTTGCCTCGTCTTCCACAACCAGGATTCGTTTCATCTTCTGTTTCCTCCCCGTTTTACTCAAACAGTGCAACGCCGTTTTGCAGGTCAATGGCGTTCAGGCCGCTGTAATGGGTGTATTCCCGGTATTGCAGCTGCTGGCTGCCAATGGTGGCAATGCGCAGATATTCGCCGTCGGTATCCTCCGCCGGGTCCACCACCCGGATTTCGCAGTAGGTGGTGCCCCCCAGGGTGCTGCGGATCAGCCAGCCGGTGCCGCTGGTGTTGGCCCGTACCGTCACCTCGCCCCGCATCGACTGGGGCAGCGGCAGGAAAAACCGGTACTCGGAATCATAGATGCCAAAGCAGGTGTGCCCGCCGTCGGCGTCCGAGTAATCCTGCCATAACAGGAATTTCAGCCGGCTGTCCATGGGTTCCATCAGGGTTCCGCCGTCGGTCAGTTCCATGGGAATGTCGATGGTGCCGTTGCCGTCAATGTCGGTGCTGACCAGTGCCGTGTCATAGCGCAGCGTCTGCTTGCGCAGCGTGCTGGGGCCGGTGCCTTCCGGGTAGTAGGTGCCCAGAAAGCCGGTCTCGCTGTCATAGGTGATGATGCTGCTGGCCAGGCTGTTGCGGGCGGTGCTGGCCCAGCCGTCCATGACCAGCCAGGGCTGGCCGTCGGCGCCGGTGCCGGCGTGCAGCGCCGCACAGCCGGAATAGTCCCCCTCGCCCACGTTCAGCGTCTGGGCCGAGCGGAAGCCGTCGGGGGTGTTGGTCAGAAGGTTCAGGGTGACGCCGCTGTTTTCATTGTCGCCGGGAATGGCCAGGACCAGGTCCTGCGTCTCGCTGGAGCCGGTCACGTCGGCCAGAATCATCTCGGTATACTGCTGGCGCAGCAGTTCCTGCAGCGTCTCCTCGCTGTACAGGTAGACCACCAGATACCGGTCGCCCTGGGCACTGCCGTAGCCCACCACCAGCTGCAGCGACTCGGCGTCCCGCAGCCGGGCATAGGTCACTGTCTCGGCCTCGCTGGACAGGCCCTCGATGGTCTGGGTCACCCGCCAGTCGTCGCCGTCGGGTTCCAGGATGGCCAGCCAGACGTTGGGGCTGGCGTCGGAGGTGTACAGCACCGCCGCCTCGTTGATCTCGTCGCCGTCCCAGTCGCCGAAGAGAAAGGGCGACAGAAACTCGCCGCTGGCCGGGTAGCGCAGGGTGGCGGTGACCCCCAGGTACCGGTTGAGGGCGCTTTGCACCGCGCCGGTCTGTCCCGACAGCTGCGGGGCACGCAGCAGCGTCTCAACGTCGGTGCCTGTGCAGGCCGCCAGCAGACAGGCCGCCAGCAGGCTGCAGACCAGTTTGACAAAGCGCATGGCGGGCCTCCTTTTGCGGCGTTGCAGCGTCCGGGAATCCGGGTGGATACTCGGGTATAGTATACCACACTCACCGAAGGACCGCAATGCTGAACAGCATGCCCAGACACCCGGCGCAGGCCCCCGCGGTGCCCGCCAGGCCGGCCCGCAATGCCTGGGGCAGCAGCTCGGCCAGTGCCACCCACAGCATCACCCCGGCCACCAGCGCCACCGTGCCGTTCAGAAGCCCCGGCGTCAGGAAGTTTTGCAGTAGCCCCCAGGCCAGCAGCGCCCCCAGCGGTTCCGCCAGTCCGCTGGCAAGGGCGGCCCCCACCGCCTGCCCCCGCTTTCCGGTTGCCCAGGCCAGCGGTGCCGCCACCGCCAGGCCCTCGGGGATATTGTGCAGCGCCACCGCCAGTGCTGTGCGGGCGCCCAGCGCCGGGTCCGCCGCCCCGGAAAACAGCGTCAGCACGCCTTCCGGCAGGTTGTGCAGCACCAGCGCCGCCCCCACCGCCAAGCCGGCCCGCAGCACCGCGGTGCGCTGGCCGTCCCCCCGGCAGAGCTTTGCCAGGGCGGTCTCCTCCGGCAGCAGGCGGGACAAAAGCGCCGCGATCACCGCACCCGCCGCCATCAGGCTGACCGCCGCCGCGCCCGCCCCCGCCGGTGACATCCGCCCGCCGTAAAAGGCCAGCGCCTCCGGCGCCAGGTCCGCCAGGCTGATGGCCAGCATGACGCCGCCCGCAAACCCCATGCAGGCGTCCAGCGCCCGCCGCGACGGCCGCACCGCCGCGGCCAGCACGCCGCCCAGCCCGGTGGACAGCCCCGCCACCAGCGTGAGAACAAACGGTGATGGAATCATCTGCATCTCCTCCCCTGCCCGGAACCTCTTTTCAGGGCGCAAAAACGCCCGCCGTACAGGACAAACCTATGCGGCGGGCGGGGTCTGGTATGCAGTTTTGCGGGGGTACGGGGCTTACAGCATGGGGATGCAGGTACGGTTGAGAATGACCTGGCAGACCTCCTCCGTCAGGATCAGTTCGGCGGTCTTTTCCCACTGGTATTCCAGGTAGACGTCCAGCGCCACATCACCCGTGTACTGGATCACATAGCCCTGGCTCTCGCTGCGGGCAAGCGACACGTTGCTGGCCATGTCACTGCCGGCCTCCAGCAACGGCGTCCGGAGAGAGTCCTTCCACTCCTCCTGCTGGTCCTGGCTCCAGGTCTGGGACAGCGGCTGCTCGCTGTGCCACAGCAGATGGTCGTCGTCCAGCGCGATGCGTTTGACCGTAACGGAAATGCCGCAGGAGGGCGCATCCATCAGCTCCGAGCCGGTGGTCACTGGCTGGTAACTGTCCGCCGGGTCACCCATGGCTTTCTCCATGGCGGTTTGCAGGGCTTGCTGCTTGTCGGTGTCCATCTGGGCAAGGACCGTGGTCAGTTCCCCGTTGCGGGTGAAGCCCAGCGACACGCTGGTGGCATCCACGCCGAACAGGGTGCCGCCGTCCAGCTGAATGCTGGGCTGGCTGTCATCGGTGCCGGGATCGGCGGTAAAGTCGGCGCCCTGCTCCTCCAGCGCCGCCACCGTCTGGTCGTAGTTGTTTGTCCAGGGATATTCCGGCGCGGCAATGTCCTTTTCGGCGGGGGCGGCGGTGCAGGCCGCCAGAACCGCCGCCAGGCAAAGCGCCAGGCCGGTGGTTTTCAGGGTCCGTTTCATCTTGACCTCCCTTTCCTGCCTGTCACGGCGGACAGGGCATCAGGCGGTTTGGCAGGGTCGCGGCAAAGCCGGGTCCCCTGCGGCGGATGGCGCTGCATGCTGCATCGGCTTCTCCTCCCTTGCGGCGGTGGGATTTTTCCTTATTATCGTATATCCCGCATCTTTTGTCAACAAGTATTCCGGTTTTGGAAAGAGCCGTCCGGCAGACAAAAAAGCCGCACCCTGTTTCCAGGATGCGGCTTTGCCGTTGTGAGAAATCCCGTCTGTCAGTCTGCGGTCAGCAGCCGCACCGCGTGGCTGGTGCCCAGGCGGTCGGCGCCCAGATCCAGGAAGGTTTCCATCTCCTCCACGGTGGAGATGCCCCCCGCCGCCTTGATCTTGCAGCGGCCGCGGACACACCGGGCAAACAGTTCCACGTCGTGGAAGGTGGCCCCGCCGGTGGAAAAGCCGGTGCTGGTCTTGATGAAATCCGCCCCGGCCTGGCAGACGATGTCACACATCCGCTCTTTTTCCTCGTCGGTGAGCAGGCAGGTCTCGATGATGACCTTGAGCACCCTGTCCCCCACCGCGGCCCTGACGGCCTGGATGTCAGCCTTCACATCGTCGTACTGGCGGTTTTTCAGCCAGCCGATGTTGATGACCATATCCACCTCGTCGGCACCGTTTTCCACCGCGGTTTTTGCCTCAAAGGCCTTGCTTTTGGTGTCCATGGCGCCCAGCGGGAAGCCCACCACGCAGCAGACCGGCACCCGGCCGGCCAGATATTCCGCCGCCTGGCGCACATAGCAGGTATTGATGCAGACCGACGCCGTGAGGTAGCGCACCGCCTCGTCGCAGAGGGTCTGCACCTGGGGCCAGGTGGCCTCGGGTTTGAGCAGGGTGTGGTCAACTTTGGAAAGGATTTCCGCTTTGGTGTACCGGCTCACAGGAACTCCGCTCCTTTTTTGCAGTGGCGGCAGACACGCGCCCGGCCCATGCCGCAGGCGGCCAGCACCAGGCCGGTCAGCGCGGTGACCAGCGCTGCCAGGCCCAGTACCAGCCCGGCCACACGCAGGCCGCCGCCGGGGATTTTACGTTCGTTCATGACGGGGCCTCCTTTCAGTGCTTCTTGAAGGTGAACAGTTTGGAAAACACATAGTTGGAGAGAATGACAATCACCTGGCTGACCAGCTTGACCCCCATGGCCCACAGCTGCGCGGCGCCTGCCGCCTGGCCGGAGGCATCCACCGCAAAGCCGATGGCCGGGCCGATCAGCTGCACGCCCAGCGTGATGATGACCTGGTCCATCACCAGCGTCAGCAGCCGGAAAAAGACGAACTGGCCGAACTCCTTGAGGGCGGCTTTGCCGTGGTTCTGGCTGCGGAAAACAAAGGTGCGGTTGGTCCAGTAGGCAAACAGGATGCAGATGATGTTGTCAATGACATTGCCGATGCCGGAGGCAAAGCCGGTGCCGAACAGCAGCTGAAAGACGGCAAAGACCACCACGTTCAGCAGTGTGGCAATGCCGCCGAAGAACAGATAGGCCAGCTGTTCGTAGTATTTGGTGATGAATTTCTTGATCGTTTCCATAGATTTTGTCTGTTTGGCCGCGGCGGGGGAAAGACGCCCGGTGCCGCGGCGGGATACAAAAAGGGCCTGCCTGATTGCCAGGCAGGCCCCTTGGTTACGGGTTTTGTATGCTGGGCGGCGGAAGTTCCGCCGGACGATGCTGATTATTCAGCGTCGCCCTCCTCATTCAGGCAGGCCTTCATGGACAGGCTGATGCGCTTGCGGTCGAAGTCCACGTCAATCAGCTTGACCTTGACTTCGTCGCCGACCTTCAGCACGTCGCTGACCTTGTTGACGCGCTCGTTGCTGATCTCGCTGATGTGGACCAGACCGTCAACACCCGGCAGGATGCGGACAAAGGCGCCGAACTTGGTGATGGAGACAACCGGAGCAACAAACTCGCTGCCGATGGGATACTCGGTCTTGAGCTTCTCCCAGGGGTTGTCCTCTTCCTTCTTGTAGCCCAGAGAAACCTTCTGGTTTTCGGGGTCGTAGCTCTTGACATAGACCTCGATGGTATCGCCGACGCTGACAACCTCAGAGGGATGCTTGATGTTGTTCCAGCTCAGCTCGCTGATGTGGCACAGGCCGTCCACGCCGCCGATGTCCACAAAAGCACCGTAGGAAGTCAGGCTCTTGACAACGCCGGTGTACTTCTTGCCGACCTCGACATTGGCCCAGAACTCCTCGCGCTTGACCTTGTTCTCCTCGGCGGTCACCTTGTTGATGCTGCCGACGATC
>CAJFMB010000037.1 GCA_904390925.1 uncultured Subdoligranulum sp.
AGAACCAAGAAAGGCGCCACCCTTTCGAACGGGTGGACGACGACCAGAGGAACTTATCCTCTGGACTCCAGCCCAAGATAACAGCTCGGCCATCTCACCCCCGTCTGCTCCCGGCCTTACCTTGCAGGCCGGGTGAAACGTTTCTGGTGGCAGCGGTAAAGCTTACCTTATCTTTGCAGGCCGTTGGCCCGATAGATTTCATTTTTTCCGCTGCGGCAAAGCGTATACCCCCGGCCCGCAGGGTGGGCCGGGTAAAAGCCGGTGGAAGTTGCACTTGATTGTTTTCCGCTGTGCGGGGTCCAGGGGGCTATGCTCCCTGGTCGGCGTCCACCGCGTCGAAACGGTGGCGACTTTTTCGGTTCCTTTTTGGTCGGTCAAAAAGGAACATAGTCAACGGTTGGATGCCGTTCATCCAATTTGCCGCTGGCACCTTTCTTGCTTACTTCTTTCAGTGATGAAAGAAGTAAGGCCCCGCGGCAGGATGCCGGAAAAAGTCCCGCCAGAAACAAAAAGCAAAAAGCCTTTTCTTGCTTCCTTCTTTCGTTACCGAAAGAAGGAAGACCCCGCGGTGTCCGCCGCTAAAAATACAGCAAGATACTTTGTACAGAATAGCAGTCTTTCTAAAAGATTGGAGGTTCCCTTCGATGGAGCAATATGACCTCATCGCTCCCGTTACGCCGCGCCGCAGCCGGGAGCAGATTATCAGCCTGTGCCTGCTGGTGCCGCTGTTCTACCTGACAGTGGGTCACGCGGCGGGCCTGCCGCTGCCTGCCGCCCTGGACCAGGGGGCGGGCATGCTGGTTCTGGCGCTGATCCAGCTGGCGCTGACGCTTTCGGTCTGCTGGCTGAACCGGGCGGTGCTGCAAAACGGCCTGCGGGAGGCGCTGCGCCTGCGTCCCGGCCGCTGCCTGACCCCGGCGCTGGGCGCTGCGGTGGCGCTGGTCTGGGGGCTGGTGGCGCTGGTGCAGCTGATCGCCGGTCTGGCGGGGGGCACCCTCGCCGCCGGGCCTGCCCCCTGCAGCATCGGTTTCGGGTCGGCGGGGGCAATTCTCTCGCTGACCGGCGCCGGCATCCTCTGGCAGGACAAGCTGCTGGGCCGGGCGGCGGAGCTTCTGCCCCGCCGTCTTGGCTGCCTGCCCCGCACCGCCACGGTGGCCCGTGACGGCAAGGCGGTGCGGGTTTCCGCCGACACCCTGCAGCCCGGGGACATCTTTCTGGTCCGGCCGGGGTCGCGCTTCCCGGCGGACGGCGTGGTGCTGGAGGGCAGCTCCTGCGTGGTGGAGGCTCCCCTCACCGGCGAGGACACCCCGGTGAACAAGACCGTCGGCGACCATGTCAGCGCCGGCACCCTCAACCAGACTTCCGCCCTGGCCTGCCAGGCCGAGCGGGTGGGCGACGGGGTCAATCTTGCCCGGGCGGTGCAGCTTGCCCAGCATACCGTCTGGCACGGCGGGGCGCTGCGCCGCACAGCCGACCGGTACTGCGGCCTGCTGACGCTGGCGGTGCTGGGGGTCGCCCTGGTGGCTCTGGTGGTCTGGCTGCTTGCCGGTCAGCCGGCGTCGGCGGCACTGACCCGCGCTGTCTGCGTGCTGGCTGTCGGCTGCCCCGGCGCCCTCTGCCTGGCGGTGCCGGCGGTGCTGCTGACTGCGGGCCGGGAGGGCCTTGACCACGGCGTGCTCTTTTACCGGACCGATGCGCTGGAGACCATCGGCGCCGTCAACACCATGGTGCTGGACAAGACCGGCACCGTCACCACCGGCGCGCCCGGCGTGGTGGAGGTGGTGGGCACCCGCAACGTGCCCGCCAAGTTCCTGCTGGGCCTGGCTGCCGGGCTGGAAGCCGGCAGCGACGATCCGCTGGCCAAGGCGGTGCTGCGCAAGGCCCGCGCCGACGGGGTGCGCTACCGCCCCGCCGCCGATCTGCAGGCAATGCCCGGCGGCGTGATGGGCAAGGTGGCCGGCAAGATCATGGCCGGCGGCACCGAGGAGTTCATCCGCAGCCAGTGCGATCTCACTGAGGACCTGGCCCAGGCGGGCCGGCGGCTGGTGGCCTCCGGCGCAACGCCGCTCTACTTCTCGCTGGACCGGCACGCGGCGGGCGTCATCGGCGTGGCCGATGCGGTCCGGCCCTCCAGCAAGGACGCCATCGCCGCCCTGCATGCCCTGGGCATCCGGGTGGTGCTGATGACCGGGGATGACCCGGCCTCCGCCGCCCGCATTGCGGGACTGGTGGGCCTGCAGGAGGCCGACGTGCTGTACGGGGTGCAGCCTGACACCCGCCTGGCCGAGCTGCGCAGCCTGCGGGCCATGGGCACGGTGGCCATGGTGAGCGAACCCTGCCCCGACGCGGCGCCGCTGGATTCCGCCGACATCGGTGTGGCGGTGGGTGCCGGACAGGGACTGGATGCCAGCCCCGCCCCGGTGGTGCTGCTGCGGGGTGACCTGACGGGGCTGCCCGCGGCGGTGCAGCTGTCCCGCCGTACATCCGACGCATTGCGCCGCAGCCTGATGTGGACGGGGGTCTGGCACCTGGTCTGCCTGGTGCTGGCGGCGGTCTGCCCGCTGCCGGGCCCGGTGCTGGCCACTGCGGTGGCGGGGGCCAGCTGCGCGGGACTGTTAAGCAAGCTGCTGCCCGCGGCCGGTGCCCGGACAACCCCTGACCCGGAGGAGGACCGGGACGGCAACGCCCCGGAAGCAGAATGACAGAGCGACGCCATTACCGGTTTTACGGCCGGGTGCAGGGGGTGGGGTTCCGCTACCGTGCCCAGTATGCGGCCAGTATGTTGGGTCTGACCGGCTGGGTCTGCAACCTGTACGACGGCAGTGTGGAGCTGGAAGCCCAGGGGGACCCCCAGGCGCTGGACAAGCTGGTGGATACCATTGCGGCCACCAGTCACTGGATCATGATCGAGCATTACACCTGTGACAAGGCCCCCGTCGATCCGGACGAGCGCCGGTTCCGGGTGCGGGACAGCTGGTAAACAGCAAGGAGGAAGGACAATGTCGTTGACTGTGGGAGGCGTGACGCTGGGCGAAGGCCGGCCCAAGATCATTGTGCCGGTCTACGCCGACCGGGAGGAGGTTGCCGTCAACCGTGCGGCGCTGCTGGGGGACAGCGCAGCGGACCTGGCCGAGCTGCGGCTGGACCCGCTGCGGGAGCCGGAGGATGTTTTGCCCGACGTGGCGGCGCTGCGGCGGACCATCCGCCGGGTGCGCAGTGCGCTGGCGCCGCGGATTCCGCTGCTGGTGACGCTGCGGACCAAGGCGGAGGGCGGCGACCGGGAGGTCACCCCCGACCAGTACGGGGAGCTGCTGCGGGGGCTGCTGCCGGCGGCCTACAGCTTCCAGCTGCTGGACATCGAGTACCGCACCGCCGGCGGGGCGATGACCCGCCTGTGCCGTGAAGCCCAGGAGGCCGGCCTGACGGTGGTGGGGTCGATGCACGAATTTTTCCGCACCCCGCCGGAGGATGACATGGCGCTGGCGCTCTGCACCATGGGGGATGCGGGGGCGGACATCGCCAAGCTGGCGGTGATGCCGGACAGCCGGGTGGACGCCGCGGCGCTGCTGGCGGCCACCGCCCGGGCCCACGCCATCCGCCCCACCCTGCCGCTGATCACCATGGCCATGGGCGCCCACGGCGCCGTGACCCGGGTCTGCGGCGGGGCCTTCGGCAGCTGTGCCACCTTCGGCACGGCGGGGACGGCCTCCGCTCCCGGCCAGCCGGACGCCGACGCCCTGCGCGCCGCGCTGGACGCGCTGGACGCCTGCCTGGCATGACGGCGGGACCTCGCACCGAGCTGCTGGACCGGGGCACCCGGGTGCACACCGCCCCCGGGGCCACCTTCGGCACCGACGCGCTGCTGCTGGCCCGCTTTGTGCAGCCCCGGCGCCAGGACCCGGCGGTGGATCTGTGCAGCGGCTGCGGTATCGTGGCGCTGGCCTGGCATGACGCCGGGCACCGGGGCCTGTGCCGGGCGGTGGAGATCGACCCCGACGCCTCGGCGCTGTGCGGGGCGTCGGTGGCGGACAACGGCCCCGAGGCCGCCCACATCCTGCCGGTGCAGGCGGATCTGCGGCAGTATGCGCTGTCCGGCCCCGACAAGGGCAGCTTTGCGGTGGTGGCCTGCAACCCGCCCTATTTCACCGGCGGGTTCCGCAGCGCCGACCCCCGCCGCGCCGCCGCCCGCCACGATGACCTGTGCACCATGACCGACGTGGCCGCCTGTGCCGCCCGGCTGCTGCGCAGCGGCGGCCGCCTGGCACTCTGCCAGCGCCCGGAACAGATGGCGGCGGTGTTTGCGGCACTCTGCGCCGCCGGGCTGGAACCCAAACGGGTGCAGCTGGTGCGAGCCGCGGCCGACCGGACCCCATGGCTGTTTCTGGTGGAGGCCCAGAAGGACCGCCGCCCCGGCCTGCGGTGGGAACCCGACCTGCTGGTGCGGGCGGGGGTGGCCTACGGCCCCGGCCGGCAACAGACCGAATAAACCAAAAAAAGGCACTCCCGGTTTCTGCGCGGTTCCATAAGAAAACAAAGCCGCAAAAATCTGTCTGCAATACGGCATCTGCCGCGTTATCGGGCTTTACATTCCACCAAGGAGTGCCGGGGTGGCAAAGCCACGAAAGCCCCAGTGGGGCTTTCGACCGGCCAAACCGATCTGCGCTTTGCGCAGATGCCGCCCGTCGTTTTCGGGCGGCAAGGTTGCAGCCCTCTGCCTTGCATCTGCCGCCTTGCAGCGATTTTGCGATGCTTCGCAGTTCTTGCAGAACCTTTGTTTTCTTATGTCACTCGCGCCATCGGGGAGTGCCTTTTTGTTTGTAACCTCATTCGTGGCGGATGGCTTCCAGCGCGCTGATCTTGACGGCGCGGTTGGCGGGCAGGATGCCTGCCACCAGGCCGATGACGGTGGAGAAGGCCAGCGCCATCAGTACCAGCCAGACCGGCACCACCGACACGGCGGAGCCGCCGCCCATGTAGAAGCCGCCCAGGCTGGACAGAATGCCGGACATGTCGCCGCTGCCGCCGAACAGCGCCAGAATCAGCGACAGGTTGTTCAGCACAAAGCTGACAAGCAGACTGACCACCACGCCGACCACGCCGCCGATCAGCCCGATAAAGCCGGACTCGATCAGGAACATCGAGCGGATCTTGCCCAGCGCGCAGCCCAGCACCTTCATGATGCCGATCTCGCGGGTGCGCTCATAGATGGCCATGGTCATGGTGTTGATGATGTTCAGCGCCGCCACCAGCAGACTGAAGGCCGCCAGACAGCCCAGAATCATCATCAGCTGGTTGACCTGCTCCTGCATGGCTTCCCGCTGCTGGGTCATCGAGTAGGTGGAAAAGCCGATGTCCTGGATGGCCTTGTCCACCTCATCCACATTGTCCATGTCGTCCACCTTGACGTAGACGGTGTCGTAGGTGCTGCCACTGCTGCCGGTGTCCACCTTGGCCAGGTCCTCGTACTCCTTGGTCAGGGCTTTCAGGTCCTGGATGCGCATAATAAAGCTGCTCTGGGTCCACCAGCCCTTGGAGGTGTCGGGCACAATGCTGCCCACCACCTTGAGCTTGTAGCTCTTTTCCTTGGGGTTTTCGGTGTCGCCGTTGGTCAGCGTCAGAGTCATGTCGTCCTTTTCCACGTCCACAAAGGGGGGCAGCAGGTTGCCCAGCGCATCGGTCTGGCCGTACCAGCGGTAGCGGTTGGGGGAGGAATAGCTCTTGCGGGTATCCTCAAAGTTGTAGCCGGTCTGCTCGCAGACCAGCACCGGGATCACATCCCGGCCATAGCTGCCGGTGTCGCTGAGCCAGTCGCCGTCGGCCAGGGTAAAGCCCATCTCGGCCAGCGCGTCGGAGTAGACGCCCACCGTGTTGGAGACGCTGGTGGAATACCGCCCGTTGTTGCCGGCGGTGATGGTGCCGTTCAGGCTGTAGGGCTGGTAGAAGGGGGTGGCGGTGACCACGTGGTCCATCTTGCGGAAATTCTCGATCATCTCGTCGTCCAGCTTGGCGGGCTCGTCCGAGCCGCTGCCGCCGATCATCACGCCGCCGCTGCTGTAGGCCACCGTCATGCCGCCGCCGTAGACCTCGATCTGGGTCAGGTCACCCCAGCTGGCCAGCATCTCCTCGTTGGCCTGGTTCATGGCCAGGCCGAAACTGATCATCACGATAATCAGACAGGTGCCCACCGCCACGCCGATCACCGTCAGCGCGGTGCGGCCCTTGCGCCGGGCCAGGTTGCGGGCAGCCAGTGCAAACAGATCAGAGATCTTCATCCTCGTCCTCCAGCAGGGCCAGTGCCTTGGCCTTGCGCTTCTTGCGAATCACCACCACGACGATCACAATCACGACCACCACGGCCACGGCAATCAGCACCCAGCCCCAGACCGGCATGCCGGAAGGCTGTTCCGGTTCCGTCAGGCTGGGGTCCATCATGCTGGGGTCTTCGTAGACCGGCATCTCCTGCACGGTGGTGGCAAAGTCCTGGGTCAGGGTCTTGGTGGTGCCGTCGGCGGCCTCGTAGGTCAGGGTGATGGTGCCGGACAGCTCGCCCGCCTGCTGGGGGGTCAGGTCAAAGTCGACGCTGTTCTCGGTGCCGGGGTTGACGTTGCCGATGTACTGGTTGGAGACCGACACGCCCAGGTTGTCGCCGGCAATGGAGGCTTCCAGGTTGGCCACAGCGTCCCGGCCCTTGTTGACCACGTTGACGGTGACCGAGGTGGTCTCGCCCAGGAAGATGCTGTCCGACAGCTCGACGCTGGTGATCTCAAACCGGTCGGGCTGGGTGATGGGGATCGAGATGGTGCCGGTGCCGGTGACGGCGGTGCCGGTCTCGGAGCCGGTGCCGGTCAGGTTGACGGTGATGTTGGCCACGCCGCCGGTGAAGGCCGCCGACGGCAGAACGTTAAAGCTGACCTTCTGGGTGCTGCCGGCCGCCATGGTGCCCACGTAGGTGGACAGGCTGCCGCCGGTCAGGGTGATGCCGTCGGGCAGCGTCACCGACACAATCACGTCGGACAGGCTCTCCTCGCCCTTGGTGGCGTAGGCGGTCACATCCAGCGTGAAGGGGGTGCCGGCGGTGATGGCGGTGGTGCCGTAGCTGGACTCCCGCATCAGCAGGTTGGGGGTCTTGGGGGTCTCCTCCTCGGCGACGCACTGGCCCAGCGTGGGGCTGAGCTGCTGCATGGCCATCGAGGTGTTCTGGTAGCTCAGGTTGACATTGAAGGTATTGCCGCCGCCGTTGAAGATCACATCCCGGAACAGCAGCACGTAGGTGTAGTAGGGACCGTCCGCGTCCTCCGCCTGGAACAGCTGGCTGACCTCGGCGGGGCCGGTGAAGGTGAAGATGGTGGAATCCACCCGGGCGATGATCTCGTCGGCGGTGACGTTGTGGGTGGCGGCCGGATGGTCCACCATGCGCAGCACCACGTTGATGCGGTCGCCCTCGTGCACCTCGGTCACCTCGCCGCCGGCAGTGGTGGTGACCACCGCCTCGGTGACATAGACGCCGCCGCTGCTGGCCTGATTGTTGTTGCTGCCGCTGCTGCTATTGTTGCCGGTGTCACCGCTGCCGTCCGAGGTCGGTGGGGTCTGCTGGGTCTGTGTTTGGGGCTGGGCAGTTTCCGCCGTGGCAGTGGCCAGGGCCGGCAGACTGAAGGCACCGGCCCAGATCATCAGGGCCATGCCGATCGAGACAATACGCAAGGGCTTTTTCACGTTGGATTCCTCCTTATGCTTTGGCCGCGGGTGCGGCTGCGGTTTGCTGCGCAATGGCTTTGCGGGCGGCGCGGGCGGTTTCTTTGGCGGCGTTGGCAGCGGCTTCCTGTTCCTCAATCTGCTTCAGCTGCTCCGCCAGTTCGGCGCGGTTTTTCTCCTTCTCCGCATCGGATTGTAGCACGTCGGACTGCACCTGTCCGTCCAGTATCGTGATGATCCGGTCGGCACAGGCCGCCAGCGACGGCTCGTGGGTGACCATCACAAAGGTGATCTGTTCCTTTTTGGACATTTCCAGCATCCGCAGCAGCACCTGCCGGCTGGTTTTCGAGTCCAGGTTGCCGGTGGGCTCGTCGGCAAAAATCACCTTGGGCTTGCTGACAAAGGCCCGGGCAATGCCCACACGCTGCTGCTGGCCGCCGCTCATCTCGGTGGGCAGGTGGTTCATCCGGCTGGCCAGGCCCATGTTTTTCAGTTCCTGGCGGGCCAGCGCCAGCCGCTTGCGCCGCCCCATCCCCTTGAACATCAGGGGCAGGGCCACATTTTCCGCGGCAGTCATGCTGGGCAGCAGGTTGTAGCTCTGGAAAATAAAGCCCAGATGTGCCTGGCGGAAGGAGGCCAGCTCGTTTTCCGTCATGGCGCTGATCTCATGCTTGCCGATAAAGACCTGCCCCCTGGTGGGCTTTTCCAGGCCGGCCAGCTGGTTCAGCAGGGTGGACTTGCCGCTGCCGGACTGGCCGACAATACAGCAGAACTCCCCTTTTTCCACTTGAATGTTGATGTTGTCCAGGGCCACCACGCGTTCCTTGCCCACGGCATAGACCTTGCGCAGCCCTACGGTACGGATGATCGGCGCCATTGGCCGCCCTCCTTCTGCCCTGTCGAAACCGGGCGGGATTTCCTCTATCATACCATACGCCGCCTGTAATAGGAAGTCTGCGCCTTGTAAATTTTCGCCCTGCTGCGGCGGAAAGAGCCAATTCTCCCCAAAATTTTCACGTGACACCGGCGGCGGAATATGATATACTATTGTAGCTTATTACAAAAAAGTATCAGTTTTGTATCAGAACTTGCAGATTCGACAATTTTTACGGAGGTGCCCGAAATTTCCATGAAACGATCCCGTTGTCTGTCGGCTCTGCTGACCGGGGCGGTACTGCTGGGGGTGCTGGCCATGCCCGCTGCCGCCGCCGATTACGACACCACGCTGGACGGGCTGTCCCGGCTGCAGACGCTGGCCCAGACCTACATATCCGAAAACGCCTCTGACTCCGATCCCATCGAGATGACGCTGTCCTACACCCGCACCGGCGTCTACAACACCGACATCTGGACCATCACGGCAGGCGCCCGGGACCCCGGGTTTGAAAGCTATGTCTCCACCCAGGATGCCTCCCTGACCGCCTTGCAGGAGACCGGCGTGGTGGAGACCCCGGTCGGCAGCGTGGACTTTGCCCACCTGCTGGCCTCCATGAACCTGGTTTACCGGGGTCTGCCCATCAGCGGCAGCTGGGGCGGCGACTGCATGGAGCTGGCCAAGCAGTATGCGGGCCAGGCCTCCGACGCCGACGGCTACACCTCGCTGATGACCGGCTGCTTTGACAGCGCCGACTCGATGTTCGGCGGGGATGACCTGCGGGCGGACATGGACGCCATTGTCATCGGCGCCCGGCTCACGGTGGACAGCAGCATTTCCGACACCATCGGCAGCTATTACAGCGCCATCAACGACCATGACCGGGCCTACCAGTTCATTGCGCTGAGCTTCGGCAATGTGGACACCAGCAACACCCAGGCCTTCCGCCAGGAGGTCTACGAGACGCTGACCCAGGACACCGGCATGCAGCTGCTGCTGTACCTGAACGGGATGATGGATTCCGAAAGCTGGACGGTCAGCCAGGACTACCAGGCCCCGCTGCAGGCGGCCTGCAATGTGCTGGCCGACTACCTGGCCCAGGCCGTGGGCGGCGAGAAGGTGCAAAGCGACAGCGGCACCCTGATGAAGACGATGGCCGCCCAGGCACTGTCCGACGCATTGAGCGCCATGGGGGACCAGCAGGCCGCCGACGCGGTGCTCAGCGCCGACCAGGACACTTCCTCCTCCAGTTCCAGCTCCGCCTCCAGCGATGTGTCGTCGGTGCTCAGCGGAGCCGCCACCAGCATCCAGACCGGCTTCAACCTGCAGGTGTTCGAGACCGTCCTGCTGGTGATCGGCGCAGCCGCCGTCATGCTGCTGCTGATCAGCATTGTCATGCTGGTCCGCCGGCGCTGAAAAAACCATGTTTGCAAACCGCCCCGAAGATGTGGCTTTGGGACGGCTTTTTGTTTGCTCCAGCGACCAAAATTTTGCAGCAGCTTGCAATTTGCCGCAATTTGTTTTATCATGTTTCTATCCAATTTACCCGGCAGGATTGCTGTGCCGGGGGAAAGTGAGAAGTGTCCGCAATGAGAATCGCGCTGATCGCCCATGACTCCCGCAAGGAGCTGATGTCGCAGTTCTGCACCGCCTATGTCCGGATTCTGTCCCAGAATGAGCTGATTGCCACCGGCGTCACCGGCAAGGTGGTGCACGACGCCTGCGGCCTGCAGGTGCGCTGCCTGTACCCGGGGCGCAGCGGCGGCGCCGAGCAGCTGGCGGCGATGATCGCCTACGGCGAAGTGGACATGCTGCTGTTTTTCCGCGATCCGGTGGGCGCCCGTCCCGGCGAGCCCAACGACATGATGCTGCTGCGGGTCTGCGATGTGCATACCATTCCGGTGGCCACCAACATTGCCACCGCCGAAGTGCTGATCCACGGCCTGGAACGGGGCGACCTGGCCTGGCTGGAACTGCGCCGCGACCGGTAACAAAAAAGCACAGATCCCGCGGGATCTGTGCTTTTTGGCTTTTTCAGGCAGTGGAATCAGTAGGGGTAGACGATGGCCTGGCGCACCCGGTCACTGGCCTCCTGGCCTTCCAGCTGGCGGGCCAGTTCCAGCGCAAAGGGAATGGCGGCGCCCAGGGCACGGCCGGTGGTGATGTTGCCGTCCACCGTCACCTCGCTGCCGGTGCAGCTGGCGCCGGCCATCTGGTTGTCCATTCCCGGGTAGACGGTGGCCTGCTTGCCCTCCAACAGGCCAAAGCCGGCCAGCACGGTGGGACCTGCGCAGATGGCGGCCACGATCTTGCCGTCGGCGGCGCAGGCGGTGGCCACACGGCGCACCTCGGCGTCGGCGGCAAGGTTCTGGACGCCCTTCAGGCCGCCGGGCAGGATGCAGGCGTCGTAGTCGGCGGGCTGGATGTCAGCCGCCATGGCGTCGGCCACAATCTGCACCCGATGGGACGACAACACCGTCTGGGAGCCGCCCACGGCGGCAATGGTAACCTCCGCGCCGGCGCGGCGCAGAATATCTACGACCAACAGGCCCTCGCACTCTTCCAGGCCGGGGGCAAAAAAGATCACTGCTTTGGACATGGCAAAAACCTCCCTGTGGATGACGACTCGGCCCGCACCCTGGCGCGGTGCGCCGGGCGGACCCTGTCCCTATTGTACCGCAGTTACCACCGTTTGGCAACGTCACCGCAGCGGCACCACACTCTGGTAAAGCACCTGGAATTTTCGGGCATAGATCCGCTCGTGGTGGTAATGCCCGCAGTACCACCAGCCGAACTCGCACCGGCGGCGCACCGTGTCCAGATAGTCGGTCAGCCGGTCGGGCAGGTAGAACTCCGACCCGAAACTCTGCTGGATGGCGGTGGGCAGGCAGTGGGTCAGCACAATGTCCACCCGCCAGTCCTGCCGCTGCAAGCTGCGCAGCCCCATGGCCAGCTCCCGCGGGCGGGGCAGCTCCTGGGGCCACCAGCTCTGCCGCCGGATGCGGTACCGCCCGCCCCGGGCGTCCAGCTCCTGCCGCTTGCGGGCAAACTCCGGGTCCCGCGGGTCCAGCACCCCGTCCGGCATGTCGTGGCTGGCGGCGCCGCCCATCACAAACAGGGTGCGGCCCGCCACCTCAAACACCTGCCCCCGCATCAGGTGCAAAATCTTCGGCCGGATGCGGTGCACCAGTCCCCCCTGCCATCCGCTGACCGGGTACTTTTCCAGCAGGTCAAAGTTTTCGTGGTTGCCGTCCAAAAACAGCACCGGGCACCGCAGCCGGGTGTTGATCCAGTCCAGATGCAGCCGTTCCCGCCGGGTGCCGCGCCAGACCAGCCCGAAATCCCCGCAGACAATCAGCGCATCCTGGGCCCGCAGCCCCGCCGCCCGGTGCAGCAGCTCGCCGGCATCCCCGTGCACATCCCCCGTCACGTACAGCATCCCGGCGTTCCCTCCCCTGTGCCCGGCGGCAAAGTTTTCCACAACAGTATAGCATTCCGGTGCAAAACCGGCAAGGCAGCGGCGGGACCGGCTTTTCGTGCTGTTTTGATTGCAAGGGCCGCCCCGAAAGCGTATAATAGAGACAATCTTTCCGGTTACCCGCCGCTTTGTCGGCGCACCACGGGCAACTGTACACCAAAATCCGACAAAAACCGTCGATGCAGCGATAAAATCAAATTGCAAGAGGCGACGGAAAATTTGGTCGAAATTTCCATCCCGCCCTTCTGGCACCGGAATTTCCCCCAAAACCCGGTTCTACAGTTTGTAAACCGGTATTCCACAGTTGAAAATGTTGAAAACCCTGTTGAAACTGTTAAAAACCCGGCCAATTTTCCAGAACGTATCATTTCGACAGGGCACGGCGCCGGTTGGGACTCAACAAATTGTTGAACCGGTGCCGGGAAAATGCTACAATAAACCAACCTTTTTCCCCCGGCGGGGCCCATCCGCCGTACAACAAAAAGCTATGGAGGCTCTATGAACTGGCTAGACCGTCTCAACCGGCGCTTCGGCCGTTTCGGCATCCCCTACCTGATGAACGCCATCCTGATCGGCCAGGCAGCTGTCTGGTTTGTCACCATGTTTGTCAACGCCCGCGTCTATTCCCTGCTGACGCTGAACCTGGCAGGGCTGCAGCATCTGCAGCTGTGGCGGCTGGTCAGCTTTGTGTTTGTGCCGCCGCTGACCACCAGTGTGCTGGGGTTTGCCTTTTATCTGTATTTTCTGTGGTGGCTGGGCAACGCGCTGGAACATGCCTGGGGCGATTTCCGCTTCACCGTGTTCTGGCTGGTGGGCATGATCGGCGCCATTCTCGGCTGCCTGATCTCCGGCGGCGGGTCCACCTCCGGCATTCTTTTCAGCCTGTTCTGCGCCTACGCCTGGCTGTGGCCGGACAATCAGATTTTTCTGTTTTTCTTTATCCCGGTCAAGGTCAAGTGGATCGGCTGGGTGGCCGGCGGCCTGTGGCTGCTGCAGCTGGCGGGGGCGATTCTCCGCCTGGATCTGGTCAGCGTCTGCTCGCTGCTGTTCGGTCTGGCCGGATTTCTGGTCTTTTTCGGGCCGGAACTCTTCTTCTGGTGCCGCGACAGCATTGTCAGCTACAAGCGCCGCCGCGACTGGAAAAACAAGTGGAAGTAAGTTCCCGCCCGCGCTTTTCCCCATTTGCCTTTCAGAAGGTATTTCTATAGTATAGGGAGGTATACCCATGAAACTGGTTACTGCAATTGTCAACAAAGAGGATTCCAAGGCGGTCTGCAACGAGCTGCTGCGCGCCCATTTCTATGTGACGCGGCTGGCCACCACCGGCGGCTTTCTGATGGCGGGCAACATGACGCTGATGATCGGCACCGAGGATGACCGTGTGGACGAGTGCATCGCCTGCATCTCCAAGTGCTGCAAGCAGCGCACCGAGATCGTGCCCGGCACCGCCTCCATCGGCCTTGGCATCGAGAGCGCCATGCCCATCGAGGTCACGGTGGGCGGCGCCACCGTCTTTGTCACCAACGTGGAGCGGTTCGAAAAGCTGTGATGCTGGACCGGCTGGCCGGCAACACCGCGCTGAAACAGGACCTTGCCGCCGCTTTGGCGGCGGACCGGCTGGCGCACAGCATTCTCCTGGTGGGGGAACGTGGCTGCGGCGCCGGCTTTGCCGCGCGCTGCCTGGCGGCGGATTACCTCTACCCTGGCGGCGGCCCCCATGCCGAGGCGGTGCTGCGCCAGGAGGACACCGAGTGCATCACCATCCGGGGAGAGGGTGCCTCCGGCCAGATCAAGGTGGAGCGCATCCGCGCCGCCCGGGAGGAGATCACCCACTCGGCCCTGGCGGAGGACGCCCGCGGCCGGGTGATGTTTGTCTACGGCGCCCAGGAGATGAACCAGAGCTCCGCCAACGCGCTGTTGAAAATCATTGAGGAACCGCCCGAGGGGGTGCTGTTTCTCTTCACCGCCACCAGCGCTGCGGCGGTGCTGCCCACCATCCGCAGCCGCTGCGCCGCCTACACCATCACGCCGGTGCCGCTGGCCGAGTGCGCCGCCCTTCTGCGCCGGACGCTGCCGGGGCTGTCCCGGGATGCCGCCGACGACCTGGCCTTTCTCTACGAGGGGCACATCGGCCTGGGCCTTGCCGCCTGCCGTCAGCCCCAGGCAAAGGAGGCGCTGGCCCGCGCCCGGCAGTTTGCCGGGTATGCGGCCGGACAGGACAGCTACCGGGCATTTGCGCTTTTGACCGGACTGGAGAAGGACCGCCCCGCTGCCGCGGCAATGCTGGAGCAGCTGGGGTTCTTGGGCAGCGCTGCGCTGCGCCGCCCCGGCTACGGCGGGCTGGAATCCGCCCGGGCCGCGGTGCTGCTGCGGGCCGCCGGACGCGCCCGGGACGCTTTGCGGGCCAACGGAAACCTCCGGCTGACGCTGGCGGTGCTGGCGGCGGAAAGCTGCCGGTGACCATTTGATACTCTGATACAGGATAAGGAACCAACATGAAAGTTATCTCCGTCAAATTCAAGGAAAACGGCCGCGCCTACTACTTTGACCCGGCCGAGATGGAAATCACCCGCGGTGACTTTGTCATCGTCGAGACCGCCCGCGGCACCGAGTGCGGCGAGGTGGTCCGCGGCGTGCACGAGGTGTCGGAAAACGGCTTCAACAAGGAGCTGAAACCGGTGGTGCGGATGGCGGACGGTGTGGACGTGCGCCGCATGCGCCAGAACCACGCCGACGAGCGCCGCGCCTTTGAAATCTGCAGCCAGCGCATTGCCGCCCACGGCCTGGCCATGAAGCTGGTGGAGGCCGAGTACACGCTGGACCGCAACAAGCTGATTTTCTACTTCACCGCCGACAACCGGGTGGATTTCCGGGAGCTGGTCAAGGACCTGGCCAGCCACTTCCACACCCGCATCGAGCTGCGCCAGATCGGCGTCCGGGACGAAAGCAAGATGCTGGGCGGCCTGGGCATCTGCGGCCAGCCCTTCTGCTGCAGCCGGTTTCTGAAAAACTTCCAGCCGGTCTCCATCAAGATGGCCAAGGAGCAGGGCCTGTCGCTGAATCCCACCAAAATCAGCGGCGCCTGCGGGCGGCTGATGTGCTGCCTGGCCTATGAGCAGAAAAGCTACGAGTACCTCAACTCCATCACGCCGCCGGTGGGCAGCACGGTGCGCACCCCCGACGGCGAGGGTGTCGTCACCGAGGTCAACGTCATTGCCGGCACTTTGAAGGTGCGCAGCAGTGTGGAAAGCCTGCCCCCCAAGGTCTACAAGCGGGAGGAGTGCACCTATCTGCGGGGCGGCCGCCGTGTCCCCCGCCGCCCTGACGCCGAGGAAAAAACCGACTGACGGATTCCGGCCGTGCCGGGTGTCGCCGGTCCGGACTGGAAAAAACTGCCCCCTGCCCCACGGCGCGAAGCAGCGCATTTTCTGCCGCTTTGGGCTTGCAAAGCGCCCGGTTCAATGGTACAATGATTCTAACCAGTAAAGTCCGGGGACATGGACTTTGCTGTTTGCCGCCGGGTGGCCGGCCGTGCAGTGTTCCGGCGGCAAAATCAATCAGCACGGAGATAAGGAGTTTTACGATGGCTCATACCGTTTCTGACGAGTGCGTTGCTTGCGGCGCATGTGTTGACACCTGCCCCGTTGGTGCTATCACCCTGGGCGACAAGGCTGAGGTCGATGCTTCTGCCTGTGTTGACTGCGGCGCTTGCGAGGGCGTCTGCCCCACCGGCGCAATCAAGGCTGAGTAATTCGCTTTGACGGCAGCGCGGCGGAAAAGGCATTTCTGCCTTTTCCGCCGCGTTTCTTTGTGCCATATTTGTGATACAAAAACCACCCCCGGCATTGCCTGCAAAAGGCAGCGCCGGGGGTGTGTTGTCATTCAGAACAGTTTGGTTTTCCGGGCAGGCTGGGGATTGAAAGGGGTCTGTTCGTGGTGGCGGCGGACAAACACCATGCGGGTGCGTTCCTCCACCCCTTTGCCCCGGGGCTTGGCCACCGTGTAGAAGGTGCGGCTGATGTTGTAGTATCCCCGCAGATGCCGCACCAGGAACTGTGCCACCGCGGGCAGACAGTCGGTGTCCTCAATGTCCTCGTAGTTGTAGTTGCCGTACAAAAAGGTGGTTTTTTCCCCGTCCACCAGCAGGGTGATGCCGGCGGCGTCCAGCTGGATCTCGTCCACCACCGACTGTTTCAGCCCGGCGGTGCCGCACTCGGCAGCCAGCTTTTCCGCCTGCTCGCGCCGGTCCAGCGGCACCGACTGCAGGTCCAGCTGTTCGCAGCCGCGCTGGCCGATCTCCATCAGAATGTCGCGCATCATGCGGCTTTCCACCAGGGGCCGGATCTTTTCCCGCGCGCGTGCTTCCCCGGTTTTTGCAGTGATCTTGTTCAGCAGGCCCATCGGGTGTTCCCTCCTGATAAAACTTCCTTGTTTCGCCGAAAAACCGGACGGCCATCCAGCCGTCCGGCCTTATTATAGCATATTCCGACGCCGGATGACCAGTCCCAAAACACAGTTTCACAAAGACTTTTCAGCAGTCGGGGCAGGTGTCTGCCAGCCGGAACCAATCAGTACCCGGCCAGCAGAATGGCCAGCACCGCCTTTTCCACATGCAGGCGGTTTTCCGCCTCGTCAAAGATCTCGGCGGCGTGGGCCTCCAGCACTTCCTCGGTGATCTCCTCGCCCCGGTGGGCGGGCAGCGGATGCTGCACCAGGCAGCCGGGGGCGGTCAGTGCCATGCGGGCGGCGTCCAGCGTGTAGCCGGCAAAGTCCCGGCGGCGGCGTTCCGCCTCCCGCTCCATGCCCATGCTGGTCCACACGTCGGTGAACAGCACCTGGGCGCCCCGGGCGGCTTCGTCCGGGCTGTCGGTCAGGCAGAACGGGGCGCCGCAGCTTCTGGCAAACATCAGCACGTCGGCGGCGGGGCGGTAGCCCTTGGGGCAGGCCACTGTCAGCGACATGCCCATCTTCAGGCAGCCCACAATCAGGCTGTTGGCCATGTTGTAGCCGTCGCCGATAAAGGCGGCCCGCACCCCTTCCAGGCGGCCCAGCTTTTCCCGCACCGTCATCAGGTCGGTCAGCACCTGCAGCGGGTGGGCGTAGTCGGTCATGCCGGAAATCACCGGCACGCCGCTGTACTGGGCCAGGGCCTCCACCTCGCTCTGGCGGTAGGTGCGGTAGACCAGCGCGTCATAGTACCGGCCCAGCACCCGGGCGGTGTCCTGGATGGGCTCGCCCCGGGCGATCTGCAGCTCGGTGGCGGCGTTCAGGAAGGTCCCCTGCCCGCCCATCTGGTAGATGCCCACCTCAAAGCTGGTGCGGGTACGGGTGGAATTTTTGTTGAAGATCAGCGCCACCGATTTGCCGGTCAGCACTTTGGGGTCCTGCCCGGCCTGGTGCAGCCGCTTGAGCTGGTCGGCCGTGTCCAGCACATGCAGGATCTCCTCGGGCGACAGATCGCCCAGTTTCAACAGATGCTTCATCGGATGCACCTCCCGTGGGTCAGGCGTTGGGTTGGGCAGCGGGGGCCTCGGGCTCCTCGGGCGGGATCTCGGCCAGCGTCTCGGCCAGGATCTTCACCGCCCGGTCCACGTCGTCAAAGGTCAGGACCAGCGGCGGCAGCAGGCGGATGCGGTCCTTGGCGGTCAGCACCAGCAGGCCGTTGTGCTCGCAGCGGGTGCGGACCTCGCTGGCCTTGCGGCCGCCCTTCAGGGCAATGCCAACCATCAGGCCCAGGCCGCTGACCTCTGCCACCTCGGGCAGTTCGGCCAGCTGCTGGCGCAGCCGGGCGGCGCAGGCGTTGACGTTCTCCAGGAAGGCGTCGTCAATCCGGTCCAGCACCACGCAGGCGCCGGCGCAGGCCACCGGGTTGCCGCCGAAGGTGGAGCCGTGGCTGCCGGGACCCATGCAGGCGGCGACCTTTTCCTTCATCACCACGGCGCCCAGCGGCAGGCCGCCGCCCAGCGCCTTGGCCAGCGTGACGATGTCCGGCGTGATGCCGTAATGCTGGCAGGCCAGGAAGGTGCCGGTCCGGCCGATGCCGGTCTGCACCTCGTCGACGATCAGCAGAACATCCTTCTCGGCGCAGACCTCCGCCACATGGTGGACGTAGTCGGCATCCAGGGCGATGACGCCACCCTCGCCCTGGACCAGCTCCATCATGACGGCGCAGACGGTCTCGTCCTGCAGGGCGGTGTCCAGCGCGGCGGAGTCGTTGGCGGGCAGATAGGCGAAATGGTCGGGGAAAGGCCCGAAATCATGGTGGAACACATCCTGGCCGGTGGCGGTCAGGGTGGCCAGCGTCCGGCCGTGGAAGGAGTTCACCAGGCTGAGCACCTTGTTGCGGGCGGGACCGTAGGTTTCGACGCTGTATTTGCGGGCGCACTTGATGGCGCCCTCGTTGGCCTCGGCGCCGGAGTTGGCAAAGAAAACCTTGTCCAGGCCGGTGCGCTTGCACAGTTTGCGGGCCACCCGGGTGCAGGGGGCGGTGTAGTACAGGTTGGAGGTGTGCTGCAGCTGGCCGGCCTGTGCGGCCACCGCGGCGGACCATTCGGGGTCGCAGTAGCCCAGCGCATTGACGCCGATGCCGGAGGTGAAGTCCAGATAGGACCGCCCGTCGGCGTCCCACACCGTCAGGCCGCTGCCCCGTTCCAGGACCAGCGGGCTGCGGGAGTAGGTATGCAGGACATACTTTTTGTCGCGTTTGATGACTTTTTCGGTATGCATAGTGGTTTACCTCGGTTCATTTGGAATGGAGGAATGTTTATCATCTTCCTTTTTGGAAAACCAAAAAGGAAGCAAAAAATTTCTTTTTTGAAGGTTGTTGCTGGATTTTTTAGCGGAAGCCGACCGCAGGCCTTACTTCTTTCGTCACCGAAAGAAGTAAGCAAGAAAGGTGCCACCGTTGAGAGTGAGCCGACTGGATGAACGGCATCCAGCCGTATCCTCCTTCCTTTTTGGACACCCAAAAAGGAAGCGAAAAAAGTGCCACCGTTTCGACGCGGTGGACGCCGACCAGGGAGCGGGGCCCCCTGGACCCCGCACAACGGGAAACTTGCTCATGGCGCCCCACCGGCTTCTACCCGGCCCACCCTGCGGGCCGGGGGTGCAGGTCTTTCCGCTGCGGGAAAAGAAACTTGATCGGGCCAACAGCCTATAAAAACAAGGCTTAACCTTGCCGCAGGCAGCGGCAACGTTTCACCCGGCCTGCAAGGTAAGGCCGGGAGCAGCCGGTGGTGAGATGGCCGGGCTGTTATCTTGGGCTGGAGTCCAGAGGATAAGTTCCTCTGGTCGTCGTCCACCCGTTCGAAAGGGTGGCGCCTTTCTTGGTTCTTCTTT
>CAJFMB010000038.1 GCA_904390925.1 uncultured Subdoligranulum sp.
CCATGCCGACCACTGGTTCGGCGTGCTGGACATGGCCAAGCACATGGGCGCCACCAAGGTCTACCTGCACTGCATCATGGACGGCCGTGACACCGACCCCCATTCCGGCGAGGGCTTCCTGGCTGACCTGCAGGCCAAGCTGGACGAGCTGGGCATCGGCCAGATTGCCACCGTCACCGGCCGTTACTACGCCATGGACCGTGACAAGAACTGGGACCGCGAGGAGAAGGCCTATGCCGCCTTCGTCTACGGCGAGGGCAACCACGCCGCCAACGCCAAGGAGGCCATCGAGAACAGCTACAAGGATGGCGTCACCGACGAGTTCGTGGTGCCCTGCGTCACCTGTGAGGGCGGCCGCGTCCAGGAGGGCGATACCGTCATCTTCATGAACTTCCGCCCCGACCGTGCCCGTCAGATGACCCGCATCTTCGTGGACGACGCCTTCGACGGCTTCGAGCGCCGCTACGGCCGTTTCCACGTCAACTACGTCTGCATGGCCGAGTACGACGCCACCATGCCCAACGTGGAGGTTGCCTATCCCCCCGTTGAGCTGAAGAACGTCCTGGGCGAGTACCTGTCCGCCAACGGCAAGACCCAGCTGCGCATCGCCGAGACCGAGAAGTATGCCCATGTCACCTTCTTCTTCAACGGCGGTGTCGAGGCTCCCTACGAGGGCGAGGACCGCAAGGTCATTCCCAGCCCGAAGGTTGCCACCTACGACCTGAAGCCGGAGATGAGCGCCCCCGAGGTTGCCGAGGAGTGCGCTGCCCGCATTGAGAGCGGCAAGTATGACGTGGTCATCCTGAATTTCGCCAACTGCGACATGGTCGGCCATACCGGCGTCTTTGACGCTGCCGTCAAGGCGGTCGAGGCTGTGGACGCCGCTGTGGGCAAGGTCGTGGACGCTACCCTGAAGATGGGCGGCGTGGTCTTCCTGACCGCTGACCACGGCAATGCCGAGAAGATGAAGAACCCCGACGGCACCCCCTTCACCGCCCACACCACCAACGTGGTGCCCTTTGCGGTGATCGGCGCCGGCGACGTGAAGCTGCGCGAGGGCGGCTGCCTGGCGGACATTGCCCCCACCATGCTGCCCTATATCGGCCTGCCGGTTCCCGCTGAGATGACCGGCAAGAGCATCATCGTCGAATAACAGACAGCGGCCCGCTTTTTCCAAATCCCATGCAATGCCCTGCCGGCAAATGCCGGCAGGGCATTTTTGCGTCAAATTCTTTCCAGACACAACAAAAAAATGCAGGATAAGACAAAATAATTGGCGATATATGGCGGTTGCTTTCCCAGAAGGGATGTGATAAAATTCTATAGTTATACATTGGTTTACTGTGCCTTTTTGCCGCGGAACAGCGGCAGGGCGGCTTTCGCGGCACAGCAAAGGGCAATGGAGGAAAAAACGAACGGTGGAACAACACAGTAGCAAGCTGCTGACCATCTCAGTGGCCGCATACAACGGCGAGGCAACCCTGCGCAAGGCGCTGGATTCCTGCCTGGTCAAAAATGCCGACCGGCTGGAGGTCATCGTGGTGGATGACGGCTCCTCCGACCATACTGCGCAGATCACGGAGGAATACCAGCAGCAGTACCCGGACCTGTTCCGGCTGATCCGGCAGCCCAACGGCGGCTACGGCAGCACCATCGAGGCGTCGCTGCAGGTGGCCCGCGGCCGGTATTTCCGCACGCTGGACTGTGACGACTGGCTGGAAACCGCGTCGCTGAGCACTCTGCTGGACTTTCTGGCCGACTGCGATGCCGACGTGGTCTTTACCAATTACCGCACTGTGCAGGGGCGCCACACCGTCCGGGAATTCCGTGTCAACCTGGGGCGCAGCTCGGAGCAGCTGTATACCTTCGACACGCTGGGCCCCGGCCGGCTGGATCTGGAGATCCATGCCCTGAACTGCCGGACCGGGGTGCTCCGCCAGGCGGACATCCGCCTGCCCCACCATTGCAGCTACACCGACATGGCCTATACCTTCCTGGCCATGACGGCGGCGCAGACCATCCGCTTCTGCCCGGTGATGCTGTATAATTATCGCCTGGGCCGGGACGGCCAGAGCGTCAGCATCGACAGCTACCGCAAGCATTTTGACGAGTACGCAACGGTGACCCGCCAGGTGCTGGCCGTCGCCGAGACCCTGCCCGACGACGCCCGCGGCCGGCTGCTGCGGGGCCGCGCCCGGGACATTGCCCAGTACGGCATCGAGCTGTTGCTGCGCTTCCCGGCCGGGGAGCAGGTCCGCCGCCAGCTGGCGGACTACGACGGTATGCTGCGCCGGGATTACCCGTCCATTGCCGCCAGCATGACCAACAAGAATACCCGCCTGCTGCGGGCCAGCCGGTATCTGGGTCCCAGCTACCGCCTGGCCAACTGGAATGCAGTGCGGAAAATCAAATCTTACCCGGGCCGCAAACCCTGACCGGAGGGCGGCCCGTTTCCCGGATTCTGCCGGGCCTGGGCCGGAGGAAAAAGGAAAGAAGCGTATGAAACGAAATCTTCAGAACGTGATTTTCCCCACAGAGGAAACCCTGCAGCAGCACTGGGACCTGTTTTACACCGGGCCCCGCTGTGTGCAGGACGGCCCGGACGGCGCCCTGCGGCTTCCGGCGGGCCTGGTGGTCGGCTTTGCCACCTACCTCAACGGCTTCCCGCTGGAAAGCTGGAAGCGGTACACCCCGCTGACCGGGGTTGAGCTGCAGCTGACTGCGCAGGGGCATTTCCGGCTGGAACTGGTGGGCTACCGCCTCAGCACGTCGGCACCCCGGCGGCAGCTGTATGCGGTGCGGGAATGTGACTTTGCAGCGCCGCAGCAGGTCTGCGCCGAATTCCCCCCGCAAGCCTGGGAGGACCAGATGCTGGCCTTTGAGCTGCACCCGCTGAGCGACTGCACCGTCTGCGGGGCCGCCTACTGCGGCAGCTTCCCCGACGGCAGCGAACAGCCGGTGGTGCTCTCGGTGGTCACCACCACCTGCCGCAAGGAGGCGTTCATCACCCGCAACATCCGGCTGATCCGGCAGCAGCTGCTGGACGCCGGCAGCGACCTGCGGGACCGGCTGTATCTGCATGTGGTGGACAACGGCCGGACCCTGGACCCGGAACAGTTCAACGGCTTTCATCTGACGGTGCATCCCAACCCCAACGCCGGCGGTTCCGGCGGCTATGCCCGCGGTATGATGGAATCGCTGCACCAGGACCCGCCCGCCACCCATGTGCTGCTGATGGACGACGATGTGCTGATCCTGCCGGAGAGCATCCGCCGTACCTTCCGGCTGCTCTCCCTGCTCAGACCCGACTACCGGGACAGCTTCCTCAGCGGTGCCATGCTGGACTATGACGACATGACCCGCCAGCACGAGGATGTGGGCACGGTATTGCCGGACGGCGGCTGGCGGCCTGCCCGGCCGCCGCTGGATTTGACCCGGCTGTCCGACGTGCTCACCGCAGGCCGGCAGCTGCCGCCGCTGCAGCAGCCCTATGCCGGCTGGTGGTACTGCTGCATCCCGGCCGGGACCATCCGCAGCCAGGGGTTGCCGCTGCCGCTGTTCCTGCGCTGCGACGACATCGAGTACAGCCTGCGCTGCCGTCCCGCCCACATCCTGACCATGCCGGGCATCTGCATCTGGCACATGGGGTTTGCCGGCAAGTACAGCGCGGCGCTGGATCTTTACCAGCGGATGCGCAACCTGCTGGCCGCCCGGGCCATCACCGGCACCTTTGCCGGGGTGGATCTGATGGGACTGTGGATGCGCCTGTACCGCCAGCAGCTGCGGGAATATGCCTATCACGGTGCCGAGGCGCTTCTGATGGCGCTGGAGGATTACCTGCAGGGGGCCGACCTGTTCCGGCAGAACCGGGGCGAGCAGCTGCTGCGCCGGGCTTCCGGCTGCAACGAGGTGCTGCGCCCGCTGAATGAATTTGGCATCGAGGTCCGGCTGGAGGATGTGTACAGCGATCCGCCCCGCCGTTTTGTGGACAAGGTCATTTACGGCCTGACCTGCAACGGACAGCGGCTGTGGCCGAAAAAACTTTTGCGGGGCGGGGTGGGCATCATCGGCTTTGACGATTCCTACCAGCCCCAGACCCAGACGCTGCGCCGCCAGCTGCTGGCGGTCAACGTGTGGCAGCGCACCGCCGCGCTGCGCAGCCAGGACCGGACACGGTTCCGCGCCCTGGAAAAGCGCCGCCGCCGTCTGATGCGGCAATTCCGGCAAAGCCAGGGGGAACTGGCCGCCCGCTATGCCGCTGCCCGCCCGGAACTGACCGGGGAAGCCTTCTGGCGGCAGTATCTGGGCCTTGACACACCGGCGGAAACCTGATCCGCCCGACCCGACAGGAGAAGAAAACACTGCGCAGCAGGCAGCTCCACCGCGGCCCGCCGTGCTGAAAAAAGACCAACCGTTTCAACAGTTAAAGTGAGGGAGCTATTATGAACATTGCAATTGCCGGTACCGGTTATGTGGGCCTGGCCAACGCCATTCTGCTGGCCCAGCACAACCATGTCACTGCCGTGGACCTGGTGGCGGAAAAGGTGGATAAGATCAACAACCACATCTCGCCGCTGGTGGACAAGGAGATCGAGGAGTATCTGTCCAGCCACAAGCTGGACCTGACCGCCACCACCGACGGTGCCTCCGCCTACCGGGATGCCGACTATGTCATCGTCTCCACCCCGACCAACTATGACTCGGAAAAGAACCATTTCGACACCTCCTCGGTGGAGGCAGTCATCGAGCTGGTGCTGTCGGTCAACCCCAACGCCATCATCGTGGTCAAGTCCACGGTGCCGGTGGGCTACACCATGTCGGTGCGGGAAAAATACCACTGCAACAACATCATCTTCTCGCCCGAGTTCCTGCGGGAGGGCAAGGCGCTGTACGACAACCTGTATCCCAGCCGCATCATCGTGGGTGCGCCGCTGGAGGACCCCCGCATGAAGGCTGCTGCCGAGACCTTTGCCGGTCTGCTCAAGCAGGGCGCCATCAAGGAGGATGTGACCGTCCTTTTGACCAACCCCACCGAGGCCGAGGCGGTCAAGCTGTTCGCCAACACCTACCTGGCTTTGCGGGTCAGCTTTTTCAATGAGCTGGACACCTACGCCGAGATGCGCGGCCTGAACACCCGCCAGATCATCGAGGGCGTCTGCCTGGACCCGCGTATCGGCAACTACTACAACAATCCCTCCTTCGGTTACGGCGGCTACTGCCTGCCCAAGGACACCAAACAGCTGCTGGCCAACTATGACAAGGTGCCCAACAACATCATCGGCGCCATTGTGGAGGCCAACCGCACCCGCAAGAGCTTTGTGGCCCGCCGCGTGCTGGAAAAGGCCGGCTTTGTGCCGGACAGCGGCGAGCCCTGCATCATCGGCATCTACCGCCTGACCATGAAGGCCAACTCCGACAACTTCCGTCAGTCCAGCATCCAGGGCGTCATGAAGCGTCTGAAGGCGGCCGGCGCCGAGATCATCATCTACGAGCCGACGCTGAAGCAGGACACCTTCTTCGGCAACCGGGTGGTCCGGGACTGGGACCAGTTCTGCCGGGAAAGCCGGGTCATCATTGCCAACCGCTACGGCAAGGAGCTGGACCCCGTGATGGACAAGGTCTATACCCGGGACCTGTATTTCCGCGATTGAGTTTTGCGGCAAACACGGAAAACACAAAACATACGGAATGTGGGAAAAATGGAGGAATTTGCTTTGCCTAAGGTATCGGTTGTCATCCCGGTCTGCAATGTGGAAAAGTATCTGAGGGAATGTATTGACAGTGCGCTGAACCAGACTTTGAAGGATATCGAGATCATCTGTGTGGACGACGGTTCCACCGACGGCTCGCCCGCCATTCTGGACGAGTATGCCGCCCGGGACCCCCGTGTCAAGGTGATTCACAAGCCCAATGCCGGCTATGGCCAGACCATGAATGTGGGCATGAAGACCGCCACCGGCGAATTTATCGCCATTCTGGAGTCGGACGATTATATCCGGCCGGATATGTACGAGGTTCTCTACCGGGTTGCACAAAAACATCAGCTGGATTTTGTCAAATCCGACCATGAAGTCTTTGTGGGAGAGCCGGAGGAACGCACCTTCACCTATATGCCCATCGGCCGCGACAAGAGCCAGTACAACCGGGTGATCAATCCCCATGACGATCTGGATGTCTTCAACGCCCGCATGCAGACCTGGAGCGGCCTCTACCGCAAATCCTTCCTGGAGCAGAACAACATCCGCCACAACGAAACCCCCGGCGCCTCCTACCAGGACAACGGCTTCTGGTTCCTGACCTTCCTGTACGCAAAGCGGATCATGCTGGTCAACCGCGCCTTCTACTGCCTGCGCCGGGACAACCCCAACTCCTCGGTGCACAACAAGGGCAAGGTCTTCTGCATTTTTGAGGAGTATGCCTATATCGAGCAGCGGCTGCGCAGCGATCCGGAAAAGGCCGCCCACTACATCGGCATTTTCCAGAAGAAAAAGTTTGACAACTGCCAGTATCACTACACCCGGGTGGGCCAGGAATTCAAATGGTCCTACCTGGAGCGGATGGGGGCCGAGTTCCGCAAGGCCCGCGAGGCCGGCGAGCTGCATCCGGAGCTGTTCTACGGCAACGGCTATCAGACGCTGTGCGAGGTCATGGACGATCCGGATCTGTACTACGCCCGGACTGCCCTGACCGATGAGGAGCGCACCCCGGAACAGCAGGTCAAGGTGCTGACCTGGAAGCTGGAACGGCAAAGACGGGACCTGAACCGGGAAATCAACGCCCTGAAGGCGTCCAAATCCTACCGGGTGGGCCTGGCGGTCACCTTCCTGCCGCGCAAACTCCGCGGCGGCTACCGCTGCCTGCGGGAAAACGGCCTGGGCTACACCGTGGCACATCTGTTTCAAAAGATCTCCGGCAAGTTCAGCCGGGCATAAGGGGGAACAACAAGTATGGCCTGTCAGGTTTCGGTCATCATCACCGCATACAATGCGCAGGAGTATCTGGCACAGTGCCTGGACTGCATCAGGAACCAGACCCTCAAGGACATCCAGATCATCTGCGTGGATGACGGCTCCACCGACCGCACCCCGGAGATCCTGGACCAGTACGCTGCCCTGGATTCCCGCATCATCGCCGTGCACCAGAAAAACGGCGGCGCCGGCGCGGCCCGCAACCATGGTCTGACCTATGCCACCGGCGAATACCTGTCCATCCTGGACGCCGACGATTTCTATGAGCCGGACATGCTGGAAACGGCGTACCGGCTGGCGACGGAAAACCAGGCGGACATTGCGGTTTTCCGCTGTGATCTCTACCGGGAGGCGACGGATACCATCGCCCCCTGCAACTATTCCGTCCACAACAACCTTCTGCCGCAGAAATCGCCCTTTGCGGCCACCGATGTGCAGCAGGATGTCTTCAAGCTGTTTGTGGGCTGGGCCTGGGACAAGCTGTTCCGCCGCAGCTTTGTGGAGCAGTACCACCTGCGTTTCCAGGAGCAGCGCACCACCAACGACATGCTGTTTGTCTTCAGCGCCATGCTGCTGGCCCAGCGCATCGTGACCACCCAGCAGGTGCTGGCCCATCACCGTCAGGCGGAAGGCACCCTCTCGGTCACCCGGGAAAAAAGCTGGATGTGCTTTTACAATGCCCTCACCGCACTGCGCAGCAACATGCAGCAGTGGGGGATCTACAGCCGGTTTGAGCAGGACTTCATCAACTACTGCCTGCACTTCTCGCTGTGGAACCTGAACACCCTCAAGGAACCCACACACACGCTGCTGTACAACAAACTGCGGGAGGAGTGGTTTGCCGACCTGGGCATTCAGGACCACCCGCAGGAGTATTTCTATCACCGCGGGGAATACAACCAGTACCGGGACATCCACCGGTACACCTCTGCCCAGCTCAAACGGGTGCAGGAAAAGCGCCGGAAACAGGCACAGAGCGGGAACGTCCTGCTGCGGGGCATCCGCTGCCTGCAGGAAAACGGCATCGGCTACACCCTGCGCAACATCCAACACAAGATCACCGGCAGATTTCATCACTGAAAGGTCAATCCTATGCTGACACTGATCCAAAAGAACAAATTCCTGTTTGAAGAACTGGTTTCCCGGGACTTCAAAATCAAGTACAAGCGCACTGTGTTGGGCATGGCCTGGAGCGTGCTGTCGCCGCTGATGCAGCTGCTGGTCATGTCGCTGGTCTTCACCCGGTTCTTTGCCCACGATCAGCCGCACTACACCATCTATCTGTTCTGCGGCAACCTGGTGTTCAACTACTTCAAGGAGTCCACCTCCACCGGCATGCAGTCGCTGATGGCCAACCGGGGCATCATCTCCAAGGTCAATGTCCCCAAATATATGTTCCTTTTGTCCAAGAACGTCTCCTCCCTGATCAACTTCGGGCTGACGCTCTGCGTCTTTTTCCTCTTTGTGGCCATTGACGGCGTTCCCTTCGCCCCGCGGTTTATCATGCTGCTGTACCCCATCGCCTGCCTGATCCTTTTCAACATCGGTGTGGGCCTGGTGCTGTCGGCGCTGTTTGTCTTTTTCCGGGATGTCAACTATCTGTATGATGTGTTTACCCTCATGTTGATGTACTGCTCCGCCATCTTCTACACCGTCAGCAGCTTCCCTGACTGGGTGCAGACCGCGCTGCTGTGCAACCCGGTCTACTGCTATATCAAGTATTTCCGCGTCATTGTCATCGACGGCAACATCCCGTCGCTGCCGTACCATCTCCTCTGCCTGTTTTATGCGGTTGTCATGGTGCTGATCGGCGGACTGATATACAAAAAGAATAATCACAAGTTTTTATACTATATGTAAAGGAGGCGCACCATGTCGATTATCAAAGCAGAGGGCGTTTCCATCCGGTATGTTACCGGTGATTTCAAGGACATCGGCCTGAAGGAATTTGTCGTGCGCCGCCTGCAGGGCAAATATCAGGTCAAGGAGTTCTGGGCGGACAAGAATGTCACCTTCGCGCTGGAGCGGGGGGACATGCTGGGCATCATCGGTGCCAACGGCGCCGGCAAGTCCACGCTGCTCAAGGCGGTTTCCGGCATCATGGTCCCCACCGAGGGCCACATGGAGATCAACGGCTCGGTTGCAGCACTGCTGGAGCTGGCCAGCGGCTTTGACGGCGAGCTGACGGTCCGGGAAAACACCTACCTGCGCGGCGCCATGCTGGGCTACACCCGCAAGTTCATGGATGAAAAATACGACGAGATCATCGCCTTTGCCGAACTGAAGGACTTTCAGGAGCGGCCGTTCAAACAGCTGTCCAGCGGCATGAAGAGCCGTCTGGCCTTTTCCATCGCCTGCCTGGTCAGCCCCGACATCCTGATCCTGGACGAGGTGCTCAGCGTGGGTGACGGTGCCTTCCGCAAAAAGAGCGGCCAGAAGATGAAGGAGATTCTGCAAAGCGGCGTCACCGGCATTCTGGTTTCCCACTCCATCGACCAGGTGCGGGAGCTGTGCAACAAGATTCTGTGGCTGGACCACGGCAAGCAGATAGCCTTCACCGATGAGGTGGAGCTCTACTGCAACGCCTACGAGGAGTTCCTGGCCACCCGCAAGCTGCCGAAAGACCGTGCGGACGTGGAAAAAATGAGCCAGGCGATGCTGAAGCGCCAGGCTGCCGAGCAGGAGAAAGCCCGCCGCACCCAGGCCCAGAAGCTGGAAGCCGAACTGGAAAAGGGCGGCAGCGAGGCGGCCATTGAGGCGGCGGAGAATATCCTGCGCAAGTACCGCCCCGACCTGCTGAACCAGTCCGGCAATGCCGCTGCGCAGCAGTGACGGACAAGGGGTGCGGAGGGACAAATACTGTGGCTGTTTCACAAAAAGATCGGAATTATGTGGTCTACTATGACCTGCTGAATGTGCTGGCCTGTTTTTCGGTGGTGGTTCTGCATGTGAACAACACCGTACATACCTTCTCCTACGACCGGTACTGGATTTCGGCCATGTTTCTGGAGGCGACATTTTACGCGGCGGTGCCGATTTTCCTGATGCTCAGCGGCGCCACGCTGATGGATTACCGGGACCGCTACGACACCAGGACCTTCCTGATCCGCCGGCTGGGACGCACGGTCATCCCGTTTCTGTTCTGGAGCTTCGCCGCCGCGGTCTGGCGCATTGTCATCACCCACGAGCACGGCCTGGACTGGATCTCCAGCCCCGCCAAGCTGGTGGATGTGGTGCTGAACTACCGGGGAATGAGCATTTACTGGTTCTTCCCGGGTCTTTTCGCCGCCTACCTGGCCATCCCGGTGCTCAGCCGGATTCCCAAACAGGACCGGCTGGGGCGCCGGGGCTGCTTCCCCTACATGATCGGCGTCACATTCCTGCTCACGGCGGTGCTGCCGCTGCTGTGCAAGCTGACCGGCATCAGCTGGAACTCGGCACTGACCATGCCGGTGGCCGGCGGTTATGTGATCTTTCTGCTGCTGGGATACCTGCTGTCCCACACGGTGTTTTCCGCGCGGGCCCGCATCGGCATCTATCTGGGCGGTGTGTTCGGCTGGCTGCTGTATTTCGGCGGGACCATCCTGCTGTCCTATCGGGACGGCAGCTTCAACAAGATGTTCAAGGGCTACACCGGTGTGGCCGGCGTCCTGATGGGCGTGGCGGTGTTCGAGCTGTTCCGCACGCTGGAACAGAAAGGCCGCCTGCATCTGTCCGCCTCCGCTGTCCGGGTTCTGAAAACGGTTTCCGGCGCCAGCTTCGGCGTGTATCTGATCCACATTTACTGGCGGGATATTCTGGTGCATTTCCTGCATCTGGATGTGACCGGGTATCTGTGGCGATTTTTGGGCCCGATCCCGGTCTATCTGCTGGCGATGGGGACGGTGCT
Organism: uncultured Subdoligranulum sp.; assembly: GCA_904390925.1. Taxonomy (GTDB): domain Bacteria; phylum Bacillota; class Clostridia; order Oscillospirales; family Ruminococcaceae; genus Gemmiger. The sequence goes on from CAJFMB010000038.1 coordinate 10,858, forward strand.
GCTGCTCAAAAAGATTCCGGGTCTGCGCCGGATGATTCCCTGAAAGCAACTGCCGCGGCGGGGCAAATACCCTGCTGCGGCAGTTTTCGCAACACAAAAAGAGGGAGGGCCCCCTTGCGGGAGCCCTCCCTTTCTCAACCGGATGCGGGATCCGGCCTGTTTGTGTTATTCAATGGCGATGGTGTTGTTTTCCGGCAGTTTCTGCTGGGCAGCCTTGGGCAGCGTCAACTTCAGGATACCATCCTCAAAGGTGGCGTGCACATCCTTGGGCTGGACGTTCTCGCCCACATAGAAGCTGCGGCTGCACTGGCCGCTGTAGCGCTCCTGACGGATGTAATGGCCCTTCTTGTCCTCCTCGTTCTTGTCCAGACCCTTGGAGGCGCTGATGGTCAGATAACCATCCTTCAGGTCGATCTTGACCTCATCCTTCTTGAAGCCGGGCAGGTCAACGGCCACCTCGTAGCCGTCGTCCAGCTCCCGCACATCGGTCTTCATGACAGCCTTGGCATGCTTGCCGTACAGGGCATTGTTCACATCATACAGCGGACGCATACTGAATGCATCATCGAACAGATCATCAAACAGATTCTCACCAAAAATGACAGGCAACATAAGTCATAACCTCCAATCCGTTTTCAAACGGGCTCGTAGCTGTGTGAGAAAATTCTCCTCGCGGTCGCGAGCTTCTGTTACCCACCGCCCGGCGGGCGGCTCATTTTTGACGCTCCGGAATCCGGACACCGCCCCGGGCACCTTCCGGCACCCTTCGTTGTCTCTCTTTCGGAGTACAGCTTTAGTATATGCCCAAATATTAGCAATGTCAAGCGTTGAGTGCTAAAATTCATAAAAGTGTCACAATTGGCGGGCGCTTTTTGAAAATATGACCTGATACCGAAAAAAGACGGCTCTTTGCGGCAAAATTAGCGCTTGAGAAGAAAAACTGCTAATACGGCGGCGGGCCGACCGGCCGTCCCGCCCCGGTTGCATGGCGGGGCAGGGTGTGTTATCATCGTTGTAACAACAGAAAACGCGGAGTTTCCCGCAAAGGAGAGCCCCTATGGAACTCAAGGAGATTTTGGACCGCAAGGACAGCGGCCGGCTGTATTTCTGCGATGACCCCGACCTGCAGGCGCAACAGCTCCAGTGCCTGGAACTGCAATATGACTACAACGCCACCCGCCCCGCCGAGCAGGAAAAGCGCCAGCAGCTTCTGCGCCGGATGTTTGCCGAGATCGGCACCGGCTGCTACATCGAGCCGCCGCTGCATGCCAACTGGGCCGGCAAAAACGTGCATTTCGGCAACAATGTCTATGCCAATTTCAGCCTGACCCTGGTGGATGACACCGATATTTATGTGGGGGACAATGTGCTGTTCGGGCCAAACGTGGTGCTCTGCACCGGCACCCACCCGGTGGACCCGGCGCTGCGGGCCAGACAGGCCCAGTACAACCTGCCCATTCATATCGGCAAGAATGTCTGGATCGGCGCCGGCAGCACCGTGCTGCCGGGGGTCACCATCGGGGAAAACTCGGTGATCGGTGCAGGCAGCGTCGTCACCCATGACATCCCCGCCAATGTGGTGGCGGTGGGCACCCCCTGCCGGGTGATGCGCCCCATCACCGACCGGGACCGGAACTTTTACCGCGGCGACCATCCTGTGGATTTGTAAACTGCCCCGGCAAGGAGACTGAAGAAAAAGAATGAAAAAAATGCTGTTGCAATTCTCCCGACACTACGCCCTGACGCCGCTGCGCCTGGCACTTTGTGTCGGACTGATGCTCTGTGCGTTCGGGCTTTCCTGGCGGCTGGGCCTGGGTGGCACCGCGGGCGCCATTGCATTGTTTGCGGTGTATTTCTGGCTGGCCCGGCGGGAATGGTCGGAGCACAGCTCCACCCATGCCAGAATCTGGGGGGCTGTGTATGCGGCATTGCTCGCCGCCGCTCTGACGGTGGGGCGGTTGGTGCGGGGCGTTGCGGATGCCCGGGGAAAACCGGATGTGAATTATATCGAATGGGAAGGCATCAAGGACCTGGCGGTCTATCTGCCGCTGGCGGTGCTGCTGTGGCTGGCTTTCCTGCAGCTGCGGCGGGTCTGCCGTGCCCATGCTCTCACCGGGCCGGAGCGGGGAAAAGGTCGCCGGTGCTTTTTGCTGGCCTGGGGCATCATCTTTGTGTGCTGGAGTCCCTATCTGCTGGCCTTCTGGCCGGCGGGACTGGTGGGCGACGGCGCAAACACGCTGGAACTTTCCCTGACGCCCGGCATTCCCTCGGGAAACCACTGGGTGGTCCTGTATATCCTGGTGCTGCGCTTTTTTGTCTGGCTGGCATCGCTGTTCGGCGGCAGTGTGTCGGTGGGGCTTTGCCTGTACGCGGTGGCCCAGAGTCTTGCCCTCTCGGCAACCTGTGCGGTGGTCGTCCGGCAGCTGTGGCGGCTGGGTGTCCCCGGACTTGCGGTAATTGCCGCTGCGGTGATGTACGCCTTTTCCGGCTTTTTTGCCAGCTACGGCATGGTCACCTGGAAGGACACCCTTTTTTCTGCTGCGGTGGTGCTGCTGGCCCTGCAGCTGTGGAAGATCGCGGTGCAAACTGTGCTGCCCACCCCGGGACAGACGGCAGCCTTTGCGGGCACCATGCTGTTTCTCTGCTTCTGGCGCAATAACGGCCTGTATCTGGTACTCCCCACGCTGGTGGTGCTGGCAGTTGTGCTGCGCCGCAGGGGAGTCCGGCTGCTGGCGGCCGGGCTGGCGGTGGTGCTCCTCACCCTGGGGGTGCAGGGGCCCGGTTATGATGCGCTGGGCATCGAGAAGGATTCCCTGACCGAGTCGGTCTCCATCCCGCTGCAGCAGATGGCAGCCACCATCTGTGCCGACCGTCCGCTGACAGAAGAACAAAGTGACTTTCTCTATGCCCTGATCCCGGAAAAGACCTGGAGGGAAAACTACAGCCCCTGTCTGTCGGATGACCTGAAAACCAGCCTGGACCCGGACCTGTTGCAGGAAAATTTCGGGCAGTTCCTCACCGTTTGGGCACAGCTGCTGCCCGCCAACCTGGATGTCTATGTGGAGGCCTACCTGATGCAGACCACCGGCTTCTGGATGCCGGGCAGCTGGCGGGGCTGGTATTACGAATACTATACCGGTGTGGATGATGTGTTTGACCGCGGCATCCGGTCGGTGGACTGGTTTGCGCAGCTTACCGGGCACGGGGTGCAGGACATTTTGGAAAGTTTTACCCGGTTTGTCAGTTCCGGTACCATGGTGTGGGTTTTCCTGGCCTGCTTTTTCTTCTGCCTGGCCAAACCCAAAGGCCGGCGGAAAGCGGATCTGCTGATGCTGACGCCGTTCCTGTTTTCCTGGCTGACGCTGATGATCTCCACCCCCATTGCCCAGAGTTACCGGTATCTTCTGATGCTGCCGCTGGCTCTGCCGCTGTTCTGTGTCACTTTTGTCCATGACAGGCAACTGTCCGACAGGGCGTGAACTCTTCCCCCACCGTGGGTTTTGTGGTACAATACCCATGACACACGGAGTATGCAAGATCCGGGGCCTGCGCTGCAAAATCCGCGCGCAGCGCCCAGACCACAGCGGCGCACCCCATGGCCGCAGAAAGAGGGATTCCTTTGAAAAAAGCACTCATCACCGGCGTGACCGGACAGGACGGCAGCTACCTCTCGGAATTTCTGCTGGAAAAAGGTTACGACGTTCACGGTATTATCCGGCGCTCCTCGGTGGATTTCCGGGAGCGCATTGCCCATCTGGAAGGCAACCCGCATTTTCATCTGCATTACGGGGATCTGAGCGACTCGATGAGTCTGATGTCGGTGATCGGCACAGTGCGCCCCGACGAGATCTACAACCTGGCCGCCCAGAGCCATGTGCAGGTCAGCTTTGACGTGCCGGAATACACCGCCGACGTGGTGGCCACCGGCGTGCTGCGGGTGCTGGAGGCGGTGCGGCTGTGCGGGCTGGCCAAGACCTGCCGCATCTACCAGGCATCCACCAGCGAGCTGTTCGGCAAGGTGGAGGAGGTCCCCCAGAACGAGAACACCCCCTTCCATCCCTACAGCCCCTATGCGGTGGCCAAGCAGTACGGCTTCTGGATCGTCAAGGAATACCGGGAGGCCTACGGCATGTTTGCCTGCTCCGGCATCCTGTTCAACCACGAGTCCGAGCGCCGCGGCGAGACCTTTGTCACCCGCAAGATCACGCTGGCGGCCGCCCGCATCAAGCAGGGCAAGCAGGACAAACTGTATCTGGGCAACCTGTCCAGCCTGCGGGACTGGGGCTACGCCAAGGATTACGTGGAATGCATGTGGCTGATCCTGCAGCACGACAAGCCGGAGGACTTTGTCATCGCCACCGGCGAGCAGCACAGCGTGCGGGAATTCTGCAAGCTGGCCTTCCACTATGCGGGCATCGAGCTGGAATTCACCGGCGAGGGCATGGAGGAAAAGGGCATCGACAAGGCCACCGGCAAGGTGCTGGTGGAGGTCAGCCCCGACTTCTACCGTCCCACCGACGTGGTCAACCTGTGGGGCGACCCCTCCAAGGCCCGGCGGGAACTGGGCTGGAACCCCACCAAGACCAGCTTTGAGGAGCTGGTCCGCCTGATGGTGGAGCACGATATGCAGAAGGTCGCCGTCGAGCGGGCCGAGGAGCATATCCGCTGCAATCTGGAGGAATATCTGGAAAAAGGCGTGGTGAAGTGAGGAAATCTCACCCCCACGGAACCTTTCACATTTTGATTCTCAAAAGGGAAGTGTATCCACAATGATGGACAAGAACGCTAAGATTTATGTGGCCGGCCACCGCGGCATGGTGGGTTCCGCCATTGTGCGGGAACTGAACCGCCAGGGCTATACCAATATCATCACCCGCACCCACAAGGAACTGGACCTCTGCCGCCAGGACGCGGTGGAGGAGTTCTTCGCCGCCGAAAAGCCGGACTATGTTTTTCTGGCAGCGGCCAAGGTGGGCGGCATCGTCGCCAATGACGAGGCCCAGGCCGACTTCATGTACGACAACATGATTCTCGAGATGAATGTCATCCATTCCGCCTGGAAAAACGGCTGCAAGAAGCTGGAATTTCTGGGCAGCTCCTGCATCTATCCCCGGCTGGCCCCCCAGCCCATGAAGGAGGACTGCCTGCTGACCAGTGCGCTGGAAAAGACCAACGAGGCCTACGCCCTGGCCAAGATCTCCGGCCTCAAATACTGCGAGTACCTCAACCGTCAGTACGGCACCGACTATATCAGCGTCATGCCCACCAACCTCTACGGCCCCAACGACAACTACCATCCCACCCACAGCCACGTGCTGCCGGCACTGATCCGCCGCTTCCACGAGGCCAAGGAGCAGAACCTGCCCTACGTCACCTGCTGGGGTGACGGCAGCCCGCTGCGGGAATTTCTGTATGTGGACGACCTGGCCAACCTCTGCGTCTTCCTGATGAACCACTATTCCGGCAACGAGACGGTCAACGCCGGCACCGGCAAGGAACTGACCATCAAGGAACTGACGGAACTGGTGGCCAAGGTCATCGGCTACACCGGCGAGATCCGCTGGGACCCCACCAAGCCCAACGGCACCCCGCGGAAGCTGCTGGACGTGAGTAAGGCCACCGCCCTGGGCTGGACCTACAAGACCGAGCTGGAGGAGGGCATCCGTCTGACCTATCAGGACTTTTTGACCAACCCCATGCGCGCCGAGCGGTAATTCCGGGCGCTTTGCCCCGGTTCTGGAGAACAAGGTTATGAATATCGTCTTACTTTCGGGCGGGTCGGGCAAGCGGCTGTGGCCGCTGTCCAACGACGTGCGCTCCAAACAGTTCATCAAAATCTTCCGGACGGCGGACGGCGGCCACGAGTCGATGGTCCAGCGGGTCTACCGCCAGATCAAGGCGGTGGACCCGGATGCCACCGTCACCATCGCCACCAGCAAGACCCAGGTTTCGGCCATCCACAATCAGCTGGGGGAGTCGGTCGGCATCAGCGTGGAGCCCTGCCGGCGGGATACCTTCCCGGCCATTGTGCTGGCCACCGCCTATCTGGTGGATGTGCAGGGGGTGGACCCGGAGCAGCCGGTGGTGGTCTGCCCGGTGGACCCCTATGTGCAGGATGACTATTTTGCCGCGCTGAAGGCCCTGGGGGAACAGGCCGCTCTGGGCCAGGCCAACCTGGTGCTGATGGGCATCGAGCCCACCTATCCCAGCGAGAAATACGGCTATATCATCCCCAAAAGCGACGCCCCGGTCAGCGAGGTGGAGACTTTCAAGGAAAAGCCCGACGCCGAGACCGCCAAGGGTTACATCGCCCGCGGGGCTTTGTGGAACGGCGGCGTCTTTGCCTACAAGCTGGGCTATGTGCTGGACCGTGCCCGGGAACTGCTGGACTACACCAGCTACCAGGACCTGTTTGACCGGTATGACACACTGCCCAAGATCAGCTTTGACTATGCGGTGGTGGAAAAGGAGCCCAAAATCCAGGTCATGCGCTTTGCCGGCCAGTGGAAGGACCTGGGCACCTGGAACACCCTCACCGAGGCCATGGGCGAGCAGGTGGTGGGGGAGGGCATCCTCAACGACACCTGCCGGAACGTCCATATCGTCAACGAGCTGAACGTGCCGGTGCTGGCCATGGGCCTGCAGGACGTGGTGATTTCCGCCAGCCCGGAGGGCATCCTGGTGTCGGACAAGGAGCAGTCCAGCTATATCAAGCCCTTTGTGGACAAGATCGACCAGCAGATCATGTTTGCCGAAAAGTCCTGGGGCAGCTTCCGGGTGCTGGACGTGGAAAAGGAAAGCCTGACCATCAAGGTCACGCTGAACCCGGGCCACAGCATGAACTATCACAGCCACCAGCGCCGCGACGAGGTGTGGGTGGTGATTTCCGGCACCGGCCGCACGGTGGTGGACGACGTGGAGCGGGAGGTCCATCCCGGCGACGTGATCACCATGGCCGCCGGCAGCCGCCACACCGTTCTGGCCCAGAGCGAGCTGCAGCTGATCGAGGTGCAGCTGGGCCGGGACATCTCGGTGCACGACAAACAAAAATTCCCGATGGAATAATTCCGCCAAAGGAGCCCGCCTTGCGCATCATTCTTTCCCCCGCAAAACAGATGGTCACCGACACCGACAGCCTTGCCTGCACTGGCCTGCCCCGGTTTCTGCCCCGGGCCGAGCGGCTGCTGGCGGCGCTGCGCGCCATGACACCCCAGCAGCGCAGGACACTCTGGCATTGCAGCGACAAAATCGCCGCCGAGAACGAGCAGCGTCTGCGCACCGCCGACCTGCGCCGCGGCCTGACCCCGGCGCTGCTGGCCTATGACGGCATCCAGTACAAGACCATGGCCCCCGGCGTCTTTACCGCCGGACAGCTGGACTATGTGGGGCAGCACCTGCGGATTCTGTCCGGCTTTTACGGCATCCTGCGCCCCTTTGACGGGGTGGTGCCCTACCGTCTGGAAATGCAGGCCAAGCTGTCGGTGGACGGCGCCCGGGACCTGTACGGCTTCTGGGGGGATGCCATCGCCGCAGACCTGTTTGACGGCTGCGGAGAGGTGCTGGACCTGGCCAGCCGGGAGTACAGCCGCTGTGTCACCCGGTACCGGCCGGCGTCCGCCCGGGTGGTGGAATGCCGTTTTGTGGAGGATGTGGGCGGCAGGCTGGCCGAAAAGGGCACCTACTGCAAGATGGCCCGGGGCGAGATGGTCCGCTACCTGGCCGAGACCGGCGCCCGCAGCCTGGAGGACGCAAAGAACTTTGACCGGCTGGGCTACCGGTTTTTGCCGGAAGCCTCCGCCGGGGACTGCTATGTCTTCCAGCGTGATCCCGACGGCCCGCCCATGCGCCGCCGCTGAATTGGATACCATCACAAAATTGATCACTTGATTTTGTCAGATATGACAAAGGAGGTTTTTGCCATGCTGCCAGTGGGCACTCAGGCCCCCGATTTTACCCTGCAGGACAAGGACGGCAATTCCGTCAGCCTGTCGGACTTCCGGGGCAAAAAGGTGATTCTCTATTTCTATCCCCGGGACAACACCCCCGGCTGCACCCGGCAGGCCTGCGCCTTTGCAAAGGCCAACCAGGACTTCACCGACAAAAACGCGGTGGTCATCGGCGTCAGCAAGGACAGCACCGCCAGCCACCAGAAGTTTGCCGCCAAGTACGAGCTGCCCTTTGTGCTGCTCTCCGACCCGGAGACCGCCGTGCTCCAGCTCTACGATGTCTGGAAGGAGAAAAAACTCTACGGCAAGGTGAGCATGGGCGTGGTGCGCTCCACCTACCTGATTGACGAGAACGGCGTCATTGCCGCTGCGCTGCCCAAGGTCAAGCCGGACGACAACGCCGCCCAGATGCTGGCGCTGCTGTAACCGAACCCCAAAAGTCCCCGGCAGGGTTGCTGAACCGAACCAGTAAAAACGGACAATAGACAAAACGCCCCCTGTGTAGGACAATAAACCTATACAGGGGGTGTTCGTATGTCACGAAGGAAATACAC
>CAJFMB010000039.1 GCA_904390925.1 uncultured Subdoligranulum sp.
TTTCTTTTACCCATAGTAATACCCCCTGATGTAGTACTTTCATTTTCCTACATCAGGGGGTACTTTGTCTATTGTCCGTTTTTACTGGTTCGGTTCACGCACCGGGAGGAGCTTTGTCTGTTTTTGTCTTTTAGTGATTGGACTCGGGCGGCGGGGGTTGGAGCGCGGGGATGACGATGCAAAGAAGAAAAACATGGTCCTCCACCCGGACCGACAGCGAACCGCCGTATTTTTCCGCCGTCTGGCGGATGCTCTTCATGCCAAAACCGTGGGCGGTCCGGTCCTGTTTGGTGGTCACCGGCAGGCCGTCCTGAAACTGCGGTTCTTCCTCGCAGTAATTTTCCACCTGCAAAACCGTCAGATTGTCCTTGCGGAAAATGCTGACCCCGATGACCCGCTTGTTCGGGTCGGGCAGCTTCTGGACATATTCAATGGCATTGTCCAGCGCATTGCCCACCAGCGCATAGAGGTCCACCGGATTCATGGCGGCCAGTCCCCTGCCGTCCGCCATGCAGGTCCACTGAATCTGCCGGTGTTCACACAGCAGGCTCTTTTCGGTCAGGACGGTGTCCAGGACCTCGTTTCCGGTCTGGACGGCGGCGTCATAGATCAGGGCTGCCTGCTCCATCTCCTTCAGCGATTCTTCCCGCTGGCGGTCATTGCAGTGGCGCAGCGCCGCCATCTGGTGTTTCAGGTCATGGCATTTGCGGTTGATCACCTCGATGGTATCCCGGGACACCTGATACTGTTCCTTTTCCTTCTCCCACAGGGCCTTCTGCACCTGCATTTCCGCCTGCAGACGGACCTCTTTCTGCTGACTGACCTGCACCCACAGCACATAGACGCTGCACAGCATTGCATAGATCTGGCAGACCAGAAAGGAGACATTGCCACTGCCCAGCAGCTTGGCAGCCAGGCTCAGGAACAGCGCTGCCGGAAGCACCAGCACCGTGACGCCCCCTGCCCGGAACAGGCTGGCCTGATAACTGCCGGTTTTGCCCAGCGGACGGGCAACCAGCCGGTACATGATCAGGTAGGGCGGCAGATAGGCCAGGAAATAGAACAGCAGTGTCTGCGGTGTCAGCAGCCGCCAGATATTCTGGGTGGCGCCGCTGCCCACACAGAGCAGAATGTACAGCGAGGAGGAAAAGTGCTGCACCGCATAGGCACAGATGGTGCCATAGACCGCATCCTCCAGCGAAACATCACAGCTCAGCCAGATGGGCAGCACCACAACCACCAGCTGGACCAGGTACACCATCGCCGCTTCCGCAATCCCCGGCGGCGTCAGTCTGCCCACCAGAACGCTCACCGCAAAGCTGACCGCCGCCCCGCAGCCAAACCGCAGCCAGGGCCAGGGCCGTTTTTTCAGCGGCAGGGCAAACAAAAGACAGGCCGCCAGCATTTCCAGAATATAGTTGGAGGACATCAGTGTCTGAAGCAGGGCCTTCATCTGCCGCCACCTCCGTAATACGCCGACAGTGCCTCCATGAACGCCTTGCGGCGGGGACGGCTGATTTTCAGCGGCGTGTTTTCCACAAAGACCTGTTCCGGCGTGACGGTCCGGACATGCATCAGGTTGACCAGATAGCAGTTGTTGCAGCGGGCAAAGGAATGGGGCGCCAGCTGCTCCTCCAGCTTTTTCATGCTGCCGGTGAGGGAAAAGTCCCCGTCGTCGGTGTGATAGCAGAGGTTGTGGTCCCGGATCTCCACGTACAGAATCGATTTGACCGGGATGCGCCGCATCTCTCCCTTGACAAAAAGCACCAGACTGCTGCCCTCCCGCTCGTTGAGGACACGCCGGACCTTTTTCATCTTGAGTTCAAAGGAATAATAATTCACCGGCTTGAGCACATAGTCCAGCGCGTCCACCTCATACCCGCGGATGGCATACTGGGCCATATTGGTGATAAAGATGAGGATGACCGACGCATCCAGGGTGCGCAGTTCCCGCGCGGTGTCCAGTCCGTTCATGCCCGGCATCTCCACATCCATCAGGACCAGGTCATATTCCGGGCGATAGTTCCCGAGAAATTCCGCCCCGCCGCCGAACACCGTCACCGCACATTTTTCCTGGCAGGTGTCGGCAAACTGCTGCAGCATCTGTTGCAGCCTGTTCTGATCTTCGGGATCGTCCTCGACAATGGCAATTCGAAGCATACCAATCCCCCTTTTTCTTGTTGGCTCCATTATACCGGACCCGGCGGCATCTGGCAATGCGGCAGGCAGCATAAAAAGCAGACGCCGTGTTCCCCGAAAAAGCCGGAACACGGCGTCTGCCGGTATGGGAAATTTGTCTGACCGCAAAATGATACCATTGCTTGCCTATGTCAAACAGCCGGGATCTGCCTTACGGGACAAGGCGGTCGTTCCGGCACTGGTAACGGCAGACAAGCGGCGGGCAGAGGGCAACCAGCGCCAGCACGGCGGCGATGGCACCAAACGGCCAGGTACGGACCACTAGCTGCACGGCATCCAACACCGTCTGCCAGGACCACCTTGTTGCGGGCACCAAGTTCAAGCCGATCACATAGGCAAAATATCCTGCCAGCCAAATCAGGAACCCCGCCAGCAGGATCAGCGGCACCCGCCGGGCATCCCGTACAACCGCCAGCCGCCGCAGGCTGCGCGCCGGCACCCCAAGGTCGTGCAGCAGCGCCAGGTCCCGCCGGTCCCGGGCGGCAGAGAGGCTGCGGGTGTAGTAGAGCAGCGTGGCATATAGCGCCAGCAACATTGCCAGCACCAGGCCGTAAAACAAAAGCCGCCGGTTGGCCTGCTGCCAGCGCTGGGTCTTGGATTCCAGCACGTTGTCAAACATCATGTCGCCGGTGTGCGGCACACGGCTGACCAGGGTGCTGGCCAGTTCAAAGGTGTCCAGATGCTGGGTGTAAACGCGGACATCATTGTACAGCATCGTTTCCCCCCATAGGCTCTCCAGTTCCGGTTTCAGGAAAAACACGCTGGCCGTACCGACGGCGCTATACCGGGCCAGCAGATCCGTCTGCGGGTTGAACAGGCTGCGCTCGCAGGTCAGGATACCCGCCACCTGGACGGAGACCGGGCCGCCCGGGGTGTTGATCTCCACCATATCCCCCGGCTGCAGGGTACCGCCGGTGCCGCCGTCTACCCGGAGCAGCGCCTGCCCCTGCCGCAAATCCCCCATTGATACAGGCGCGTCCGCCAGCGCGGCCAGATCCTGCAAGACAGCTTCGTCCGCAAAGCCGTATACCGATACATCCTGGATAGCGCCGTCCAGCACCAGCGGGCTGCCGGACTGTTCGATGCCGTCCCAAGTCAGGGTCTGCTGTTCGTAGTCCACACCGGTGACGGTGTAGACCGGCCAGCTTCCTGCCGGGCTGGAGGCGGCAACCACGCGGCTGACGCCCTCCACCCGGGCAAGCTGTTCCACGCCCTCGCTGTCAAATCCGCTGGCGGGGTCCGAAGCCGCCCAGGTAAAGCTGTATGGCCAGGCAATGTCCTGGTCGTTCGCCGAGGCCACGGCGCTGCCGCCCGCCAGCACCAGCGCAAAGGCGAACACGCAAAAGGCAATGTCCATGCCAAGCGCCGCCATCCGCTGTTTGGGCCGGGCCAAGGCGCGCCGGCGGGCCAGCGCGGCCAGGCTGGTTACCGGACGGCGCAGGGCCGCCTTGCCGGGGCGGGCGGCGGCCTGCCCCACTTTTGCCCAGACAATGCCGGTGCGGCTGCAAAGCTGCAAAACGCACCCCCCCGCCAAAGCCAGCGCCCCGCACAGGATGGCAGGCAGCGCCAGGGCCGGCAGCAGGGTAAACAGAGTGATTTCAATACCCGCCAGGCACAGCGCCGCAAAGCCGGCCAGCACCAGCACTGCCGCGGGCAGGCTGATCCATACAAACGTCTGCCTGGCCGCGCGGACATACCGATTGGACAGGCTGCGCCGCAGCTGACGCCGGGTGGCGCCCACATCACTGCAAATTTGCAGCCGCTGCCGGTTGCCCCACAGCCAGGTGACGATGCTGCACGCCACCAGAAACAGGCCGAGGATCACAGCCAAAATCACCAGCAGGCCGTTTTCCATCAGCGATTCCAGATCCCACTGCCACCCCGGATAGGCATTGCTGTTTAAGACGAAGGCACCGTCCGGCGAGAGCAGTGCGCTCAGCTCACTGGCATCCTGCACGCGAGCGTAATTGCCGTGGACAAGCTCCACATAGCTGCGCACGCCGGGGGCAGCATCCACAAAGCCCTGGCTGACGATGCCGCTGACCGGCCCCGCATCGGCCGCGTTCCACCCGGCCGAAAAGCTGCGCAGCACACCACACAGCGTAAATTGGTACGTCTGTGTTTCCTGCTGCCCCTGACTGTCGGTAAAGGTGATGGGCAGCGCGATCTGCTGCCCCACGTCAAACGAGTAGCCCAGCCCTGCCAGCACGCTCATCTCCAGGGCGATCTCATCGTCCGCCCGGGGATAGCTGCCCGCAACAAAGGCAAGCCGACTGAGTTGTTTAGCGGTATCATCCAAGGACCCCACCCGGGCCAGTGTCAGGCCGGCGGAGTTGACGATCTCGCCGCAGTCGGTCATCTGGCCGATCGCATCCAGGTTTTGGTGTTGCAGCAATTCGCCGTTCAGGCCGGGGTTTGTATCATACAGCGCGGCCTGCCAGCTGCCATAGTGATCCAGGCGCTGTTGCTGCGCCCACAGCTGCAGCGCCTGCTGGGCAATGGTGCCCACCCACAGCAGCACAAAGGTCAGTGCCAGGGTGGCCAAAAGTTTATGCTGGTTCTGGATGATCTGCCCGCGCCGGCGCCGTGAGGATGTCCGTTGTTTCATGGCACGTCCCTCCCCGCGTCGGCGACGATGACGCCGTCCGAGATCTGCAAAATGCGCTGGGTCTGGCGGGCCAGTTCCAGATCATGGGTGACCATCACAACGGTCTGGTGCAGTTCCCGCTGGGTAGTCTGCAGCAGTCGCATCACCTCCTCGCCGGTGCGGCGGTCCAGGTTGCCGGTGGGCTCATCGGCCAGCAGCAGCGCCGGCTTGGCCGCGTAGGCCCGCGCCATGGCAACCCGCTGCTTTTCCCCGCCGGAAAGTTCCGAGGGAAAGGCATTGGCCTTGTCCCCCAGCAAAAGCAGCTGCAAAATGTTGGTCAGGTAGGGTTTGTCAGGCTGCGCTTTGTCCAGAGTCAGCGGCAGAAGCACATTTTCCCAGACGGTCAGATCGTCCAGAAGCCGGAAGTCCTGGAATACAAACCCGATTTTCCGCCGCCGCAGACGGCAGAGTGCGTCGTCGTCCAGCTTGGCCAGATTGTCGCCGCAGACCATGACGCTGCCGGATGTGGGGCGTTCCAGTCCGCCTAGAATCCGCAGCAACGTGGTTTTTCCGGAGCCGCTGCGCCCGATGATGGCGGTAAAACTGCCCGCCGCAATGTCCAGGTCCACGCCCCGCAGCGCTTTCACCTGTGCCGTGCCGCTGCCGTAGGTCTTGCACAGACCTTTCACCGAAATAATATCCATAAGGTTCCACCTCCTTGTCTGAAAGGATAGCATACAAACCTTACAGTTCCGTGACAGCGGTCACTCCGTCCCGATAGGGTGCGCCGCCCTGCAAAACCGGCAGTGTCAGGCAGAATTCACAGCCGTCGGGCAGATTGCGTGCGGTCATGGTGCCAAAGTGGGCGGCGGCGATCTGCCGGGCCAGATACAGCCCGATGCCAACCCCGCCGGCCCGGGTGGTGGCGTAGCGGGCAAAGATATCGGTGTTTTCCGGCAGGAAGCTGCCGGGGTCCTGTACCAGTATCCTGGTCCGGGCCGGGTCATACTCGACCCGGCAGAGAATTTTGCCGCCGGCAGGGGTCTGCTCGATGCAGTTTTTCAGGATATCGCCCAGCGCCTCGCCCAGCCAGAAGGCATCACAGAGGACGGTATGGACTTCCCCGCTGTCGGGGGAATCCAGGCGGAGATGCAGCCCCCTTGCCTGCCAGAGCGCGCGCAGTTCGGCGATGGTGTCCTCCATCGACAATTCCAGGTCCTCCGGCTGCCAGCCCAGCGCCTGAAGCTCCGCCGGGGAACTTTGCAGGGCCCTGCTGACGGCATCCGGCTGTCCGGCCAGCTGTGCCGTGCCGAGAAGTGCCAGCGCCCCGTCGCCGCAGAAAAGAAACAGCGCCGCCAGGCCCACCAGAACCAGCAAAACCAATGCCGCAGAGAAAAAGCGCCGCAGCAGGGCAGAATCAGTGGTCCGCATCGGCATCCTCCACCTCCACACCCCAGCGATAGCCAAAACTGCGCTGGGTAACAATGTAGGGCTGTCCCTGCCAGCTGCCCAGCTTTTTGCGCAGGCGGCTGATATTGACGGTCAGGGTGTTTTCCTCCACAAACAGATTGCGGTCATCCCACAGGCGGGCCAGCAGGGTTTCGCGGGTGACAAGGGCGCCCCGCTGCCGGATCAACAGTTCCGCCGGACTGTACTCGGTGGGAAGAAGATGCACTTCCTCCCCCGCCCGGGTGACCAGATGCCGGTCCAGATCAAACAGCAGTTGCCCGCTGTACAGCCGTTCCGCCCCGCCAGCCCTGCGGAGCAGCGCCTGAATCCGGGCCTGAAGGATCCGCGCGGAAAAGGGTTTGGTCACATAGTCGTCGGCGCCGCTTTCAAAGCCCCGCAGGGTGCTGGCTTCGTCGTCAAAGACGGTCAGCATCAGAACCGGCGGGTGCGGCCGGGTTTTGAGTGCCTGGCAGAAGGCAAAGCCGCTGCCGTCCGGCAGCTGAATGTCCAGCAGGATCAGGTCAAAGGGCTGCGATTCCAGCAACACTTCCGCCCGGGCACAACTTTCGGCCGGGGTCAGGGCGTACCGGGGTGACAGGGCAGCCTGCAAAAGGTCCAGCAGGGCACGGTCGTTTTCCACCACAAGGATGTTCATGGACTCACTTCCTCACTTGCCATATTACAGACAGTATACCGCAATTCAGAAAAGAGGTCTATTCCCGCCGGGAAGGTGCAGTGTTTTCCCGGCCGTGGGCAGTCGGAACAGAAAAGGCGCCGTCCCTCCGCCAGGCAGAGAGACAGCGCCGGGACCTGATGGGGCATTGCCCCGCCCCATCAGCGTTTGTTGTAATGTTTTTTCAGACTGCGCAACCGTTCCAGCTGTTCGGCCGCCTTTGGGCCAAGCCGGGCCGATACCTCCAGCACCAGGGCATCCACCAACGCAGCGGGTGCCGCCATGGAATGGTACTCGGTTTCCTCCCCCCGGTAGACAAACAGCCGGTAATCCGCCCGGTGCCCCTGATCCGGCGTGACGCGGCCGGTAAACAGCAGCGTTTTGTACTTTGTTTGGGCAGCCAGGTCCAGTATGGAACCGCTGACAGGCGTCAGCCTGGAAAAGCTGAACACCACCACCAGGTCCTCGGGGCCCGCCGTGGCAAGGCCTTCCAGCAGTTCGCTGCCGCCGGCGGACAGACGGTGAATATCCACCCCGATCCGCCAAAGCCGGAATGTCAGCAGCTCTGCCATGGAGCGGCTGCCGTTTTTGGCATACACATACACCCGCCTGGCGTCGGCAACGGCCTGTGCCGCCTGCTCAAACTGCGTCCTGTCCAGCAGTTCCAGCGTTCTTTCCAGACAATATTTCTGCTGTTCCAAAAAGCAGGACAGCAGTTTGTCCTCCTCCCCGGCGGAAACTGCCGTTTTCTTCTGAACCGGGCCGGGCTGTTCCACCTGGCCCAGAACCACTTGTTTCAGATTTTTGAAATCCCGGCATCCCACATGCCGGGCAAAACGGGAAATGGTTGCCTCCGAAACATCCAGCGCGGCAGCCAGCTGGGCAATATTCAGAAAAAGGAAGGCATTGCTGTTCCGGTTTAGATATTCGAGGATGGTAGTTTCATTGGCCGTAAGTTTATCCGGCATCTGAGGAAAAGTCAACGGCATAAGCGAACTCCTTTGTTCCGGCCGTCTGGGAAAACGGTCAATGCGTGCGCAGGTTCGGGGGCTGAGCCTGCGATTTCCCTTATTTATTGTACCATACCACAGCGCAACTTGCACCGTTTTTGTACAAATGTAAAAAAATAATTTTTTCTCCCCTTTTTCATCGCCAAAAAATTGCCCCCGGAGAAGGGAAATCCTCCGGGGGCAATTTTGGGGGAAACTATTTCAGCGGTAAAGTGCTGCGGGATGGTTTAGCGGTCCTTGCTGCGCTTTTTGGCGTAGAGCACCACACCCAGGCCACCGGCGGCCACGCAAGCCAGAATCACCAGCATGGCAAACGGCAGATTGTCGCTCGTCTGCGGGACCGTGTTCACGGCATTGCCGTTGGACGCTGCGGAAGAACCGGCGCCGCTGTTGGGGGTTGCGGTGGGTGCGCCGCCCCAGGTTCCGTTCTGGATGCCCTGGGCAATGTCGGGATGCTCGTCCGGCTTGGCAGTCGGGGTCGCAGGCTTGGCGGTGGACGGAGTAATCGGCTTGGTGGAAGCGGAGTCCACAGCCTTCTTCAGTGCATCCAGGGCGGCCTTCAGATCCTCGGCGCTGGCACGGCCCGCAACGGCAGCCTCTGCGTCGGAAACAGCCTGGCGGATGGCAGCAGCGCTGTCCGTCGTGTACTTGCTCAGGTCCATCTTCTTGGTTTCCTGAATCAGGGCGTTCAGCTCAGTGGTATCACCGGCCTTTTCCAGAGCGGCAACCACAGCCTGCAGATTCAGCACTGCGGTGTCCACAGTCTGCTGGCTGGCATTCGGGTTGCTGGCAACCGTCTTGGCGGCTTCCAGTTTCTCGGCAACCAGCTTCCAGGACGCTGCCGTATAGCTGTTCTGATCCATAGCCTCAACCTTGGCAATGGCATCATTGAGGGCGGTCATATCCGCACGGGCCACCAGGGCCAGGACTGCTTTTTCCAGATTGGCACGGGCAGTCTCGATCTCCTCGGCGCTGGCATCCGGGTTGGCGGCAACCGCCTCGGCCTCAGCCAGGGCATTGACAACAGCAGTCCAGGAATCCGGCAGGTAATCTTCCCCGTTCAGTTCCTTGGCGCTGTCGATGGCAGCAACCAGGTTGGTGTTGTCGGCACGGGCCACCAGGGCGTCCATGGCGGTCTTCAGTGCGGCAGTGGCGGCGTTGACAGTCTCCTGGGTTGCATCCTCAGCGGCGGAAACGCTCTGGGCATCCGCCAGTGCGGCGGCAAAGGCAGTCCAGCTGGCGGTGGTGTAATCCTCCTGCTGCAGGGCGGTTGCCTCGGTGATCTGCAGGTTCAGAGCGGTCTTGTCCACTTCGACCGGTTCGGGGGCGGACTCAGCAGTGGCGTAGAGCTCTGCCTCGTAGATGCGGACGCAGGCTGCCCCGCCGGTGGTATCGGGACGGCTGATGTTCAGCTTGAAGATCCGGCCGGTCTCATCAAAGGTGTTGGTGGTGATGTTCTCCACGTTGTCGGTAGTTGCGGCAATCTGCTTCCAGTTGTCGCTGTTCTCCAGCAGGGCCTTGCGTGCCTCGGCATCCATGGCCAGCAGCTCATCCACAGAGACCTTGCTCTCGTCCAGCACATAGAACTCGTAGTTGGCAGTGTTCATGCTGCCGCTGCCAGCGGTGGGAGTTTCTGCCACACCGGCATGGGAGACAACCAGCTGCTGCACATTGCGCTCTTCGCCGATGTCAAAGGCAACCCACAGGTTGTCGCCGTCTTCACACCACTTGTCGGTATCGGGGTTGGTCTTCATGCCGTCAAACAGCTTTTCGGGGCCCTGCGCAGTGCCGACATTGTTGCTGTTGGTGGCAAGAATCGTTGCATTCCGGGAAACCAGTTCCAGCTCACCCATGGGTTCGGTGACAGCCACAGTGGCGGTACCGGTCTTTTCAGGATTCAAAACGGAGGTGGCAACCACCGTCAGGGTTTCAGCGGTCTCGTCCTCGCCGACGGTCAGCAGGCCGGTGGAATCCACGGTAGTGGAAGCGGAGGTTGCGCCGGTCACGCTCCAGGTAACCGACTGATCCGGGTCATTTTCACCGGAAACGATGGCGGCAAACTGTTTGGTGGCGCCCTTGTCCACAGATGCGGTGGCGGGAGTCACCGTCACGCTGGTCACAGTGGGCTCGGTGGAGCTGCTCTCCAGCACCACATTAACAGCGTAGGTCTTGCCCTCGGTCACGGCCAGGATCTTGGCCTCGGTGTTGCTGACGCGGTAGCCCTCGGGGGCAGTCTCGCACTTCAGCGTGTAGGAGCCCAGGTTCACCGTGGCATTGGTCTCGGTGTCCACTGTGCCGATCTTTTCGCCGTCCGCATTGTAGATGCCGTACACCGCACCGGTCAGGGACTCACCCTCCGCGTTGAAGGCATTCAGGTCCAGGCTTGCAGTGGGCTCCGGGAAGGCAGGGGTTTCCACCGTGTACTTGTCGGAGATCAGCTTGCCGGTGCGCTTGACCTGCAGTTCCAGCGTGCTGCCGGCACGGGGCACACGGATGCCGTGGATGGTCACAGAGCTTTCGCCCGCAGCCACCGGGAGGGATGCCTTGATGTAATTGCTGGTGGCAGAACGGGTCAGGGGCTGTGCCTCATACACGTAGACCACGTCGCCCTCGCTCAGGTCATTCACCGTCAGGGAGATGAAGATGTCGCTGCCGTTGGAGGAGCTGACAGACCCGGGCTGAGAATAGGAAGCAAATTCCACATTGGTTGCGGGCTGGGACTTCTCGGCGTTCTCCGCCTCAAAGCGGGCGCTCAGCTTGATGCTTTCCTCTGCGCCTGCGGCGGTGGTGGTGTAGTAGACACGGCCTGCTTCCGCCGTGCCAAAGTTAAGGCCGGTGATGGTGACGGTGCTGTTCTCTGCAGCCGCCTCGCCGATCTTGGTATACTCGCTGCCGGACTTGGTGTAGACCGTGACAGTCTGACCCACAGGCACGTTCTTCAGCGTAAAGGTATCGTTGGCGCCAGTGCCGTTCTCTGCGGCGGCAAACTGGATGGACACCGGCTCCGTCTGGGGGAACTCGGCAGTCTCGAACATCTGCCACTCGTAGATGCGGATGCCGCCCCAGGGGGAGGAACCGTCATCATACACCCGCAGGCGCCATTCCTGTGCGGTCACGGGCTCGTCCAGCAGAACGTCGGTCACGGCATCGGTATTGTTCTGGATGCGCTTTGCCTGCACCCATTCACCGTCGGAATTCTTGTATTCCAGTGCAAAGTCGATGGTGTTCATTTCCTTGGATTCACCACCGTACTCGGCATGCTCCACGCGCCAGCGGCGGACCGTCACCTCGTGGCCAATGTCAATGTCCATGTAACCGGTGGACATGTTGGTGGCGCACCACTTGGAGCCATTCAGAGAGGTGCCGTCGATGGCCTTGGAAGCAGGCTCACTCTCGTTCTCGAAGGAAACGTCGGTCACTTCTGCGCCCAGGCAGACGTTCTCGAACTCCTGCTCTTCGTAAACTTCGGAGTCGTCGTTGTCGTACAGCCAGTCGATCACCAGATTCTTGCCCTCACCGCGGACACCATTGGCGTTGATGGGGACGACCTTCAGGGTCACATCTTCCTCGTCGAAGTTACGGGACAGGCTGGGCAGATAGAAGGCAGTGTTGGGGGTCTCCATAATCAGGTTGGAGGAACCGTCCGCGTTGACCTTGTAGATCTCGTAGGAAGCAGCGCCATCCACGGCATCCCAGAAAATCCGGGCTTCCGCCTCATAGGCGTTGTGGTACAAAATCTCGTCCAGGGTCACAGAAGCGGGGCCGGACAGGGCGCTGCGGTCCTGGTCCAGAATGGCCAGCTGGCCCAGATTGATCTGGTAGTCGGTCACAGCCGTGTCGCTTTCCACCTTCAGGCCAAGGGCGTACAGCGTCTTGCCTGCATGATCGGAAATGTCCACCCTGGTGGTATTCCACTGGTCAGCCGCGCCGGAGGTCAGGTCGTAGGCGACCTGCTCGCAGTCCTCGTAGCTGGCGGTGCTCTCATCACCGTAGTAGGCAACCAGCTTGGCCTTGCCGTCGTCATTCTTGGCGGTCAGGCTCAGGGTCATGCCGTCGGTCACCGCCACATCAGTGCTGTACAGCATGATGTCGTTGGCGGCATTGGCATCCAGATTGCCGTAGAACTTGATGGAGGTGCCGCCGTTGTAAGCGTCGGTGAAATCATAGCCGCCGTCCAGCTTGGAACCCTCGGAATCGATGATCCAGGTCCAGGTGGGCATGATATCCTGCACCGACTGGTAGCTCCACTCGCCGTTGCGGGAGAGTTCACCGTCCACATAGTAGCCGGTGCCGTGGCCGGAGTTGAAGTTGGTCACAAAGGGAGCGCTCAGGATGGGGGTTTTGTCCGCGAAGAAGCGGGACATACCCAGCCAGGTGGAAGAGGAAGCATCTGCAACCTCTACCCGGGGATCGGATGCGGAGTTGACGTAGAAGTCCTGCTCGACCTCGTGGAACTGTGCGCCGTCCTTGGAGTTGCCCAGCGTGGAGTTGGGGCAGTACAGTGCAATGGACAGTTTCAGCTTGCCGTCCTCGTCCAGCAGCAATTCATCCCGGAAGGGCGTATTCATACCGTTCTGCTGCACATCCAGACCTGCAAAGGCATCGAAGGGGCTGCGGTCGATGGACTTCATCGTCTGGATGGTGGTGCTGACCTGGGTGTCGTACCAGTTGTAGTTCATGAAGAACTCATTGACACCCACAGAACCGTCGGCACTGCGCTCCATCCAGCGCTGATTCGTGCTGTTGACTGCATTCTGGTAAGAAACGTTGCCGCTGGGGACCATCGAGTCATACCAGCTGATCAGGATATCCGGGCACTTGGCACGCATGTAGCGGATCATCTCATCCAGGCGGCTGGCGATCTCGGAATTACAGCCGTAGGATTCCTGGTTGAAGAAATACCCGTCAAAGCCGTAGTAATCCATCAGCTCCAGCATCTTGTCAGCCACAGGGAAGCTTCCGTCCTCTGCCTTCTGGCAGAACTGGCTGACTTCATCGGCATAGCCTGCGCCGGAGCCCCAGGGGAAGCCCAGCGTTGCCACAACCGGAACGCCATTGGTGTGCGCTGCGTCGGTGAACTCACCGGTGGGCAGGCAGATCAGGCCTTCCTCGGAACCGGACCAGTACACAAAAGAATCGGTGTACTGCCAGTAGTTGAAGGACCAGCTCATGAAGTTTTCGGTGCCCTGGGCGCTGGTGGTGTCATGCGCGGAGTTTGCCAGAGAGCAGAGCATCAGCTTTGCCTCCGGGTTGGCCTTCGGGTTCACCACAAAGCCGCCCTTACGGTCCGCAAGGGGAATGCTGGCGCGGCTGTAGCGGGCGTCAGGGTCGGATTCCGGCGTCCATTCCAGAAGGGTAGCCACACTGAAGGAGGGGCCGATCGGCATCAGGGACTCATGCGCGGCATACGCTTCGTTCATTTCCGCAGAACCGTCCTTGCCGGGCGTCGCGGCGTTTGCCGGCAGCACGGTACTGGACAGTACCACAGACAATGCCAGCAAACAAGAGCCGAAGCGTTTCCAACTTCTTGTTTTCATTTGTTAACTTCCTTTCCTGTCGTGGCCGGACCCATGCGTTCATCGGTTTTGCCCTTTGCCCAGACCCGGCGGGGGTCGCATTGCTGCCATTATATTACAGAAATGAAAATATTCAACAATATTTTTGAAAATTCTGTGAACTTTGGAGCATTGTCTAAGTACATGTTAACTGGTCAGTCATTTTGCATAAAAAAATAAGTATCTTTATTTTTCATTATATGAAGCATGCTCTCATTTTTTTCATTGTCTTTTTTTCTGATTTCTTATTTTCGTTGTTGCACACTGCCCCAATGGTTTGTCCAAAGTCTGAGTCTTCTGTTTTGGTGCGGTTTTATGGCATAATTGTCCATATATTTTTATGATCAATGTATTTCCTTGGCGGGCCAATTTTTTCATATTTTATTTTTCAAAAATCCTGGTTTTTGCCGGGATTTTGACCGCTTGTTTTACGATTTTCTCTTAATTCTAATTAACAAAAGTTAAGTTACTATTCTTTTTTGTTGCTGAGAATCCGTGCCCCTTGGTTACTTGTTTTACAAAAGATAACATCAGAAATGCTGTCCTTCCCCATTTGAGCATTTTCTGCCGCCGCCCGGATCATCCGGCATTCAAGGTTCTGGTTGCAGTCCGGATATCTGCGCCTTTTCCTGAAATATTCCACTCCCCTCCCGGTGCATGGCGCGCATTGTTCAGCCTCAGCGGTGTTACGATTTGGATACATTGCTCTGATAGGCTAAAGATACACAAAAAAGGCAGATACCCCATCCAGGGTACCTGCCTGACAAGAGAAAGAAGTCGAGGTGCATTGTATGAAAAAGATAAAAAGATTGCTGGCGTTTACGGCATGTACAGCCGCCTGCTGCCTGTTATCCGGATGCCTTGCAGCCCCTGTACAAGCTCCGCCGGCTGCCGGCACAGAGCATCTTACCATGCTGATTCCGGACCGCGCCTTTCCCTTGGGTGTATCCACACAGGACGGCTACTACTACGTGGAACCCGGCACCACAAACAGCCTTACCGGAATGATCCGCTATGTGGATTATGCCAGTGCCGTGGACCTTCCCCTGTCCACTCAGGTAAACAGCAGCCACACCGATGACAGCGACACAGCCTATCTGGATTCCATTATCGGGGATTACCGGATGTTTCTGTTTCATGACCATCTGTACTTCATCCGCTCCGGTTCCTCCGGAAGTGGTGAATCCGATGCACTGAGTGCAGCTGCCGTCTACCGCATGAATCTGGACGGAAGCGACCGTATGCAGATCTACCAGAGCACCGGAGGCGGAACTCTGATGATGTATGCGGTGGGCGGCGAAAGCTGCCTGTATCTGCTGGAACAGACCCCTGACGCGGTGGAGGTGCTGCAGCTTCCGGAAGCAGGGGGAGACGCCAAAAGCCTCGCCAGCCTGCCCGGGAACAACTATTACAAACTGATCGGCTGCCGGGATGGTCTTTTCTATTTCCATGTCATAGGCTATGATCCAGACAAAATCAACTCAGCGGGAGATATGGGCAGCACCACGCACACGCTAGCAACTTTGGACCCGAGTACCGGCACATTGAACAATCTGGCGGACCTGTGCCCGGATGACAACCAATACGCGGAGCCCTACATGGCCGGAACAACGCTTTTGTATTATTCCCCCAATGGCGAACACACCGTGGCTTTCTGTGACGGGCTGGGCCAGGTAGAAAGCACCCTTTCGCTGGCCGACGCGGCCGGCGGCGCCTTTCAGCAGACCGACAACCCTTATGTGGTGGGGGATGTCCTGTTCATTCCCTGCTGGGATGCGTCGCAGGGGCATGGATACCAGATTCTGGTGGATGCCAAAACCAACTGTATTTCCCGGTCGGATATCTGCCTGACGCAGCAGGACGGGAAGGATTCCCTGGGGGCCACCGTACTTGCCGAAAACGAGACCTGCTATCTGGCCATGACGGAGATCCGCTACGAAAATGCCGAGGTGCCCCTGGGTGACGGCACCACCACAACCCTGCAAAACCAGATCTACGGATACAGCCTGATCCCGAAAGACCAGTTCACCGCCCAGTCGCCGGCCCTGCAGACAGTCAATCGGATGTGACACCGGGTTGCCCTGGAAGGCATTTCGAGAGAGGCCTTGACCATCTCAAAAGCACAAAAAAAGAAGAGGTCGTTATCAAAACGACCTCTTCTTTTTGTCCAGGGTGGTCAATTTGGATAACGCAAATTTCCTTCATTTGTACGTCATTATTTTCACTCTCATTGCTTTCTTATCATAAACCTGCATTATCTTTTCTCGATTTGCTTCGTCTTTGATTTGAGTGCTATAATAGTTTCAAAGCACGCAGCTTCTACCGCAGGGTCTAAAGAAAGCGTATGGTGAATTTAGAATGAGTATCAATGTCTACACCGGCTCCTTAAATTATCAAAATGCAGAATACCAGTTTGTTTTTCATGATGATGAACTGCATCTGATTTCTCCTGAAGTGGCCGAAAATATACTCTGGGGCTGTGAACGGAAAAAATGCCGCCTTTGTAGTAATCACTTAATGTTAAATTTGTGTCATTTTGCAATTACATTAATTCTTGCTCCTCGGATTATCGACGCTAAACAATTGTTCCCACCGCTCTTTATCATTTACTGATTTATCACCAATAACGACATTGGCTTCCCACATCTTAGTTTTATAATTATCCTCGCCGGTGAAATAATAGCAAATGTCATAGTAATTTCTTTTTATGAACAGTAACCCCAACGTGTGCAAAGAGGAACTAGAACTTGCAACTTCCAGTTCTTCCTCAACTTGTTTTTTCAGCTGCGCTATCACATTCTCAATTTCTTTTTGCCCATCTGCTCTTGGCAAAATCGAAGCAATCTTCTCTACATAGTTATCTTTTTCATCAACACTTGTCTCGTTTTGCATAGCATAACATATCGCCAATAACAGGCAAAAAATCTGAGCCTTTTTATAATGGACGTTTGGAAACATCGGCTTTATTTCTTTTGCTCGGTTTAGTTTGCCTACCGCATTTTGGGCACACATTAATACTTCAGATAAATTGTGCAAGAAAGACATCTTATTCTTACGGATATTGCAATCTATTGTTTTGCCAATTCTTATTGGGTCTGTTTCGACTTCAAGTTTTTCTCGCATCTTTCTGATTTCGATATCTGCCAAATTAACATATGTCAAATGTTGATTTGGGTTGATATTGTTTGCCTTGTCAAAGCATTTCTTTGCTGAATTTAAATGTTGCTCTTTGTCGTTTGGATTTATATCCAAAGTGGCAAGCTGCATATATGCAACTCCCATATTATTATTTACATTATATGTATTATAGTTATTTGCTATTGAACTTTCGTAGGCCACAATTGATTGCATAAGTTCCTGCACCAATTCTTCTTTTCCCACCGCCAAAAAGGTTTTGCATTTGTAATTCCAAAAGTAAGCCAATCCGCAATAGTAATAATATGCGCCCTTACGTTCTACATCCTTAACTAACGGTTCAGCTTTATCGAAGTTTTGTAACGCATCTGCCAGATATCTTTTTGCCTTTTGTGGTTGGCGCGAGCAAAAATACTGTCCAAGAAGCAGATTTGCTCTTGCAAGATGGTAAAGGACCGTGTATTTCAAGATCAAGTTTGTATCAAATATCTGTCCTCCAGCGGTCATTTGTTGGCCATAATAAATAACTTGTCTCAATAGAGAAACACGATATTCAGAATCTGGTAACTTGTTTGCTTGGTTCCAATATAATTGCAGCAGGATGATATAAATGTGAGAATTGGTTTCAATAGACGCTTTATCGTCTATGAGTAATGCCAGCCGATTAGTTTTTAATTCAAAGAATGCATCATCATCTAGCAAATAGATTTCATATATTTGCTCATTCCTGTGTAAAACTGTCAATGATTCTTCTGCCTCACTTAGTTTTCCTTCCAGTTCTTTTAGCTTTCGTTCACGGTTGATCCCTATCAAACATGTCACAAGACTGACTATTGCGACCGCTGTCCCCGTTATTGTTAGAGTTAAACTTTGTAAGGCATCTATTCGTTGCAGATCCGTTGTGATTGCCCCTTTGAGAATAATCATGGTTTCTGCGACAGCAAATATTACTGTCACAACAAACGACAGTAATATGACGATTTCCATACGATTTATGGCATTGGAGAACACTTTAGATATATTCTTTATAATACCTTTCATTTTCAAATTCACCCTTTCTCACGAAATGAACAAGAGCATCTTTGCGCAATTTTTGTTTGGAGATAATAACCTATGCACTTACAGCCAGATACAATTATAATTCTCCATAGAGCCATTCACTTAGCATATTGTTCTCCCTTCAAAACCTCACCTCCAGCTAGATATCGTTCGCGCAGATTCGAATGGCGAAATCAATAAAGGGCATCTTGCCAACAGCCTGATTTTATCATAAAATGTAAGCACGCATTTGGCCTTTGTTAATGCTTTCGTAATTTCTACTCTTATCACCTTAGCCCTTATATGTTTTGTCACAATTAACATATTTTTAATCGTGCAAGCGATTCTTTTTATTTATACAGTATAGCATCATGGCCATTTATAAGCAAGTCGATAAGTTTTGAATGTGCATCGCCAACCATTTCCTTTGTTACCGTTGCTATGTGAATATGTGCATTCAGCTCCATTTTATTATTTGTTGGAGGACAAAAATTGAAATTCATTTTCGGTTGTTTAATTAAGCATAAGTTTCTTTCGCTCTTGATCTGTTTGTTGCTTTTTTTATTTCCGCTAATCGTTGTCTACTTTCTTTTCAGGTGGCATACTAGCTTTACTTGCATTTCTGCGGAGTTGTCAGTGGGTGACTTATTGTCATATATGTCTGCATTTGAAGCCTTTATTGGTACACTCATACTTGGTGCCATTACAGTTTACCAAGCAGAGCAATCAAATCACGTCAATGAACAGCTGAGTCAGGAAAACAATTTTTTACAAAAAGTAAATGCCCAGAAAATGCTCCCGCTAATCGGCTTGGATAGCGTCAATATCTATAATTCAAGCACAACGTCCAAGGTCTATTCTCCAGATAAAGCCCAAACAGTAGAGGTCATAGATAAAGTAACTCCTAAAAACCGATACACTATTGTAAATGTCATATTCTCACACACAAACCAAGCACAAGACAGATATCTTAAATCCATAAAGATATTGCTCCGAAATATATCAGACTGCGCTATAAGCCAGATTAGCATTGACTGTATAGAATTTCCAGGCATTAATTACGATAATGCGACTACGAGTGTTATCTCATGCAAAGGAAAAAGTGATTCCAAGTACATTAGTTGGCTACTTTTGCCAGATCAAACGCAAGAAATCACTATTCAGATCCTTTTCGATTCCTTGATTTACAAAGACTTTTGGGAACACGAAGACATTAAAGCCGTAGGCTGCTTCGATATGTGCCTATATATTACCGTTAAAGGCTTAACTGGTGTCGCGTGCAAAGAGAAAATTAGCATTAGTAAAGCCACCGGTTTTAAGGAACGTATCATGTATAAGGCTGATATCGCCTCTACCAATACCATATAATATTTCGACTGTTTAACTCTTATAAGAAATATTAATATCCCGTGTGCTATACATACTCACTCAGAGCTTTGTACACATACTATACCCACCCACAAACTTCACCACAACCTTCTCTTTCGAGTATACGATGACCTGTTCCACGATTCGTCGGACCAGGTCATCGTCGTATTGGGTGAAATCGGCGGGTGTGCTTTGGATGCAACCCAATACTTTCTG
>CAJFMB010000040.1 GCA_904390925.1 uncultured Subdoligranulum sp.
AGGAGTAGCGCCGCTGACGCTGCGCCACTCCTGCTAAAACTGAATATTCCTGCCCAGGGGCTCTTTTTGTGCTGTCTGCACAATCTGGGGCGGTTCATGCTGCCGGGGGCTTTTTGTATCTCGGGGTTTTGGAAAATTGGTCAGGGCTGAGACGCCGGGCAATCAGCCGTTTTCCTGGGCGGCCAGCGCCTCGGACAGGGGCAGCAGCGTGTAGTCGTCCAGCGAGCCGGTGGTGGAGCGTCCGTCCGGGGTGACGGAAACAGTTTTCCGGGCCAGCTGGTACCCGTTTTCGTCGTAAAGGCAGGTGTTGGTGGTCTGCTGGAAAATACTGTCTTTGCTGCTGATGGTGTCGCTGACCACATTGCCGTAGGCATCATATTGGAAGGATTCCGACGACACGGTGCCGGTTTCATCAAAGGTACCGATGGAGATCAGCCGCCACTGTTCATCGTAGGTGTAGCAGACATAGGCATCCGGGTCATTGTCAAACCGCAGCTCGGAGGTGTGGGTATCCTCGTTGTAGGTATAGGTGCCAATTTTGGTGCTGGAGGGATCCACTCGCTCGTCGGTTTGGGTGACGGTGGAGGGGCGGCCCTGGGCATCGTATTCGGTGGTTGTTGTGATGCGGCCCAGAATGTTGGCGCCGTTATTGCTGGCCTGCGGGTCTATGATATAAGCCACCTCTTTCACAGGATTGCCGTCGGTGTCGTACTCGACCCGTCTGCTCAGGGTACCGTCGGCACGGTAATACTCCGCCTGGGTGCAGTTGCCCTGATCGTCATAGAAATATACATCATAATTGTCAAGCACTTCGTCGATATAATGGTCGCTCCGGGTCAGATTTCCCTGCGCATCAAAGAAGTTTGCCTGGCGGAGAATGATGGTGTTGCCGTCCAGGTCGGTTTCGCTGCCGCGCAGCTCCACCGGCACCTCCAGATCCAAAGGGGTGGGTTCCGGCGTCGGCTCAGGCGTCGGTTCCGGTGTGACAGTGTTCCCCGTGTCGGTGTCCGACATCGGGTAAAGGCCTTGCGGGCTGTCGGCGGGGGTGATGGAGCAGCCGGCGCCGGCTACCAGCAGCAGGCCGCAAAGCAGAAAACACAGGGATCGTTTCATGGCAGAATACTCCTTTCAGGTTTTTCCTGCCCGCGGGCAGGGAGGTTGCTTTCACTATACCAGCTTGCCGGGCACCCTGTCCATACCGGCTGCAAAACTGGTACTGCCTGCTGCAAAACCCGTCAATTCGTCGGTTCCAACGGCAACAGAATAAACAATTCGGATAAAAATATAAAATGTATAATCTTTTTTCCGGCTGGGGCGGTTGAAACACAATTGATACATTTCTGGTTTTATCTTATAGTAAAATGAGAATACTGACGTAACCTCTGCGCGGTGCCCTGACCGCCGCGCTGCCATACCAAAAGGAGCGCACCATGAACCCCATCCTGATTGTCGAGGACGAACAGCCCATCCGGGAGCTGATCCGCCTGATCCTCAAACCGCTGGGCCGCCGGATCGAGACCGCCGCCGACGGCATCACGGCCTCCCGCCTGGTGGACGAGCATCTCTATGACCTGGTGCTGCTGGATGTGATGCTGCCCGGCATTGACGGCTTTACCCTGATGCCCCAGCTGGTGGACAGCGGCACGCCGGTGATCTTTCTGACCGCCAAGGGGGAGGTGACCGACCGGGTCCGGGGGCTGCGGATGGGTGCCGACGACTACATTGTCAAGCCCTTCGAGCCCGCCGAGCTGCTGGCCCGGGTGGAGGGGGTGCTGCGCCGCACCGGGCGGGGCAGCCATATCCTGAAAGCCTTTGACGTGGAGGTGGAGCCGGTCTCCCGCACTGTCACCCAGAACGGGCGGCCGGTGTCGCTGGCCCCGCGGGAATTTGACCTGCTGGTCTGCCTGATCCGCAACCGGGGCATTGTGCTGCACCGGGATGTGCTGTACGAGCGGGTCTGGGGCGGCGAGAGCGAAACCGACACCCGGGTGCTGGACCTGAACATCCAGCGCCTGCGCAAAAAGCTGGGCTGGGCCGGGCATATCCGGACGGTCTACCGCATCGGCTACCAGCTGGAGGGCGCGCCATGAAACTTTCCCACAAACTGCTGCTGGCGGTGCTGCCGGTGCTGGGACTGGTGCTGTCGCTGGGGGGCTGGCTGCTGATCCGGCAGGACTTCCGCACCGCGCTGGACGCATTGCAGCGCCAGGCCGAGACCGAACAGCTGCGGGAGCGCAGCGCCCTGCAGGCCGAGCTGCTGGCCTACGACGCCGACCCGGTGCTGCGCCTGTCCGACTACGGCGCCGCGGTGTCCCGGTATGCGGGCGGCGAGCGTGCCTTTGCCCTGTTTTCCGACGCCGGCGTGCTGGCCTACTCGGCCATGCCCTCGTCGGTGCAGCTGACCTGGCAGCTGGAACTGCTGGGAGAGACCGGCGGCATTCTGCGCACCGGCGCTGACGGCAGCCGCTGGTATCTCATCGCCGACCGCATCCCGGTGCGGGACACGGCGGTCTATTATGTGGGGGCCTATCCGGTGGATTCCGCCTACCAGACCCAGCGGATGCTGCTGGCCAGCTATCTCTGGATCGAGCTGGTGGCCTTTGCGGCGGCCGGTCTGGCGGTGTGGGGGATGATCGCCCGGCTGACCCGCCCGCTGCGGGTGCTGGACGAAACCAGCCGCCGGATTGCCGGCGGCGACTATGCCCGCCGCACCGCCCTGAACGGCACCGACGAGATTGCCGCTTTGAGCCGCAGCTTTGACAACATGGCCGACGCGCTGGAAGCCGAGCTGGACCACCGGGCGCTGGCGCTGCGCCAGCGGGAGGATTTTATCTCGGCGCTGACCCATGAGCTGAAAACCCCCATGACCAGCATTCTGGGCTATGCCCAGCTGCTGCGCACCGGCGGCCCCGACCCCGAACTGCGGGAGCAGGCCGCCGGCTACATTGCCCACGAGGCCCACCGGCTGGAAACCCTCAGCCGCAAGCTGCTGGACCTGATGCAGGTTTCCCGCCAGGGGATAACGCTGGGCCCGGTGTCGCTGGGGGCTTTGCTGACGGCTGTCCGCCGGGCGGTGCCGGCAGACAGTCTGCCGCTGCAGGTCCGTGCCCCCGCCGACCCCTGTACCCTGCAAGGGGACACCGACCTGCTGTGTGACCTGCTGCTGAACCTGATCACCAACGCGGTGCGGGCGGCCCCCCGGGACGGCTGTGTCCACCTGGATGTGACCGCTGACGCCCACCGGGTTCAGTTTGCCGTGTGGGATACCGGCCGCGGCATCCCGCCCGAGGAACTGCCCCGCCTGACCGAACCCTTTTATATGGTGGACAAGTCCCGTGCCCGCGCCCAGAACGGCAGCGGCATCGGTCTGGCCCTCTGCCGGGCCATCGCCGTGGCCCACGGCACCGACCTGACCTTTGCAAGCAAGCCCGGGCAGGGCACCCGGGTCAGCTTTGCCGTCGCCCGCCTGCCCCAGCCCGGAAAGGAGTCTGCCCCATGAACGCCATTTCCACCCCACGCCCGGCGCTGCGCCGTGTTGCAGCCCTGGGGACAGCGGCGGCGCTGGCCCTTTGCCTGGCGCTGCCCGCCATGCTCTGCCGCGCCGAAACCACCGCGCTGGAGGGCACCGTCCTGACCCGTCCGGCGCTGGAAAGCACCCTCACCGCCGAAGGGCAGTCCGACCCGCTGGCCCAGGCACTGTATCAGGGCCGGACCCTCTACGACAGCAGCTCCCAGCGGCTGGAACTGGACGGGGATACCATCTGCAGCCAGCTGTCCGGCAGCGTGGCAGGGCTGTACGACGCCGGGGTGCTGTCGGCCCCGGCCCTCGACCTGGCAGGGGAGCTGATGGGGGTGGAGGGGGAAGCCTCCGCCAGCCGCAGCGCCGACGGCACCGTGCAGTACAGTTACTTTGTCTATTCCGGCCATCTGCTGGAGGTGATCTGGCAGCCGGACCTGGCCCTGCCTGTGGAGCTGATGATCGCCCATCCCACGCTGCCCGCCGCCGACCCGGACCAGCTGCTGCAAGCCTGGCGGGCATTTCTGGGGGAGGAGTCCGGCAGCTGGCAGGCCGAGACCCCCGACCCCGACACCCGGCTGTGCTATTCCGCCGACCGGCAGCTGCTGCTGTCGGTGTACAGTGCCGAGGGCACCCTGGCGGTGCGGGTCTACAGCCTCAGCGCCCAGGACTGGCAGGAATTGCAGGACCAGCTGCGCGCCCGGCAGGAGGCCGCACCATGAGGCCGCCGCGCTTTGCCGCCGCGGTACTGCTGGCGGCTGCCTTGGTGCTGCTGCCCCCCGCCGCCCCCGCGGGGCAGGGAAATCTGCGGCAGCTGCCCCCCGCTGAAAGCCAGGGGACCACCCTGGTGTCCACCGCGGACGGGGTCTACAGCCTGGACTGGCAGACCGGGCCCAGCGGCCTGATCCGGTATACCCGGTGGGACACTGGGGTCTCGGTGCCGCTCTGTGCCCGGCGGGGCTGCACCCACTCCGACGGTTCCTGCCCCGCCTTTGTGGAGGGGGACCGGTGGCTGCTCTACGGGGCAAACGGCCGGCTGCTGCTGTTGGAACAGGGGAACGGCGACATCCGGGCCATCTGGGCGGTGGCTCCGGACGGCACCGGCCGCACCTTGCTGACCCGCTGCCCCGAGCGGGAAAACCAGCCGCTCACCAGCCTGCTGTGGGAGGATGACACCGGCTTCTGGTTTGAACTGATGGACCTGACCGACGGGACCTCCCACATTGCCTTTCTGCCCGCCGGCGGTACCGAGCTGACGGTGTCGCCCGCCCAGCCCGGCAGACTGCTGCAGGCGGCGGACGGCATCCGGTACAGTCTGGACTTTCCGCAGGGACAGATGGTATTTCAGGCCACCGACCTGCACACCGGTGTGACCACCACGCTGTGCACCGTGTCCGACCAGTGGACCTTCCTTCTGCGGGACAATTGCCTCTATTTCTGTGACTGGCAGGACGACTGCGCCCTCTACACCAAATCGCTGGGGAACACCGACCCGCCGGTCCTTCGCTGCCGGCTGGAATCGCTGGGCGGGTCCAGCTATGCCTGGCCGGTGGAAGCCCGGGGCAGCCGGCTGGTGCTGGAACGGGCGGGGGCCCAGTGGGCGGTGAATCTGGACACCGGCGCCCGCGTCTGGGTGCAGCCCGCCTGGATGCAGCCCGGCACAGACGGTCCCTGCGGTGCCTACCCCCAGGTGGAGGAGGGGAGCTATTCCACAACCTCTGCGCTGGTGATGGGCTACGGCCGCAGCGAAAGCTGGTATTCCACCGGCAATTACGGCGAACTGACCCGGGTGGAAGGGCTGCAGATGGTCCCCTGCCTGCTGGATGTGGATGCCTGGCTGCAGGGACAGGTGCGCCTGACCGACGTGACCGAACTGCCCTGAAAAACGGCAATTTGATACAGTTTTGCTGAAATCCCCCGGTAAGATGGGGATACCAGAATCCCACCCCCATCCAACAAAGGAGGATTGCCCCATGAAACACCGTCTGATCCTGCCCTGCCTGCTGCTGGCCGTGGCGCTGGCCACGGCGGGACTGTCCGGCTGCGGCGCTGCTTCCCGGACGCCGGCGCCGGAATTCTCGTCCGGGGCGGACGCCGCCCCATCCCCCGACGCGGCGGAGACAGCCTCTCCCGCGCCAGTCACCGGCGAGGCCGCCTGGCCGGTGCCGGAAACCGGCATCGACTTTGCCCCCATCCAGGACTTTGCCCCTGCCGGCGTGGTGCGGGCCATCAGCGACAGCCAGCCGGGGGCCGGGTCGGACACCGGGTACTATGCCATTGACCGCCTGCAGGACGGTTCCGCCCGGATCACTTTTGTGGATTATGCCACAAAACAGCAGATCGTTTTGTGCAGCCAGCCAAACTGCACCCATACTTCTGACGCCTGCCCCGCCTGGTACAGCTACGACAATGCGCTGCGGGTCTATCCGCTGGGGGACCAGCTGGTGGTGCTGCAGGGCGGCAGCTTTCTGCCCCAGGACTGGCTGGGGGACCGGGCCGTGCCCCGGGTGGACATCCTGAACGCCGACGGCAGCGGCCGCCATACGGCCTTTACTTTCCCGTCCGGCTGCTGGGTCAGCACCATGCCCCACTACCACATGGCCCGGGATGACGAGAACCTCTATTTTGTCATCCAGCAGACCACCGAAGCCGGGGACCGGCAGGCCATCCTCTGCGCGGCCCATGCTGCCAGCGGGCAGGTGTTTGCCCTCTGCGGTCTGCCGGAGGACGAAAGCCACCTGATCGGCGGCACCGACGGCACACTGGTGCTGGAATACACCCCCGGCATCAACGAAAGCATGGACGCCGCCCCCGCCGACACCCAGGTGGTCCAGCTGGACCTGGCCACCCGGCAGCGGATTCCATTGACCAGCTACCCCTTCGGCAGCGCGCTGACCGCCTGTGACAGCGAGATGTTCTATCTGCTCAGCGCCGGCAAAGTGTGCAGCATCAACCTGGTGGACGGCAGCACCGCGGTGGAGATGCCCCTCACCCTGCCGGAGGGCTGCAGCAGCATTCAGCGGATGTACGGGGTGTTTGACGGGCGTCTGGTGGCCGCCACCTGGACCGACGGGGCAATGAACACCCCCGGCGGGCTGCGCTTTTTCGCCATCGACCCCACCACCGGCGCCCGCACCGACCTGCCCTACACCACCGGGGAGGAAAACGCCCTGGTGCCCTGCCAGCCGCTGGCCGAAACCGACACCGATTTCCTCTGTCTGGCGGAGCAGACCAGCATTGCGGTCACGGTGGCCGGGGCGCCGGAGGGGCAGGGTCAGGGCAGCGCCGCCCAGTACCGGTATGCGCTGGTGCCCAAGGCGGATTTCTGGGCCGGTACCGCCGACATGACCCCGCTGCCGCTGAACTGACCCGGCCGGATTCCGGCATCCCAATTTTGGCATAGCATACAAAACAGCACCCTGCCGTTTGGACAGGGTGCTGTTT
This sequence comes from uncultured Subdoligranulum sp., assembly GCA_904390925.1. GTDB lineage: Bacteria > Bacillota > Clostridia > Oscillospirales > Ruminococcaceae > Gemmiger. Next base: position 6,962 of record CAJFMB010000040.1, read on the forward strand.
TTGTGTTATATGGGAAACCGGCTCAGTCCAGTACGCCGCTGGCGGCAATGGCAGCCACCGCGGCCTGGATCTTTTCCACCGGCATGGTCAGGGCGAAGCGGACATATCCTTCGCCCGAAGGCCCGAAGCTGGCGCCCGGCGTGCAGATGACGCCCGCCTTCTCGATCAGTTCCAGGCAGAAATCCATGCTGTTGGTCCGGTTGCCGGGCAGCGGCGCCCAGACAAACATGCTGCCGTGGCTGTCCGGCACATTCCAGCCCACCGCCCGCAGGCCGCCGCAGAGGGCGTCCCGGCGGCGCTGGTACTCGGCACACTGGGCTTTGACGCTGTCCAGCGGCCCGGTCAGCGCGGCAATGGCCGCCTTCTGGATGGGCAGGAACATGCCAAAGTCAATCTGGGTGCGCAGCTTCTTGCAGGCGGCCACCACATCCGGCCGCCCCACCAGGAAGCTGATCCGGGCGCCGGTGACGTTGAAGCTCTTGCTCAGGCTGAAAAACTCCACCGCCACATCCTCGGCGCCGGGGGTGTTGAAGACGCTGCCGCCCACACGGCCGTCAAAAATGATGTCGCTGTAGGCGTTGTCGTGCACCAGCAGGATGTCGTGCGCCTTGCAGAAATCCACGATCTGACGGTACAGTTCCGGGGTCCCCACACTGCCCACCGGGTTGGCCGGCAGCGAGACCAGCATGTACTTGGCCTTGTCGGCCACCTCGTCGGGGATGGAGGTCACATCCGGCAGAAAGTTGTTTTCCTTGGTCAGCTTGTAGTACCAGGGCTCGGCGCCGCCCAGCTCGGACCCTGTCATGAAAACCGGGTAGCAGGGGTCGGGCAGCAGCACCAGGTCCCCGTCGTTGCAGAGCGTCAGGCCCAGATGGCCGATGCCGTCCTGGCTGCCGGAAAAGCTCATCACATGGTCGGGGGTCAGCCCCTCCACCCCGAAGCGGCGCTTGTAGTAGTCGCAGACCGCCTGCAGCATCTCGGGCAGATCCCGCAGACTGTACTTCCAGTTTTCATTGTCGGCGGCCGCATCCATCAGCGCCTGCTTGATGTGGGGTGCCGGCGGAAAGTCCGGTGTGCCCACCGACAGGTTGTAGATCTTTTTGCCCTCGGCCTCCAGTTCCACCTTGCGGTCGTTCAGCGCAGCGAAAATTTCGGGCCCGAACAGGTCCAGACGCCTGGAAAATTGCATATGTTTCCCCCTCTTTCCGGGCGGACCCCAGCCGGATTCCGCCCCCGGCCGGCCGTGCTGCCGGCCGGCACATTGCTTGGTGATTCCTTTTATTCTACCAGTCCTGTTCACCGGTTTCAAGCAAAAAAGCAGCAAAATGCCAAATCCTGCCCCGTTGCCCCACAAAAAACCAGGACCCGCCGAATCGTCGGCAGGCCCCGGTCGTGCAGGATATGGGGTTATTGTGCCGGATGTGCGTCCGCCCAGGCGCAGGCCGCCACCGCCGCCACGGTGCCGTCCGCCGCTGCGGTGGTCAGCTGACGCACCGACTTGGCACGGCAGTCCCCGGCGGCAAACAGGCCGGGCACGTTGGTGCGGCAGTCCTCGCCGGCCTTGACATAGCCGGCCTCGTCCAGCTCCACCGGCGGCGCAAAGGGCCCGTTGCCCGGCGCCTGGCCCACCGCCAGAAATACGCCGTCCACCGTCACCTCGGTGCGGGCGCCGGTCTTTTTGTTCTCCACCAAAAGCCCGGTCAGCTTGTCCTCGCCCAGGTATTCCGTCACCACGCTGTCCAGCATCAGCTGCAGGTTGGGGTTGGCGGTCACCCGCTTGGCCAGGGCATCCTCGCCGCGGAACTGGTCCCGGCGATGGATCAGGATCACCTTGTCGCAGACGCCGCACAGGTACTCGGCACTCTGCAGCGCGGCGCTGCCGCCGCCCACCACCGCGGCGGTCTTGCCGCGGTAGAAGGCCCCGTCACATACCGCACAGTAGCTGATGCCCCGCCCGGTGAGCTGCTGCTCCCGGGGCAGGCCCAGACCCCGGTGATGCGCCCCCGCCGCCAGCACCACGCTGCGGCAGGCAAAATCCCCGGCATCGCTGGGCACCACAAAGCCGCCGTCCGGCTGGGGCTGCACGCCGGAGGCCCGGGCAAAGCTGAACTCCACCCCCAGGCCGGAGGCCTGCTGGTAGAGGGCATCGGACAGGTCCGCGCCCGAGATGGCCGCAATGCCCGGATAGTTCTCCACCCGCGGGGAGGAGGAAATCTGCCCGCCGAAGCCCTCGCACTCCAGCACCGCCACGCTCTTGCCGGCGCGGGCCGCGTAGATGGCCGCCGTCATGCCGGCAATGCCTGCGCCGATCACCACAATGTCTCTGTATTCTGCCATGAGAAAACCCTCCTTCGGGAGATTTGCTTGTTTCTGCTTTCAGTGTCCCCGATTTTGCCGTTTTTGTCCGTTGCCGCGGCAACAGGATGCGGGCGGGGGTTGCCGGAATACCGCCGGTTGGGTATACTGGGGAAAAAGCCGGTGCCATGCGGCGTCATCCACCCTGATTGTATCAGATCAGCCCCGGCTCTGCCAAGGGCTGTTTTGGGAAAGGAACCTCCCATGATCCCTGTGTTTGTTCTGCTCTATCTGGCCCTGGCCGGCGGCGTGCTGGCCCTGCGGGGCAAACCTGCCTACCCGGCGGCCAAGGCGCTGGCCGGGGCGGGTTTCTGCGCCCTGGCGGGGGTCTGCATGCTCCGGCAGGGGGGCAGCCCCTGGCCCTGGCCGCTGCCCGCCGGCTTTGTGCTCTGTGCGGCGGGGGATGTGGCCATGGGGGGCTACAACCTTCACCGCCGGACCCGGGCGCTGCTGTGGGGCATTGTGCTGTTTGCGGCGGGGCATCTGTGTTTTCTCACCGGGCTGTTCCGGTGCGGTGCGCCGGGACCGGGGGCGCTGGTCTTTGCCGCCGCCATGGCGCTGGTGCTGGGGCTTTTGCTGCACCGCGGCCGGCTGGACATGGGCCGGCTGGCCCCCGGCGGGCTGCTCTACTGCTTTGCCGTCAGCCTGATGGCAGGGCAGAGCGCCGCCCTGGCGCTGGCGGTCCCCCGGCCCGGCCCGCTGTTGTTTGCGGCGGGCGGGGCACTGTTCTGGCTGTCGGATCTTCTGCTGCTGGGACTCTACTTCTCCCGCAAAAAGGGCAGCAGAGTGCTGCACATTGCCAACCTGGCCAGCTACTACGGCGGCATGCTGCTGATGGCGCTGAGCCTTGCCTGGCCCGCGGCTCTGCCCTGAGGGAAACAGACGCCCTGTATTGTCCCTGGCAAGGGCCTTTCCCCGGCGGTATACTGGACCTATACTGGAAGAATGCCGCCCGGAGGACGAAGTTTACAATTATTCCATCTTTTGTTCATACGGTGTGAAATTTTTCTCTGTTACCATAAAACTGTTCAGAATTCCCGGATGGGAGGAGGATCTCGATGCAGGAAATCAAGGACAAGGACCGCAAACCGCCCAAAAAACCATTGATCTACTACTATGTCATTGCCATGGTGGTGATCCTGCTGCTGAATGCGCTGTTTTTCCCCTCGGTGCTGGAAACCCGGGTCATTGAGGTGTCTTACAGCAAATTCCTGGATATGGTGGACGCCGGCCAGGTGAAGCAGGTGGCGCTGGAGGAATCCGACGGCCAGCTGGTCTTTACCGCCGATGTCCCGGTGAGAGAGCTGGACGGCGCCGTCAGCGGGGATGCCGACGACACCTACAGCGGCGTGTTCAAGACCGGTATCTGGCCGGACGACGGCCAGCGCCTGCTGGAACAGCTGCGCACCAGCGAACCGGAAATTGAATTCACCTCAGAAATTCCCACCCAGGCCAGCCCGCTGCTCAGCTTTATTATCTCCTGGGTGCTGCCCATTGTGGTATTCTTCTTCATCGGCCAGCTGCTGACCCGCTGGATGACCAAGCGGATGGGCAACATGGGCGGCATGGGCAACGCCATGCAGTTCGGCAAGTCCGGCGCCAAGATCTATGTGGAACAGGCGGAAACCGGTGTCACCTTTGCCGACGTGGCCGGCCAAGACGAGGCCAAGGAGGCGCTGATGGAGGTGGTGGACTTCCTCCACGAGCCGGAAAAGTATGCAGCCATCGGCGCCAAACTGCCCAAAGGCGTGCTGCTGGTGGGCCCTCCGGGCACCGGCAAGACGCTGCTGGCCAAGGCGGTGGCCGGCGAGGCCAAGGTGCCTTTCTTCTCCATGTCCGGCTCGGAATTTGTCGAGATGTTTGTGGGCATGGGCGCCGCCAAGGTCCGTGACCTGTTCAAGCAGGCAAATGAAAAAGCGCCCTGCATCGTCTTTATTGATGAGATTGACGCCATCGGCAAAAAGCGGGATACCGGCGGGTTCTCCTCCAACGATGAGCGGGAGCAGACCCTCAACCAGCTGCTGGCCGAGATGGACGGCTTTGACGCCCGCAAAGGCGTGGTGCTGCTGGCCGCCACCAACCGGCCGGAAAGCCTGGACCCGGCCCTGACCCGCCCCGGCCGGTTTGACCGCCGCGTGCCGGTGGAGCTGCCCGACCTGGCCGGCCGCCTTGCCATTTTGAAGGTCCATGCCAAGGACGTGAAGCTGGCAGGGGAGATTGACTGGGATCTGATCGCCCGCTCCACCGCCGGTGCCTCCGGTGCCGAGCTGGCCAACATCATCAACGAGGCCGCCCTGCGCGCCGTCCGCCAGAAACGGCAGGCGGTGAGCCAGGCCGACCTGGAGGAGAGCGTCGAGACGGTCATCGCCGGCGCCCAGCGCAAGAATGCGGTGATTTCGGCCTCCGACAAAAAGATTGTCGCCTATCACGAGATCGGCCACGCCCTGGTGGCGGCATTGCAGAGCCACTCTGCCCCGGTGACCAAAATCACCATCATCCCGCGCACCTCCGGCGCACTGGGCTACACCATGCAGGTGGACCAGGGGGACAAGGTGCTGATGAGCCGCACCGAACTGTTGAACAAGCTGGCCACCCTGACCGGCGGCCGCAGCGCCGAGGAACTGGTCTTTGGCGCCGACAACGCCACCACGGGTGCCTCCAATGACATCGAGCAGGCCACCAAACTGGCCCGGTCCATGATCACCCGTTACGGCATGACCGAGGAATTTGACATGGTGGCGCTGGAAACGGTGAAAAACCAGTATCTGGGCGGCGATACCAGCCTGACCTGCTCCGACGCCACCGCCGGACGCATCGATCAGATGGTCTGCGATCTGGTGCGGCAGGCCCACCGGAAGGCGGCGGACATCCTGCAGCAGCACCGGGCGGATCTGGACCGGCTGGCTGCCTACCTGCTGGAGAAGGAGACCATCACCGGCGAGGAGTTCATGCAGATGCTGGAGCAGCAGGACCCCGCCTGAACCCGGGCATATCAGCCGGAGAACCTCCAAAATTGCACAAACCAGGCCGGGATGGCAGGGCTGTCCTTTGGACAAAACGCATGATTTTGCAAAAGACCGCTTGACGCGGCCGAAGAATGTGCATACACTAGTGCCATGGCAACGGCGCCGAGGAAAGATTTCCTCGGCGCTTTTTGTTGTTTGCGGCGCAGCCTTTTCCCCAGGACGGTGCCGCGGTGGGGAGTATGCTGAGAGGAGAGATCGTGTATGTACAATGCATCCAATGTAATCTGGACACTGGTTGCGGCGTTTCTGGTGTTCTTCATGCAGGCAGGTTTTGCCCTGTGTGAAGCAGGCCTGACCCGTGCCAAGAATACCGGCAACATCCTCAAGCTGGGCGTGCAGGCTCTGGGCGTCATCAGCGTCGCTGCCTGGGTCCTGGTTGCCATGTTCATCATCTTCACCATCATCAAGAAGACCGTCGGCCTGCGCGTGACTGAGCAGGAGGAAATCGACGGCCTGGATATCCACGAGCACGGCCTGGCTTCCGCTTACTCCGGCTTTGCCATCAGCGATGCCACCTATGCGGACCTGTCCGCCAACGAGAACACCGACCTGGGCGAGGACGACATCACCAAGGCCAGCCCGGCCAAGGTTGCTGCCGCCGTCAAGGTGGAGCGCGAAGCACCCCTGCCCGCCGATCTGGACAGCGGCATGCACAAGGTCGTCATCATCCTGCAGCTTGCCAAGTTTGACGCCCTCAAGCGTGCTTTGAACGGCATCGGCATCACCGGCATGACGGTGACCCAGGTTATGGGCTGCGGCCTGCAGAAGGGCAGCGGCGAGAAGTACCGCGGCGCTGAGGTCGACATGACCCTGATGCCCAAGGTCAAGGTGGAAGTCGTTGTCAGCAAGATCCCGGTAGATAAGATCATCGAGACTGCCACCCACACCCTGTACACCGGCCACATCGGCGACGGCAAGATCTTTGTCTACAACGTGGCCCGTGTTGTCAAGGTCCGTACCGGTGAGAGCGATTACGACGCCCTGCAGGACGTTGAGTAATCTGTCCGCCTGACGGTTTTCCCAATTTACCATCCACTCTCCCAATATAGAAGTGCCCCCTTCACCGCTCGTACCGGTGAGGGGGGCACATTTTTGTGTTTGTCCATCAAAAAAGGCAGCGGGGAATTTTCCCCGCTGCCGGACAGCAGCTTAAAAATATCAGCTGAACATGACCACGTCGTTGGCGGGCTTTGCGGCGGGCTCCACGCTCAAAGCGGTGAGCACCGGCCCGGTGGAGTCGGGGGTCTGGCCCTTGTAGATGGGGTGGAACTTGATGTTCACCCGGGCGGTGACGGTGATCCAGTCCCGCTGCTTCAGCGCCTTGTAGGCGTCGTACCGGCAGGGGAAGCCCACAAACTGGATGTCCTGCACGCAGCAGGTCATGGCAAACCGGCCGGGCACAAAGCTGTCCTTGCCGGCGCGGGAGGTCTGGCAGACCTGTGCCAGGAACTTGACCGTCTTGCCGTCGTACTTCTGCATGTCGTCCATGCAGTCCATGTACCAGACGCCGAAGTAGTCGCCGGGAATGTCGATCACCGGGGCGTTGACATCAAAGGGCAGCGGGTCGGGAATGTCGTCGTAGGCCACCGAGCCGTTGGCGAACTCGTATGCAATGTCGCAGCGGCGGCTGGCCTGGCGCACCAGCTTGTGGATCAGCTGGCGGCTCCCGTCGTCGTTGACCTTCTCGGCCCGGTTGACCACCAGCAGCTCACTGACCCGCAGCTTGTCCAAAAGCAGCGACCGCATGGCGTTGTCGCCGGCGTAGGTCTTGATGGTGGTGCCGTCGGCAGTGGCCAGAACCTGGTAGATCAGCCAGTTGTCCGGCATGGCGTCGGCAAAGTCCTGGATCAGCCACATGCCGTTGTATTCCACCACAACCCGGCCGCAGGCACTCTGTTTGGCCAGCTCCTCCAGGTGTTCCCGGGTCAGCTGGTCCTTGTCCTCAATGTAGGCGACGGTCACGCCGCCGAACCCGAACTTGTCGGGGTCATATTCTTCCTCGCCCTCCTCGCAGACAAGCAACAACGTCTTGTCGCCGGAGTCGAACTGCGGGTCCTCCATCGTCTCCTGGATAAAGCGGGTTTTGCCGCTTTCCAGCTGGCCGACGAACAGATAGACCGGAATCTCTTTTGCCGCCATAGCAGCCTCCTGTCATTGGATGGGTGTTGTCTCAGACGTTGAACAGCTTGGCCACCGCGTCCTCGTTCAGCTGGCTGCCGATGACGCACAGCTTGCCGGTGACATCGGGGCCGCAGGTGCGGATCTCGTGCTCGCCGGGCACCATGTCGAACTCGTACCAGGTGTCGCCGCCGTCCACAATGCCCTTGGCACGCAGGATCTGGCCGTACTCGCCGCTGTCCAGGGCGGTCAGTGCGCTGTCCAGGTCCTCGCGGGTGTAGCGGTGGGCCGTCTCGCGGCCCCAGCTGGTGAACACCTCGTCGGCGTCATGGTCATGATGGTGGTGATGATGGCCGCAGCAGCAGTGACCGTCATGGTCGTGATGGTGCTCGTGCTCGTCATGGTCCTCATCCTCGTGGTCATGATGGTGGCAGCACTCGTCGTGGTCCTCGTCCTCGTGGTCGTGATGGTGGCAGCACTCGTCGTGGTCCTCATCCTCATGGTCATGGTCGTGGTGGCAGCAGTGGCCATCGTGGTGATGATGGTGGTGCTCCTCCTCGTCCTCGCCATGCTCGGCATTGGTGGCGGCTGCCTCAGCCAGCAGCTCGGCCACCAGATCCCGCTTGCCGTCCATGACCGACACAATCTGCTTGCCGTTCAGGCCGGCCCAGTCGGTGGTCACGATGGTGGCGGTGGGGTTCTTTTCCTTCAGCATGGCAACTGCGGCGTCGATCTTGGCCTGGCTGGCATTGCCGGTGCGGCTCAGGATGATGCAGCTGGCATGGCTGACCTGGTCATTGTAGAACTCGCCGAAGTTCTTCATATACAGCTTGACCTTGTTCACGTCGGCAACGGTGACAAAGCTGTTCAGCTCCACCGGCAGATGGTCGGCAACGCTCTCCACCGCGCGGGTCACGTCGCTCAGCTTGCCCACGCCGGAGGGCTCGATCAGAATGCGGTCGGGATGGTAGGTGTCCACCACCTTTTTCAGCGCCTCGCGGAAGTCGCCCACCAGCGAGCAGCAGATGCAGCCGGAGTTGAGCTCGTTGACCTGGATGCCCGCCTCCCGCATGAAGCCGCCGTCGATGCCGATCTCACCGAATTCGTTTTCGATCAGCACCAGCTTTTCGCCGCCGAAGGCTTCCTGAATCAGCTTCTTGATCAGGGTCGTCTTGCCGGCGCCCAGAAAGCCGGAAAAAATGTCGATTTTGGTCTTGGTCTGTGCCATGTTGGTTCCCTCTGTTTCTCTATCTTGGTGGAAAATATCGATTTATTTGAATGGTTCAGCGGGGACGGCGGCAATGCGTTAGCAATCCGCGCCCCGAACTGCTAATACCATTATAACAAGGCCGTCAAGGGGTTCCGGCCGGATTTTTTGGCCGAATTCTGAACTTTTTGCAAAATTTTCCGGATTCGCCGCGTCTGGAATGATATACTTACCCGTAGAACAAAACCACTTGCCGAAAGGACCCGGACCATGCAGTACCGTATTTTTCTTGTTGAGGACGACCCTGTCATCTCCCGCACGGTGAAGGACTACCTGACCCGGCTGGGCTATCTGGTGGCGCAGGGGCAAAACCTTGCGGACCTGACGCCGGAGTTCACCGCCTTTGCCCCGCAGCTGGTGCTGCTGGATCTGTCGCTGCCCTACCACAACGGCTACCACTGGTGCCGGGTCTTCCGGGAGCTGTCCCAGCTGCCGATTGTATTCCTCTCCTCGGCGGCGGACAACCTGAACATTGTCACCGCCATGGAGCTGGGCGCCGACGACTATATCCCCAAGCCCTTTGACCTGGAGGTGCTGGGCGCCAAGGTGCAGGCGCTGCTGCGCCGGGCCTACGCCTACGGCCGTCCCGCCGACCTGGTGGACTGCGGCGGCGGGGTGGTGCTGGACCTGGGGTCCGGTGTGCTGAAAACCGCCTCCGGTCCGGTGGAGCTGACCCGCAACGAACTGCGGATTCTCCAGACACTGCTGACCCGCCGCGGCCGCACCGTCCCCCGGGAGGACCTGATGACCGCCCTGTGGGCCACCGACTGCTTTGTGGACGAGAACACCCTGACCGTCAATGTGGCCCGGCTGCGCAAAAAGCTGGAGACGGCGGGGTTGCCGGGGCTGATCCGCACACGCAAGGGGGAGGGGTACTGCATCCAATGAGACGGTTTCTTTCCTATATATACACCCAGCGCCGGGCGTTGCTGGGCTGGGTGCTGACGGTGGTGGTCTGCGGGACGGTGCTGGCCCTCTACGACCTGCCGCTGGAACCCGCCGGCTATGCGGCGGTGCTGTCGGGTGTGGTGCTGGCTGCGGTGCTGGCGGCGGGCTGGCCCGCCTGGGCCTGGCACTGCCGCGCCGCCGAGGCACTGACCGGGATGCTCCCCGGCCGTCAGCCCGACCTGCCGGAGCCGGAGGGCGGCCCCGCCGGACAGGAGGCTGCCTACCAGGTGGCGATCGTCAGCCTGACCGGGCGGCTCAGTGACCGCACGGCGGAAGCCCGGGCGGAGCGGGATGATCTGCTGGACTACTTTACCATGTGGGCGCACCAGGCCAAGACACCGCTGGCCGCCATGCGGCTGCTGTTGCAATCGGAGGGGGAACTGTCCAAAGCCGAGCTGGAACAGGAGCTGTTCCAGACCGAGCGGTATGTGGGCATGGCCATGGACTACCTGCGCCTGGGCAGCGAGACCAGCGACCTGGTGCTGGCCCCGGTGCCGCTGGACCCGGTGATCCGGCAGAGCCTGCGCCGGTTTGCCCGGATGTTCATCTTGAAAAAGCTGACGCTGCAATATGCGGGCACCCGTCTGGCCCCGGTCACCGACAGCCGTTGGGTGGTTTTTTTGCTGGAACAGCTGCTCTCCAACGCCGTCAAGTACACCCCCGCCGGCGGCACCGTCACGGTGGAGGTCCGGGACCGGACACTGTCGGTCTCCGACACCGGCGTCGGCATCCGCCCCGAGGACCTGCCGCTGATCTTTGCCAAGGGCTACACCGGCTGCACCGGCCATGCGGAACCCACCTCCAGCGGGCTGGGGCTGTATCTCTGCGCACGGGCGGCCAAAAAGCTGGGCTGCACCCTCACCGCCCGCAGCGAGCCCGGCCGGGGCACCGAGATGCTGCTGACCTTCCCCCGGCAGGGCAACTACGAGTGAAACCGGTTACAGATAGATCTCGTTGGACTGGGGCGGCAGATGCCGGGTGGGAGCAGGCGCGTTGGAATCCCGCCAGGCGGCGGGGGTCTGGCCGGTCTCCCGCTTGAAGACCCGGCAGAGATAGTTGGCGCTGGAAAAACCGCACAGCCCGGCGATCATATCCAGGCTGTACTCCCGCTCCTGCAGCAGCAGCTTGGCGGCCTCGATCCGCACGCCGGTCAGGTATTTGCCCGGGGAGACCCCCATCTCGGCGGAAAAGCAGCGCACCAGATGGCATTTGGACACCCCCAGCTGGCGGCTCAGCTCCTCCACGCCGTACAGACCGATGTAATTGCTGCGGATGGCCTCCACCGCGGCGGCCACCAGCGGGCTGAGCTTCCAGGGCGGCTCGTCGGCGTGGGCCAGCGCGCACAGCAGGGTGTAGATGGTCTGGCTCTGGTGCGGGGTGGCGTCGGGGCCGTTCTGGCACAACAGGGCCAGCAGCTCGGCGGCATTGCCGCAGGCGGCACCCGGCACAAAGCGGGCGGCGGGCAGCCCGGCGGCAAACAGCTGCGGGGCGCTGCCCGCCAGCTGCACCGCCAGCAGGTGACAGGGCGACTGGGGCAGAAGCTGGACACTGCCGGCGCTGAGCAGAATATCCCCCGGCGACCCGGAGGTGACCTGTGCGCCCGGGGCCTCGGTACGGCAGCGGCCGCTGGACAGCACCCCCGCCCACAGCCCGTCGCCGGTCAGGGTCAGCGGGGCGTCAAAGCTTTCGTCCCGCACCTCCCGCAGGGTGCACAGCAGATTGCAGTCAAATATCAATTTCTGACCTCCATAATCAATAAAATGCTATATCTTTTTTTAGAATAAGCTGCTATTATAAGTTTGTCAAGAAAAACGGCCCGGTTGGGCGTCAATAAAATCCAATGGAGGTATTCACCATGGCCAGTATCAGCTGCCGTCACATTTACAAGATCTATCCCGGCAATGTCACTGCCGTTAAGGACTTCAACCTCGAGATCGCCGATAAGGAGTTCATCGTCTTCGTCGGCCCCTCCGGCTGCGGCAAGTCCACCACCCTGCGCATGGTCGCCGGCCTGGAGGAAATCTCCAAGGGCGAAATGTACATCGGTGACCGCCTGATCAACGATGTCCCCCCGAAGGACCGCGACATCGCCATGGTGTTCCAGAACTACGCTCTGTACCCCCACATGACCGTCTACAAGAACATGGCCTTCGGCCTGGAACTGCGCAAGATGCCCAAGGACGAGATCGACAAGCGCGTCCGTGAGGCTGCCAAGATCCTGGAAATCGAGCACCTGCTCGACCGTAAGCCCAAGGCTCTGTCCGGTGGTCAGCGTCAGCGTGTTGCCCTGGGCCGTGCAATGGTTCGTAACCCGTCGGTCTTCCTGCTCGACGAGCCTCTGTCCAACCTGGACGCCAAGCTCCGTACCAGCATGCGTACCGAGATCATCAAGCTGCACAAGCGCCTGGCCACCACCTTCATCTACGTTACCCATGACCAGACCGAGGCCATGACCATGGGC
>CAJFMB010000041.1 GCA_904390925.1 uncultured Subdoligranulum sp.
GCTGCCCAGGTGGGCACGGATTTTGTCATCGGCACAGGTGAAGTCCCCGTCCAGCCAGGACAGCGGGTTGGAGCGGTTGCCGCCCAGCCGCACCTCGAAGTGCAGGTGGGGGCCGGTGGAATGCCCGGTGTTGCCCGAGTAGCCGATCAGCTGACCCTCGGTGACGGACTGGCCGGATTTGACCAGGATGCGGCTCAGGTGGGCGTAGTAGGTCTGGAGCGACTTGCCCTTGTAGTCGGCATGCCGGATGCGCACAATGTTGCCGTAGCTCTGGTTGCCACTGGTGCTGTGGCCGTCCCAGGCCTGCACCCAGTCCACAGTGCCGGGCTCGGCCGCATAGACCGGGGTTCCGGTTTCCGCCCGCAGGTCAATGGCCCGGTGCAGTCTGCCGTCGTTGTAGGTCCAGCCGGCGGTGAGTACATGCTTTGCCAGGGGCCAGGCCATCAGGACCAGGGCCCCCTCCGTACGATCGGTAAATCTCATGTTTTCTCCTTCCTGTGGCCATCAGGCGGTCCGCTTCCACACATAGACCGCCAGATAAGGCGGCATGTTGTTGTGCGCCTGACCGCTGCCGAACGACATACTGACTGTGGCGTTTCGTGTGTTGGTGCTGGACTTTTCCGTGTTGGTCGGCGCCGGAATCGGTTCGGACCGGCTGAACACGCCGCTGGACGTGCCCAGCACACCCCACGCATTGCCGGATGACGTACCGCCGAAAGAACCGCTGATCTCCGGCAGTTCCGCCTCGGTCAGGGTGTGGGTTGCCTCGCCGCCGGTGCTGCCGGCCGTGTAGGAGCTGCTGGCCGCAAGCAGGAACCGCCCCTGAATTCTCTCCCAGCTGCCGCCGAGGAAACTGGCCGGGCTTGTGGCGTTTGCGCTCATGTAGATGCTGCCCACCGGGTACACCAGGTTCAGCAGAGCCGTTTTCTGCAGATAGCGGGCGTCCGCCTGGGTCTGGGTCATAAAATCCGCAATGTCGTTGTCGGCAATCTTTTTCAGCGCCGTGTCCACCTGCTGCGGCGTCAGGGCAGACTTGTACTGGTCCACATCAACCATGGTCGGCATGGTCCGTCACCTCCTCCGCGGGCTTGGTTTCCTCCGTTTCCTCCTGGTGCAGCCTGTCCTGCACCGCATGCAGCAGGTTCAGCAGCTGCAGTTCCACCATCCGCAGCGGCAGGCCACTGCCGTTCACCGCCGCCAGCAATGCCTCATCCAGCTGGCGGGATGCCTGGTTAAGCGTTGCCATCGGTCTGCACCTCCCCGGCATTGTCGCTCAGCAGCCGGGCGGAAGCCGCGTCGGTCAGGGTCCTGACCGCGTCCAGCTCCGCCTCGTTGACTGCCAGAAAATACCCCTGGTTGTGGCGGGTGAGGATCTCCCCCGCCTCGCTGATTTCGCTGTAGGTGTAGCCCACCCGGACGCCCTCCGGCGCCGTCATGGCATGGATCGAAGTGACGACCTTGGTCATACTGTCTCCTCCTTTTCAATCTCGCTGAGCAGTGCCAGCGTTTCCTGTTCCTGCTGCACCAGCAGCGCCAGTGCCAGATCGTCCACCTGGTCGGCCTCGGCGGGGGGCTGTGCCTGGCTTTCCGGCGCATAGACGCCGCCCATGTCCTTTTGCACCCCGATGCAGACCCAGTCAAACCGGGTGCCCGGCTGCCCGTGGACCCAAGCGCCCCAGTCGGTTCGCTCCACCCAGAACTGCCCGTCCCCGTCCACCGGCGTAACCAGCCAGCGGGCCGCCTGCTGCAGCGAGATGCCCGCCGCATACTGCTGGGAAAAGCAGACCGGACAGATGCCCTCCTCCCCGATGGTGCCGCCGCCCCAGTCACAGAAGGCGGGTTCGGGGCTTTCCATGGCGGCGAAGGCCAGGTTTCCCAGCGGGGTGCACAGCACCCGGTCCTTGGTGCCCCAGCAGCTGAGGTTGCGGGTGCTGATGGTACCGCTGACCCCCAGGTCGGCATTGGAGGCGACCAGATCCACCTTGGCGGTGTTGAAGGTCACCTGATTGCTGACCTGGTCCACCTGCATGCCCATGTAGCTGCCGGGTGTGCCGCTGTTGACCCAGCCGTAGCGGGTGTACCGGCTGTTGGCCCCCAGATAACTGGTGCCATAGACGCTGTAGAGCACGCCGGTCAGGTAACTGACGCCGTTTTGCTGCACATACCAGTTGATGCGGTTGGAATTGATCTCGAACCGGGTACCGGCGCTGGGTCCCGAGCGGATGTAGCCGTTTTCCAGGTTGTACTCGGTGTTACCGGTTTCCGACTGGATGACGCCGGTGGTGATGTTGTCGCCGTTGATGGTGGATTTTCCCGACCCGGACAGGTCGGCAAAGGTCACCATACCGTCAAAGGTGATGTTCGCGCTGGACAGCTCGATGCCGTTGGCAGAGAGCACCAGTTTGCTGGTGTCGCCGTCGGTTTCAGCGGTCAGGGTGATGCTGTCCACCGTCTGGGACAGCTCGGTGTATTGTCCTGTCAGGTCCTTTGCCGTGACCTTCAGCCCGTCCACGCTGGCCGAGATCTCCAGCAGCTTTCCCTGCAGGTTGGTGTACTTCTGCCGGTTGACGGCGGTGGTGGCGTCGCGCCGGGCATTGCCGGTGGCTTCCAGTGTCACCGCCTGGCCGGAGATGGTCTGCTCCATGACCGGAAACCGCATGGCACGGCCGTAGGCGTCGGTCAGGGTTAGGATGGTCCCCGGCGCCGGGAGTTCCCCCGCCGCCTGGATGTCCACCGTGGCCGGCGTGTAAACCAGCCCCTGCATCTGCTCATAAATGGCCTGGGCCACCGGGCGCAGCGCCTCGGCACTGGCGGTGGTCAGCAGCAGGTTGCCGCTGAGCACCAGCGCGTTGGTGCCGGTTTCCTCCGGCGGATAGAGCACCCCCACGTCGTCGGTGCTCTGTTTGATCTGCACCTTGTCGATGGGGGCGGTCTCAAAGTCCTCATGGCTCAGCGACCCGGACAGATACCCCGCCCGGGGCTGGCCGAAGGTCCAGACGCTTCCGTCCGCGCAGGTGTAGATCTGCCCGGCCAGGTTGAGGGCCGCCCATGCGGTGCCGCTGCCCGGGCCGATGCCCTGCAGGGCGCTTTCGGTATACCAGGCAAATTCCAGGCTGCCGTCCGGCGTCATGCGGGCAAACCGGCAAAACGCCTGGGCCGCCCACTGGATCAGCTGCCGGCCGGTCAGATCATCGGCATAAAAGGCCTGCACCGGATAGCTGCCGTTGGGCAGGCCGTCCAGTGTCCCGTCGGCAAGCGGTACCCCGCACTGTCCGCAGACTTGCCGCACAAGGGCAGTGAGCGTCATGGGAAAGGCGTCCTGCTGTTGCCGCAGCCAGGGGGACAAATCCCGGTCCAGCAGCGTCATGCGGTCGTAGGCAGTGACCCGGATCACATTGGCGCTGACCTTTTCCGGCGTTTCGGCAAGAAAAATGCCGGCCCGGGTCTCGGTGCCGGTATCGGTGTCGATGCAGGTCAAAATCAGCTGAGTGCCCGGGGTGATGGTCAGGCCGTTTTCCGGCGCCCAGAGTTCTATGACCGCGCAGGCCGCACAGGCCGCGCCGGGCGCCAGGTCATCCTGGTCGCTGACCTGCCGGGTCAGCTGCACGCTGCAGATGGTGCCCGCGTCCAGCACGGTGCCGTCCGGCAGCGTCAGTTTGTGTGCAAGCAAATGATTTCCTCCTTTCTGCGCCAGCCCGCCGGGCAGGCCATTCTTCTTTCGTCACCGAAAGAAGAGCCAAGAAAGGTGCCACCGTTTCAACGCGGTGGACAGGGCGAAGGAAAAGCAAAGCCCCTTTGAAAATCGCCTTTTCGGCGATGTAAGCAGAGGAACGGCCGCGCTTACGCTCCGGCCGTTGCGACCCCGCACAGCGGCAGACACCTGCCAAAAAGACAGGGGCACTGTCCCCGTCACCTTCCTGTTCTCTCAGCACTGAATAATGTTGAACTTGTAATTCTTGTAAAGGCCGTTCCGACTTTTCAGCACAATGCTGGTCTTGGAGCAGTAGGCGGTGACGGTGTGGGTCTTCCCGTCACTGCCCACATACCCGAAGGCAAACTCCTCCTTGCCGGCCATCAGGCCTTCCAGATAGGCGTAGTCTTCCCGGTCCAGCAGCGCGTAGCCAAAGCCGAAGGTCGCCACCTTTTCCCGCACCACAATGCGGTGCATGACACCGTCCTCGGTGCGGCCGGAGTCGCTGGCGTCCAGGTCAGAGAAGCTCAGTTCCGCCTCCTCGTCCGGCTCCAGCATGGGCCGGCCGTCAATGGTGTACCGGGTACTGTAACTGCGGATCAATAGCCTGCACCTCCCGTGATGACAGCCTGCCGGCTGTTGTAGCGGCGCACCGCCCGGCCGATGACCGCATCGCTGAGCACCACACCGCCGCCGTTTTCCCGGATGGCGTCGATGATCTGCTGCGCCGCGGTGAGCACCGCATCCACCACGTCGCCGTTGGCAGCAGCCACCGCCTCGCCGATGGCCGACTGGGGCGCCGCGATCTCGGGGTCGGACCCTGCGCCCGCGTACTCGCCCATCATGGCAAGGGTCGGCTGACGGATGACGCCGCCCGAGGCCAGCAGCGGAATCTGCGGTGCCGACACCCGGGACAGCGAGACACCAAAATGTTTGCCGCCCAGCAACGGCACCCAGTCGGGGACGGTCACATCCAGCGTGTTCAGTCCGTCGATGATGCCGTTCACACCGGTGACAAAGGCCCGGATCAGGGTGTTGACAAAGCCGATCATCACATTGACGGCGCCGCGCACCGTGTTCTGGATACCGCTCCAGACGGTTTCCACGGTGGCGCGGATGGTATCCCAGGCCGCCGCCCAGTTGCCGGCAAAGACCTGGCTGACAAACAGCAGAATGCCGTCCATCGTCTGCCGGGTCAGCAGCACCGCCCCCTGGATCACCTGGGTTGCCTGCTGGGAGGCGGTCCCCACCCCCTGCATGACCACCGCCCAGGCGGAGGCGAAGGTATCCGCCAGCCAGGTCAGCAGCGGCTGCAGCACCGTGTCCCACAGCTGCTTGACCGCCATCGAGACCTGCCAGGTGATCAGCAGTGACTTCTGCCAGAGGGGGTTGAGGACCTCGTCCCAGAGGGTCTGGAATCCCAGCCCGATGTTGGCAAGGATGGGCTGGACAATGCTGGTCCACAGGTTCAGCAGTCCCTGGCCCATCATTCCCCACCCGGCCATGACCATATCCATGACCGGCTGGCCATAGGTGGCCCAGAGCTGCCACAGGGCGGTCATCACGTTGAACCAGGTGTTGTAGATGCCCTCCAGAATGGGGCGGACCACGCTCCAGACGATGGTTGCCGCCTGGTTGACGGTGTTCCAGAACAGTGTCCACAGGGCAGCCGCCGGGCCCAGCGCCCGGGTCATCTCGTCCCACAGGGTGGTCAGCGTCTGCCGCAGGGCCAGCACCTCCCGGGTCAGTGCCTTCAGCTGGCTGCTGGACAGCCCGCCGGAGGAGGAACTGCTCTTTTTGCTGCCCGAACTGCCCGACCCGGAACTGCCGGCCGTGTCGGTTTTGGGTTCCGGCAGCCGTTCAATCTCGTCAAAGGATGCTGCATACCGGGCGGCGCTCACCGCCGCTTTGGCGGTGGCCCTGGCGGTCTGGACCGCCGCAGCGGCTGCCGCCTGCAGTTCCTCCGCCGTGCCCCCGGCGCAGCGCTCCAGCACTGCCATTGCCCCGGCCGCGCCGCTGGTCAGGCCCAGCAGCGTGCGGGCCGCCGCCACCGCAGCGCCCGCCTGCGTATCGTTTTGTGCCATGGTTCTCCTTTCTCCCCGTCAGGGGTGTTTCCGGTACCGACGGCCCGGCCGGCCTTTCCCGCCGTCACGGGGTGCCGAACATCCGGGCCAGCTGCCGCTGCAGCTGCTGCTGGCTCTGCCGGGTTTCCGCCCGGCTGCGGCCGGCCCGCCCGGCCAGAAACTGCCGCCACCGGGCCCGTTCCCGCCGCTGCCAGGGGGTCATGCGGCGCAGAATGGCCGGGTCCCTCTCGGTGCGGACCTCCACCAGACGTCCCAGCGGCGTTGTATCCATCAGGCCCGCCACCAGCGTGATCCATTCCGGCCAGGGCAGTTCCCGCTGGGCGGCGGGCAGGACTCCGTATTGGGCCGCCACGCTCTGCAGCAGCACCTGCTCGTCAAACAGCAGGTCGTAGCCGGTCTCGGCGGCCGGGTCAGGCCTCGGCCCTTGCCTTGCGAAATCGCCGCTCCACCGCCTCGGCCTCCTCCCCGGTGACGGCGGCCAGCACCAGTGCAAACAGTGCCTGCACCGCCGGGTAGGGCAGGTTGCGGGCGGTCAGTTCCCGCTCGGCCGCTTCGCCCAGCGCCAGCCGCAGTGCCGCCGACATCTGGGCGGAGGGGTCGGCCTGGGGGTCCTCCATCGCCCGCTGAATCGCCTGCACCGTTTTCTGCCGGTTGTCCACCGGGTAGACCTTGTCCCCCACCCGGATCTCCGGCACCTCGGTCAGCAGTTTGTCGTCCAGGGTATACAGCTTTGCCATCTGTCAATCCTCCGTTGTGTCAAAAATTTCCCGCCCCATTCCCTCCGGCGGCCCTTTCAGGCGATGCGCCGGCACGCCCCGGCCGGGCTGCTGCCCGCCGGTGCGCTTTCCCTTGCATTTGCTCCTTTACACCGCCGGGGTGTAGGTGGGCTTTCCGTCGCTGTGGACCTCAAACTCCAGCGCGGCCACGTCGGTGGAATCGCCGCTGCCGGGGTTGGTGACGCTCAGCACGCAGTCAAAGGCCAGCTTTGCGCCGTCGGGGAACTCCCACTCAAACTTGGTGTCGCAGTCCGACCCGGTGCCCCAGGCGTTTTCCGCCACATAGTCGTTGCCCGGGTCGCCGATCTCCCGCTTGCCGGACAGGGTGATGGTCAGGCTTTTGCCGGTGACCATGCGCCGGGTCCAGCCCTCGCTCTCCATGGGGTTCCACTCCTCCACGTTGCCGTCGATCTCGACGCTGAAGGTCTCCAGGCTGGACACTGCCACCATGCTGCCCTCCTCGCTGGCGCGGCCCTCGGTGCCGATCTTGAACTTGTTCTCAAATACCGGATATACACCCGTTCTTGCCATGCTGTTCACTCCTTTTTGTTGTGCGGGGGCGTCCCCGCAGTTCCCTCCACCCGCCCGCGGCCTTACTTTTTAAAGACCAGCCGCACACGCAGTTCGTACTCAAACACGCCGTCGCCGCCCTTGCCCAGGGAGTTGGGCCCAGCGCCCGGGTCGGCAAACAGCACCAGGGTGCTGCCCATCAAAAGGCTGGTCCGGCCGTAAAACAGCCCCCACAGCCGCCGGGCTTCGGCTTCGGCCTCGGGCTGGGATTTGCCCCACCGCAGCACCAGCCGCACCGTCATGTCGTCCCAGTGGGTGCAGTCCGGCCCGCCCAGGCAGATGCGCGCCGGAGTTCCCGCATCCTTGCTCACCTCATACAGGGCCAGAAATTGTTCCGCCTGGCCGTCCAGGCTGCCCATCCGCACCGCTTCGGGGTTTTGCATCTGCGGCGCCAGCCAGGTATACAGATCTTCCAGCGTCATGTCTGCCTCCTTATTCCAGAATCAGCCGGGTATAGTTCACACTGCCGTCGGGGTTGCGGGCGCGGGTGCTCCGGCGGATGCGCCACACCCGGCCCGCCGCCGTGACGGTCCCTGCCAGCACCGGCAGTTCGGGGGCAACGTCCCCGTCAAACAGGGCCACGCCGCCCCCCTGGACCACCTGGCGCTCGGCGTTGATGCTCCGCCGGGACCCGTCGCCGAAATCCCGGTTGGGGCTGATGTTTTGGGCGGGTTCGCATTCCAGCCGGCAGGAAAGCGTCCGCGACAGTGCGGGCTTGGGGCTGCCGTCGGGGTTTTCGCCGTCGGTCAGGTCCAGCACCGCCTGGGTGACGCAGAGCTCCCGCCGGACCAGCCGGGGCCAGGGGGCGCTCATGGTCCCACCTCCCGGCAGCACAGCCCGGTCAGATTCAACAGCTGCGTCATGTCGGCGCAGACGCCGCCCGCCGCGCTGCCGGTGTCGGAAAACTCCATCTGCACCCCGCCGATGTCATAGCGTTTCAGCCCCCGCCGCCAGGCTGCGCCGTCCCCGGCCAGCCAGTTTGCCTGCCGGCAGACCGCCTGTTTGACCAGCTCGGCGCACCGGTCGTTGAGCCCCGCCGGCCCGCCGGCCGCCTCGATCCGGCCCAGGGTCAGCCGGTCGGCGTCCCGGCTGGCCTGCCACAGGGCATTGTCCAGCGCGTCACCGGTCAGGCTGTCGGCGCCGTACAGCGCCTGATAGTCCGCGGCGGAGGCGTAGGTTTCCAGCGCCATGCTGTGCCCCCTTTCCGTCAGGTGTTGTCGGTGTCCACAAAGACGCTGTCGATCTCGCCGTCCTTGCCGTTGGGGAAGGTGAACACATCCGACAGCGCCCGGTTCTGGTACAGGTAGCCGTCGCCTTGGGGATGGGCCCCCGGCGCAAAGAAGTAGATGCTGGAGATCTTGGGCACCAGCTTGGTGGTCAGGGGGCTGGCCACCAGCACGTTGATCTTGTGGGCGTCGGAGGCGGGGGTAAAGCCGCCGTTTTCGCCGGTGAAATCAAACTTGTCGTAAAAGACCTCGTCGTCCACCACTTCCATGACCGGCACGCCGTCCAGCTCGGTGATGCGGGTCTCGACGCCCACACCGCCGTCGGCCACACCGGTCAGCTCGATGGTGTGGGTCAGCTCGGGGGCCTGTTCCAGGGCGTTCATCACGGCGCTGGAGACATACATGATCAGGGCACCGCGGGCGCGGTAGCGGCGCAGCTTGCCGGTGGCCAGAATGGCCTTGAGCTTGGCAAACACCGCGTCGGCGGTGTAGGCGGAGGCGGCGGTAGAACTGGAATACCCCTCGGTGCTCTGGGCGACGGCGGCCGTCTTGGAGAAGAAGAGGGCGTCGGCCTCGGGGGCAGCCTGGGTCTGTTCAAACACCCGGGAAATATTTTTCACCGAGGCGGTGGCGTTGGACTCGTCCACGTCCGCCTTGTCGATGAGGAACTCCACATCCCGGTCGTGGCTGACGGTGTAGCTCTTGTCGGTCTGGGTGACCTTGCCCCGGTTCCAGCCGCCGTCCCGGTTGTGGTTTTTGTAGCCGGACACCGACATCTGGGTGAAGTGGAAGGTCCGGGCATCCAGCCAGCGGACGTTGGTGGTCACAAAGGGTCCGCACAGGGCGTTCTGGGTCATGACCTCCAGCAGTTCCGGCTGCCAGCGCTGTGCATAGTTGATGGTATTGTTGGGCATCTGTTACCTCCTGTTCTTGTTCGGATCAGCGAAAACGGTTCCAGCGTTTGGCGGTGCCGGGGGTCTTGTCCTGGCGCCGGGCCGCGGCAGGGTCTGCGCCCAGGCGGAACCCGCCGGTGCGGCGGGCGTCGGCCTTCCAGCCGGGATGCCGCTGCAGCACCTGTTCCATGGCGGCGGCCACCGATTCCTCGGTGACCTCCCCCTCGGCGCGGGCGGCCTGCACCGCCAGCGTCACCGCGTCCGCCACCAGGTCGGGGGCCACCCCCGCCGCAAAGGCGGCCAGACGGCAGCGGGCGTCCAGCAGCTGCTCTTCCAGCGCGGCAATGACCTCATCCGGCGAGGGGTCCTCCTCCGGGGGTTCCGTCTCCTCCCGCGTCTCGGGCTCTCCGGGCTTCTCGGGTTCCGGTTCCTCGGGCTGGTCGGGTTCCTCCTCCCCCGCGGGTTCCTCCTCGGCGGGGGCAGCGGCTTCGGGGGTTGTTCCCTTCTGCTTGTCCGGCGCTGCGGGGCCGGTGCCCGCCTGGCCGCAGGCGCTGCGGCGCGCCTTCTTCTCGGTCTTTCTGCGCATGCGTTCTCCTTTCCGCCCGTTTCGGGCTGTGCAGTGTTCGCCCGCCGGCTCCTCCTGCGGGGCCGGCGGGCATAAGAAAAGCACGATGCCCCATGTCACCGTGCTTTTGTCGTGTTTTCCGGGTCAGGCCTTCTGTTCGGCGCGGATTCGTCCTGCCTCGGCCTGCTTCCAGGCGTCGTCCCGGCTGTCGCCCCACAGCTCGTCCACCTGGGCCTCCACGCTCATGATGCCCGCCTGGGCGGCGGCCGCCACCGTCTGCACCCGCTCGTCAAAGGCGGGCGCTGCGTATTCGCCAAAGCCCGCCCGGGCCGGATAGCTGCCCGGCGCCCGCCCGGCCAGCAGGTCCTCGGCCTGCAGCGCCGCCTGGGCCAGCAACGGCAGCGCCTTTTCCAGCGCCGCCGTGATGGCGCCCCGGGTAAAGCCGGTCACATCCTTTTTCTCCCGCTGGGCCTCCGCCGACGCCATCCGCCCCAGATCGATGCCCAGGGTGGCAGGGCTCATGATGCCCAGCAGACACTGGTCCAGCGTGGCGGCGTAGGCGCTCTCAAAGGCGGCACAGTCGATCTGGGGCTGTACCGTCTCGATGCGGTCGTCGGCGGCCTCCCGGTCGCTGGAGGCGATCCGCACAAAGCTGGCGCCGAAGCGGCCCGGCACCTGCAAAGCACCGGTGGCCGGGTCCCGGGGGATCAGGCTTTCGGGGATGTAGCGCTGCACCCGGCCCGCCCGCACCGCGTCCATCCACTGGCTGATGATCTCGTCGTGGGCGTCAAAGGCGTCGGTCTTTTTGTCAAACAGCGACGCGCCGCGGCCCGGCCAGCGGGCGCTGGGCCAGAACTGCAGCGGCACCGCCAGGAACACCCCCGCATCAAAGCACACGTCCTGCAGGGGGTCCAGTTCCGGTTCCGCCTCCAGCGGCAGGGGGTTGTCCTCCCCGTCGGTCAGCTCGTATCTCACGCTGCCGGGGGCGTAGCGCTCCCGCAGCATCCGGCCCCGCTGCCCCACCCGGGTCAGGAAATCAATCTCCATCAGCCTGCCGTGGCGGCGGATATATTCCACCCGGTCGGCCCCGGCAAAATCCAGAATGGGCCCCGGCGCAGCCGCCGGGTCAAGGCTGACCCGGAACGCCCCGTCCCCGGTGACCAGGCACTCGCTCACCGCCCGGGCCACCAGCGCGGCAAAGTCGTTGTCGTCGGCGATGCCCTGCCAGCGGCGGGCGGCGTCGGCGTCGTCAAAGTGCAGCTGTTCCAGGTCCGCCCGCACAATGCCGGCCAGCGTGTCCACCATCACGGCGGGCAGGCCGCTGTGTGCCTTGCGCAGGTTTTCGCTCTCCGGCGCGGCAGCCCAGAACCTGGCCCGGCTGACCGGGTCATCCCCCAGCTGCTTGAACAGCTGGTCCAGCTCGCAGGCGTCGCCCCGGTACCAGACCCGGTTGCGCAGCACGTTGGTGGCGTGGTTGACCGGCTCCTGCAGGGTCAGTCCCCGCCCCGGCGCCGGCTCGATCTCCAGCCAGCTCTTGAGCATCTTCCTCATCCTTTCTGTCCATCTCATCGGTCGTTCCCCCTTGGTCAGTACAAAACATTGCCGGTCAGCCGATCTCCTCCAGATAGGCCATCCAGGCATACTGTTCGGCGTTGATGCAGTGGTCGTTGCCGTCTTCCGGCCGGCCCGAGTCCTCCCAGCTGTAGCGGTCCAGTTCCTCCAGCAGCGGCGTGCAGTCCTCCTCCACAAACAGGTGCTGCCGGTGGGCCAGCCAGCCGCTTTCCAGCCGGATGCGGTCCAGCACCGGCAGCCGTTTCCAGGCCGGCACAAAGTCGTACAGGCTGCCGTTGCGGCGCTTGTACTTGCGGCATTCGGTCAGGGTGGCCTGGTCGGCCGAGTCGATGAACACCTTCCGCCCGAATCCCCAGGCTGCCCGCTGCCGTTCGAGAAACTCCTCCAGCAGCTCCGGGATGTCGCTGGGGGCCAGGGGCTCTTTGCCCTGTGCGGCCCGCTGCCGGTTGGAGTGCACCTCCGCCGCCAGCGTGATCTTGCGCCGGTCGGCGGTGAAGCCGTCAAAGACAAAGGCAAAGGTGTCCTCGGTCTGCTGGCTGTAACTGGTGTCGACGCCGCAGGCAAAGCGGGTGAAGCGCAACGCCCCCTCCGCCGCCTGGCGGTGCAGCAGTCCGGCGGACACCCGGCAGTCGTCCGGCAGGCAGAAGACCAGCCCCTCGCTGCGGCCCCGCAGGCCCAGAATCTTGCTGCGGTACAGCCGGGTGCCGGGGGGTGCCGCCTCGACAATCCGCCGGCGTTTTTCCTCGGTCAGCGCCGCGTTGTCCCCGAAGCCGAAAAACCAGTGCACCCAGCCGGGCCGGGCGGGTTTTGCCAGCTGGGCCAGCAGCGGCGCCGGGGTGTCGTGGGCCCACTCGGGCAGGGGCCGGGCGTGGTCGATGTACTCGGCGTAGATTTCCCGGGTGGGGTCGTCGGGGTTGAGGGTGGCCAGCAGATAGTCGCTGCGCATGGCGGCCTCCCGCACATACTCCATGTCGGCGATGTTGATCTCGTCGATGTAGACGCAGCCGTACTGGCCGCCCAGCGCCTTTTTCCAGCGGGCCCTGTTGTCGTAGCCCAGCACATAGACCACCCGTTCCCCGTCGGAGGTATGCAGCAGAATGTGCGGGGCGCTGTGTTCCCCCTTGCCGGCGGGGCGGTACTCGGCCAGGGGGCCGAAATCCTCCAGCACGCCGAATTCCTTGTTGATGATGTTCTTCTCGATGGTGCCCAGGTCCAGCCCGGACAGGATATGCAGTTTCCGGCTGCTGGCGGCGCAGCGCAGCATGAATTTCAGCAGCGCCAGGGTGGTTTTTCCGGCATAGGTGGTGCCCTCCAGAAACTCGCACCGCGCCCGGCAGCGCAGAAAGGCCAGTCCTTTTGGCGAAAGTTTCAGCTCAGCCATCCCAGCCTCCCGCCTTGCAGCCCCACAGCGCATGCAGCACCTCGTCCAGGCGGCCCACCGCGGCGGATTCCTGGCGGGCGGCGTCGTCCCGGGCCTGCTGTTCCCGGGTGTCGATGGCCCGGGCGCAGAGTTCCGCCGCATGCATCCGGTCCTTGATGCCGGCGGTGTCGTCCCGCATCACCGACGCCCACAGCGCCTCGATCTCCTCCCGGCCGGGCGCCCTGGGTTTCCGGCGGCGGGGGGTCTTGGGTTGTTGTTCTGTCACACCGGCGCGCCTCCCTCCCTTCGGCAAAAACACCAAAAGCGCGGGACATCGGGTTTTGTCCTGCGCTTTTTCCAGTATCGTTATACCATCCCCGCAAGAGGGCCCGCGAGGGTCTTTGGGGGTGCGGGAGGGTGTAAGAGGGTCAAAAAAAATCAGGCAGCCGGTCTTTCGGCTGCCTGAACGGGTCAGGGCTGTTCCCCGGAGCTGCCGGGGTAGTTGGGGCAGGTGATGGCCACCAGCGTCTCGATCATATGGTGGAGCAGCTGGGCCGGGGCAGTGTCGGCGGCCCGGTAATAGACCTCCTTGCCCTCCCGGCGGCTGACCACCAGGCCGCCCGCCTTGAGCTGCTTGAGATGGTGGGACACCGCCGGGCTGCTCATCCCCACCATGGCGGAAAGGTTGATGACACACTCCTCGCAGTGGCAGAGCAGCCAGAAGATGCGCACCCGCACCGGGTCGCCCATCTGTTTGAAGGTATCCGACACGGTGCGGAAATCCTCCACCGCCGGCATGTGGTCAAAGGCATGTTCAAAGGCCTGGCCGTGGTCGTGGGGCAATGTTTCGGGCATAGACGGTTCCTCCCTCCTGATGGCTTCTATTGTACCACAACCCGGCGCCGGGGCCAACGGGCAAAAAAATTTCGTCAAACCGCTTGACAGGACGGGGCGACGGGTGTATCGTATAGATACAGTTAAATATTTATTTAATTGTTGAATGCAACCGCCGGTCTCCGGCCTTTCAGGAAAGGAAGATTCCCATGAAAAAGTCCTACAAGATCGATGTTGACTGCGCCAACTGTGCCAACAAGATGGAACAGGCCGCCTGCAAGACGCCGGGTGTGGCAAACGCCGTGGTAAACTTCATGACGCTGAAGATGAATGTGGAGTTTGAGGACGGCCAGGACCCCAAGGCGGTCATGCAGCAGGTGCGCGCCAACTGCAAAAAGGTGGAGCGCGACTGCGAGATCTTCCTGTAATCGGGTTGTTCCGCTCTTTTCCGGTCATGCGGCCGGGGAGGAGCGGTTTTCGCGGGCAAACGATTAAACGTTTATTGAATTGTTTGCCCGAGGTATTGTTGCAAGCGGCTGCCTGCCGCGGAAAAGGGGATTTTGTTATGAACAGGAAGCAGCGGATCATGCTGGTGCGGATTCTGGTCTCCGCCGCCATGCTGATTGCCCTGAATTTTGTCCCGGTGACCGGGGTGCTGCGGTTTGTGCTGTATCTGGTGCCCTATCTGGTCATCGGGTATGACATTCTGATCAAGGCGGCGCAGGGCATCTGGAACCGCCAGGTGTTTGACGAGTGTTTTCTGATGGCGGTGGCCACGGTGGGCGCCATTGCGCTGGCACTGTATGAGCGCAGCGGCGATTATACCGAGGCAATCGCGGTCATGCTGTTCTACCAGATCGGCGAGTGGTTCCAGAGCTACGCGGTGGGCAAAAGCCGCCGCAACATCAGCGAGCTGATGGACATCCGCCCCGACTACGCCAATGTGGAGCGGGACGGCCAGCTGGAGCAGGTGGACCCGGACGAGGTGGAGGTGGGCAGCATCATTGTGGTGCAGCCCGGCGAGAAGGTGCCTATTGACGGCGTTGTGACCGAGGGCACTTCCACTTTGAACACCGCGGCGCTGACCGGCGAGAGCCTGCCCCGGGAGGCCCATCCCGGCGACGAGGTGGTCAGCGGCTGCATCAACATGAGCGGCCTGTTAAAGATCAAGACCAGCCGGGAATTCGGCGAGTCCACCGTCTCCAAGATTCTCGACCTGGTGGAGAACGCCACCTCCCGCAAATCCCGGTCGGAGGACTTCATCTCCCGGTTTGCCCGCATCTACACGCCGGCGGTCTGCTATGCCGCGCTGGCGCTGGCGGTGCTGGCGCCGGTGGTGTCGCTGCTGCTGGGCCAGCCGGCCGGCTGGGGCAGCTGGATCTACCGTGCCCTGACCTTCCTGGTCATCAGCTGCCCCTGTGCGCTGGTCATCAGCATTCCCCTGTCCTTCTTTGCCGGTATCGGCGGCGCCAGCAACGCCGGCGTGCTGGTCAAGGGTTCCAACTACCTGGAGATCCTGTCCCAGACCCGAACGGTGGTGTTTGACAAGACCGGCACCCTGACCCAGGGCGTGTTTGAGGTCAGCGGCATTCACCACAACAAGCTGGCGGACCGCAAGCTGCTGGAATACGCCGCCCTGGCCGAGAGCGCATCCAGCCATCCCATTTCCAAAAGCCTGCAGCGGGCCTACGGCAAGCCCATCGACCGCAGCCGGGTCACCGACATCCAGGAGATCAGCGGCAACGGCGTCACCGCCCGGGTGGACGGGGTGCCGGTGGCGGCAGGCAACGACAAGCTGATGGCCCGGCTGGGCATCCAGGCCATTCCCTGCCACAGCGTGGGCACCATCATTCACCTGGCCATTGACGGCAGCTATGCCGGACACATTGTTATTTCCGACGTGGTCAAACCCACCGCCAAGGCGGCCATCCAGGAGCTGAAGGCCTCGGGCGTGCGCCAGACGGTGATGCTCACCGGCGACGCCAGAAAGGTGGCCGACCAGGTGGCGGGCCAGCTGGGCATCGACCAGGTGTACAGCGAGCTGCTGCCCGCCGACAAGGTGGCCAAGGTGGAACAGCTGCTGGCCGCCAAGCCCAACGAGAAGGCCCGGGTGGCCTTTGTGGGGGACGGCATCAACGACGCGCCGGTGCTGGGCCGGGCCGACATCGGCATCGCCATGGGCGCCATGGGCTCGGATGCCGCCATCGAGGCCGCCGACGTGGTGCTGATGGACGACGACCCGATGAAGATTGCCAAGGCCATCCGCATCAGCCGCAAGTGCCTGGGCATCGTCTACCAGAACATTGTCTTTGCCATCGGCATCAAGCTGATCTGCCTGGTGCTGGGTGCGCTGGGCATTGCCAACATGTGGCTGGCCATCTTTGCCGATGTGGGCGTCATGATCCTGGCGGTGCTCAACGCCATCCGCGCCCTCTTTGTCAAAAACCTGTAAACAGCAAAAAACATCCCGCCTTCCGGAAGAAGGCGGGATGTTTTGCTATCGGTTTGTCTGCGGCAGGGTTACCGGTCCAGCACAAACTCCTCGCTGACCCAGCCGCCCTGGTCCACATAGACCCAGCCCGGCACGCTGGAGGAGCTTCCCAGCACCTGCATGGCGGTGCCCAGCGGCACGCTGCCCAGACGGTCGTAGTCGGTGCCGGGGCCGGCCCGCAGCACCAGGCCGTCGTTGGCGTCGGACACCACGCTGCGGCTTGTCATCACATCGGGGGCCACCTGCACGCCGGTGGCCAGGGTGGCGTAGCCGGTCTGGCTGTCGCCCCGGGGCGCATCCAGCTGCAGCACGCCCCACTTGCCGTCCTGGCGGGCCCACAGCTTGTCGCCGTGCACCGGGCGCAGATCCTCGTAGCTGCCAAAGGGCAAAATCTGGGTGCCGTCGGCGGCAAACAGTGCGTCGGTGCCGTCACTGCCGGTCACCACCACACAGCCGTAGGAGGCCGGATAGGCCAGCTCCTGGCCCGATACCTGGTTACGGTTGGCGTAATCCCAGTTGGCCACCCCCATAAAGTCGATGACCACATTGCCCTTGCCGTCCAGGTATCCCCACTGGCCGCCGCGGCACACCGGGATCAGGCCGCAGCTGTAGGCGCCCGCCAGGTCGTAGGTATCGGCGTTCAGCGGGCTGGTGCCGTCGGTCAGCGTCATGCCCATGGTGGAGGCGGGGCAGTCGTACTCGTCCATGGCGCTGACCACCAGGGCAGCGCAGGGCACGTTGCAGGCATAGGGCATCTCGGCGATGGCATCCCCGCCGCCGCTGAGATACAGCGCATTCCAGGGCGCCACCCAGTAGACCATGCGGTTGGGGGCGGTGCCCAGCACATCCACATAGGCGGTCTCGCCCAGGCTGCTGACGCTGCCGTCGGCGTTGAGGGTGTCGTAATTCACATTGTCCTTGGTCATGGCGTAGCGGCTGTCGTAGCCCATGGAGATGTCCATGTACTCGACCGGCACGACGATGTTGCCGTCGTAGTCGATCAGGCCGTAGCTGGTCCCCTGCTGGATGATGCTCAGCCCGTCATCCGGGAACATGTAGTAGGCGTTGTAGTCCAGGTCGATGCCGTTGCCCCGTTCCAGCCGGGGCAGATCGATGTTGTCCGCCTGGATGGTGGGTTCCACCACCCAGTGGGCGCCGGTCTGGGCCGGCTGCTGTGCGTCGTTGGTGTCGGTCGTGCCGGCGGCATCCCCCTGGGCGGGGGCTTCGGTGGCGGGGGCGGTCTCTGCGGTGTCAAAGTCGTCCACGGTGGGGATGTCCACCATCCAGTCCGAATTGCCGGACGGGCGGCGGGCCCCGCCGCAGCCGGCCAGCAGCAGCGCAGCCGCCAGGGCAGCGGCTGTCAGGGAAAGCTGTTTCATGGCAAATTCCTCCTTTGGGTTCCGGCCGGGCGGCTGTCCTGCCGGATCTTGTTAAGTTCAGTATACGACAGTTTGCTGTCCGGCGCCATATTTTTGGCAAAACTCGCGGAAATCCCTGCAAAATCGGCAGGATTTCTTCCCGGTTTGCCCCGAACATGGTATAATGCTGTTATCTTAAGTAAACCATTTCATCCGGGAGGTTTTTTATGTCAGCCGCCCCCCTTGCAATTGCCGTCTGCGATGACAGCCAGGCCCTGCTGGCCCGGGTGGCGCAGCTGCTGGAAGCCCAGCTGGACAGCACACCCCACCAGATCAAAACCTTTACCAGCGCCAGCGAGCTGCTGGAGGCCGCCTCGGTGCAGCCCTTCCAGCTGGCGATTCTGGACATTCAGATGCCGCAGCACAACGGCATCACACTGGCCCAGCGGCTGCTGGCCCTGCGGCCGTCCTGCCAGATCATTTTTCTCACCGCCTATGTGGCCTACTGCCAGGATGTCTACGACGTGGACCACATCGCCTTTTTGCTCAAGGAGGAGATGGACAGCCGTCTGCCGGTGGCGGTGGCCCGGGCCTGTGCAAGACAGGCGGAGCCGGACGCGCCGCAGCACCCCGGCAAGCTGCTGATGCTGGGTCAGCCGGGGTCGGCGGTGCAGCTGCCCCAGGACGACATTCTGTATCTGGAGCGCCGGGTGCGCACCACCTGGCTGCACACCATCGGCGGGGTGATTTTCTCCGCCGAAAAGCTGGAACCGCTGTTGCAGCGTCTGGACCCGGTGGCCTTCTGCCAGACCCACAAGAGCTTTGCCGTCCACTGGCCCTATGTCGAGCGGTATGACAAAAGCGGCATCCGCATCAGCGGCGGCGCCGACATTCCCATCAGCCGCAGCTACGCGGCGGCGGTGCGGCACAGTTTTCTTGCCTACATTGCCACCCTGCAGCCCCAGAAGAAGGTCCTGCCGTGAATCCCTGGCTCGTTTCGCTGCAGGTGACGCTGCCCTTTGTGCCCAGCTATTTCTGCGGTTTTTTCCTGTATTCGCTGGTGCTGCAGTACCGCCGGCCGGTGTTTTACCGCATCCTGTTTGCGGTGTACTGCCTGGTGCTTCTCACCCTCAAACCGCTGTTTGACTTTCACTGGCAGATCTACAACACCCCCGACAGCTGGGTCTATGCCTACATCATCGGCTCGGTCATGGTGCTCACCCTGCCGCCGATGCTGCTGCTCTGCTTTCAGGATGCCTGGCGCCGCAAACTGTTTGTGGTGTTTCCCTTTATCTGTATCCAGAGCAGCATCATCACCCCCTTCTGCCTGCTGGTGATGAATCAGGACTGGCCGATGCCTTTGCGGCAGGAGCTGCCCATTGCACTGATCTTCTTTCTGGGCTCCCTTTTGTCCTGTATCCTTGCCATGCTGCTGACCCGGCGCCTGGTGGCGCTGGTGGAGGGGCTTCCCCGCCCGCTTTACACGGCGCTGGCGGTGACCTCCCCGCTGGTCAACCTGCTGTTCAATGTGGAACAGATGATCGCCATGCGGGGCACCGTCACCCGGCTGGAGGGCATCTTCCAGCACATTCCCCTGATGATGGCGGAAGGGGCCGTGATGGTGCTGGTCTTTTTCTGGCTGGTGCGGCGCAATTCCCGGCAGATGGTGGCCATTGCCGCGGTGCGGGAGCGGATGCAGCAGCGCAACCTGGAAGCCCAGCAGCGCAGCCTGGACTCGCTGCGCAGACTGCGGGTGCTGCACCACCAGAGCCTTGCCGAGATCCGGTCGATGCTGCAGGCCGGGGATGCGGCCGGCGCGCTGCGGACGGTGGAGCAGCTGACCTGCCGGGAATCCCAGGTGGTGCACCGCTACGCCGACAACCCGGTGGCGGATGTGTCGCTGGCCAATGCGGCGCGGCTGTGTGCCGACGCGGGGGTGACGCTGACCATCCACGGGACGCTGCCGCGGGACTGCACGCTGCCGCCGGTGGACCTGGCAAGCCTTTTGTACAATCTGTTCAGCAACGCTGCCGAGGCCGCGGCCCAGGCGCCCAAGCCCGCCCGCATGGAGATTTCCTTTGTGACGGCGGCGGGGCGGCTGTGCGTGACGGTGCGCAATCCGGTCCCGGAGCACCCGGTGCGCCACCCCCGCAGCGAGGGGCACGGCTTTGGCCGGAAAATTTTGCGGGAGATCACCGACCGGTATGACGGCAGCTACACGCTGGACATCCGGGACGGGCAGGCGGTGGCCACCGCCATGGTCTGGCTGCCCGCCGAACGGAAGGAGGACGCCCATGCCTGACGCAATCTGGATTTTCAGCGGCGAGGACCTGGTTTACCTGTGCCTGTTCATTGCCTTTGCGGTGGCGGGCGGCCTGGCGGCCTACTGGCTGCAGCGGCGCCACACCATGCGGGAGATTGATGCCATTGCCATGCAGGAGCGGCATCTCTACCGGGCGCTGATGGAGCAGATGCAGGCCACCGACCGGCTGCGGATGGTAAACCACGACGCCAAGAACGAGCTGTTTGTGCTGCAGGGGTTTCTGGAGCGGGGCGAAACCGCCCAGGCGCTGTCCTACGTGACCGAGCTGACCGACCGGGACCCGCTGGAAGGCTGACCGATACCGGTTTTGCACCAGATCCGTCCAGTTTTGTTTGGGCGGTGGTTTTCTTCTGGCAGACATGTTATGGTAGGATGGAAGGGAGAACTCCCTTCCATCTTTTTTCCTGTCAGGAGGAGTTATACCATGAAGCGCCTTGCCCTTTCCCTGCTGGCTGCCGCGCTGGCAGTCTCGCTGGCCGCCTGCGGCCGGCCCGCCCGCAACACCGATGACCTGGAAGCCCTGCTGGAGGAACTGGAAGACTACGCCCCTTCCAGTGAAGCCGACACAAGCCAGCAGGAAGGCCCCGACCTGTCGCAGATCACGCCCCCCCACCGAGGAACAGATCCGCGCCCTGCTGGACGAGGACCCGAAAGAGACCTATACCCTGCTGGGGCTGGGCGCCATTGACCCGCAGTATTTCGGTGACCTGTCGCCGCTGGTGCTGGATGTGCCCTACACCGTGGGCGAGCCGGTGCTGTCGGTGGAGGACGGGGACGTGATCGCCACCGTGCCCATCGGCATGGATGGCCTGTGGGATGGCTGGTTCACCACCCTGGGGTCTGTCTCGGCCCAGCTGACCCATCTGTCCAATGACAGCTGGAAGCTGACCGGCATGTCCTTCAACGATGATTTTACCATGAACTGCTCGCTGTCCAACAGCACCTATGTCAGTGAGGTCTATGACAAGACCACCGCCGACGGCACCAACCTGCAGCTGCAGTACACCCTGACGCTGGGGGATTTTGACTGGACCAGCTGCACCTTCTCCGACGCTTCCTTCACCACCACCGACCTGCTGAGCGGGTCCTCCAGCCAGACCGAGATGGACTTTGTCCCCTTTGTCAGCGGTTCCAATCCGCACCTGACCGTAGCCGACCCGTTTGTGGACTACGATTTCTACATGACCGACTCCACTGATGACGGCAATACCCTGGTTGCCGAAACCCGCGGATACGTCTTTACCAGACAGTAAAATTCCGGCAGCGCCCCCCTCCGGCGCAGCAACGCCCCGGCCCCTTCCGTTTCCGGAAGGGGCCGGGGCGTTTGCGTTGTATTCCGTCAGCTGCTACAGCAGCAAGGGAGGTTACTTGTTTTCAGGCAGGTGCCATTTCCAGTCGCGGACTTCCGGCAGATCCTGGCCTTCCTCGTGGATGTACTGCTTGTGGGCCACCAGGGTGTCGTTCATCTTCTGGATCAGGTAGGCGCCGCGGTTGCCCAGCTGGGGCAGATGCTGGATGGCATCCTTGACCAGATGGAAGCGGTCGATCTCGTTCTGGACACGCATGTCGAACGGGGTGGTTATGGTGCCTTCCTCCTGATAGCCGTGGACGCTAAGGTTGCGGTTGGTGCGCTCGTAGGTCAGCTCGTGCACCAGCGCCGGATAGCCGTGGAAGTTGAAGATGATGGGCTTGTCCTTGGTGAACAGCGCATCGTAGTCGGCGTCGGTCAGGCCGTGGGGATGCTTGGTGCTGGGTTCCAGCTTCATCAGGTCAACCACGTTGATGACGCGGATCTTCAGCTCCGGCAGGTTGTCCCGCAGGATGGTGACAGCGGCCAGGGTTTCCAGGGTGGGGGTATCGCCGCAGCAGGCCATGACCAGGTCCGGCTCCTCGCCGGCGTCGTTGGAGGCCCAGTCCCAGATGCCGACGCCCTGGGTGCAGTGCTTGACCGCCTGCTCCATGGTCAGCCACTGGGGACGCGGATGCTTGGAGGTGACCAGCACGTTGACGTAGTCGCGGCTGCGGATGCAGTGATCAAAGCAGGACAGCAGGCAGTTGGTATCCGGGGGCAGATACAGGCGCACCACGTCCGCCTTCTTGTTGGCGATGTGGTCCAGGAAGCCGGGGTCCTGATGGGTGAAGCCGTTGTGGTCCTGCTGCCAGACGTTGGAGGTCAGGATCAGGTTCAGCGAGGCAATGCTCTGGCGCCAGGGCAGCTGGTTGCAGACCTTGAGCCACTTGGCGTGCTGTGCCACCATCGAGTCCACCACACGGATGAAGCTCTCGTAGGAGGCAAAGAAGCCGTGGCGGCCGGTGAGCAGGTAGCCTTCCAGCCAGCCCTCGCACATATGCTCGGACAGCATGGAGTCCATGATGCGGCCATTGTGGGCCAGGAATTCGTCGCCGGGCACCATGGTGGAGTTCCAGTCCCGCTTTTCCGCCTCAAAGCACTTGTACAGGCGGTTGGACATGGTCTCGTCGGGTCCGAAGATGCGGAAGTTCTTGGCGTCGGCATTGAGCTTGAAGACATCGCGGATGTAGCCGCCCAGCTCGATCATGTCCTGCTTCTCGACACTGCCCGGGAAGGGAATGTCCACCGCATACTGCTTGAAGTCGGGGGTGCGCAGGTCCCGCAGCAGCTTGCCGCCGTTGGCGTGGGGGTTGGCCGCGATGCGGCGGTCGCCGGTGGGGGCCAGCTCCTGCAGTTCGGGGATCAGGGTGCCGTTTTCGTCAAACAGCTCCTCGGGATGGTAGCTGCGCAGCCACTCTTCCAGCTGGGCCAGATGCTCCTCCTGGTTGGGGGTACCCAGCGTCAGGTCGATGGGCACCTGATGGGCGCGGAAGGTGCCCTCGATGGGCTTGCCGTCCACCACCTTGGGGCCGGTCCAGCCCTTGGGGGTGCGC
>CAJFMB010000042.1 GCA_904390925.1 uncultured Subdoligranulum sp.
GGAGGAACTGGACACCATCGACCGCTACCGCGTGGACTTTGAGGGCTTCGTGGCCGAACAGGAGGCCGCCTGGCTGCGCGACGGCGGCATCACCGACGAGACCTGGGCCGCCTACAAGGACAACCTGAACAGCTATGGAATGGAACAGCTGCTGGAGGTCTATCAGGCTGCCTACGACCGCTATGTGGAGACTGCCGGTACCCTGAGCTCCGCCGCCACCGCAGAGACCGCTGAGACTGCGGAATAACCCAACCAATTTCCCATTCCCATTCCCGAAAAAGGCCGGCGCCCGCATGACCGGGCGCCGGCCTTTGGAAATCATGACAAACCGGAAAGAGAGGCCCTGCCCCATGCCGCGTACCATGACAAAACTGGAGGCTGTCCGTGAATTTGAGCGCAAGGAGGCCGAGAAAATCCCGGCCAGCGAGCGCCTGGGCTTTCATCTGACCCCGCTGGTGGGCTGGATGAATGACCCCAACGGATTCTGCTACTATAACGGCTGCTTCCATCTGTTCTATCAGTATCACCCCTACAACACCGTCTGGGGTCCCATGCACTGGGGCCATGCGGTCACCACCGATCTGCTGCACTGGGATTATCAGCCCTGCGCCCTGGCCCCCGACAGCTCCGCCGACTCCGCCGGCTGTTTTTCCGGCAGTGCGGTGGAAACGCCGGACGGCCGCCTGCTGCTGATGTACACCGGCGTGCAGCCCGCCAGCACCGGCCACAAGGAGATACAGGCCCAGTGCGTGGCGGTGGGGGATGGCCGGGACTTTGTCAAGGACCGGGCCAATCCGGTCATCACCGGCGACATGCTGCCCGACGGTTTCAGCACGGTGGATTTCCGGGACCCCAAGATCTGGTACGAAAACGGCCGCTACTACTGTGTGGCATCCAGCCGTCACGTCATCGACCAGGGGACCATCCTGCTGTTTGAAAGCCCCGACGGCCATGCCTGGAAGTTTGTCACCGTGCTGGACTCCTGCCATGACCAGCTGGGCAAAATGTGGGAATGCCCCGACTTTTTTGCGCTGGACGGCAGCCAGGTGCTGCTGGTCAGCCCCCAGGAGATGCGCGCCACCGACGACAGCGAATTCCACGCCGGCGAGGGCACGGTGGCGCTGCTGGGCCGGTATGACCCGGTCACCCATGCCTTTGCCCGCCAGAAGGTGCAGGCGGTGGACTACGGGCTGGACTTTTACGCCCCGCAGACCACCCTGGCGCCGGACGGCCGCCGGATCATGGTGGCCTGGATGCAGACCTGGGCCAACACCCACAACGCCCCCCAGCACCATCCCTGGTTTGGCCGGATGACGCTGCCCCGGGAACTGTCGGTGAAACAGGGCCGGCTGTACCAGAACCCGGTGCGGGAGCTGGAAACCCTCTGGGCCGGAGAGACCCGCCTGACCGACGTGCAGGTGGACGAGCGCACCGCGCTGCCCGGCATCCGCGGCCGCAGCCTGGACCTGACGGTGAAGGTGCATGCGGCCGAAAGTCCCGACTGCCGGCGCTTCACCCTGCGCTTTGCCGAGGCCGGCGGCCTTTTCACCGAGATCCGCTGCGACCTGGACCGGGGCGAGCTGGCCTTTGACCGCAGCCACTGCGGCAGCCGCCGGGACATCGCCCACACCCGGCACATCAAGGTGGCCCCCCGGGATGGCCTGCTGACGCTGCGCCTGATTTTGGACAAGGACTGCGCCGAGCTGTTCCTCAATGACGGCGCCTGTGCCCTGACCGCCCTGGTGGACACCGCCCTGGAAGCCGACGGCATCTCCTTTGCCGCTGACGGCGGCCCTGTCCGGCTGGATGTGATCGGCCATCCGCTGAAATAAAACCCTTATATACCCCTCCTCAGCCCCGCACAGAAAAATTTCACTGTGCGGGGCTGTTTGCGCTGCCGCGTCCGGGGTGTTATAATAAAAATGTATCGGAAAATTCCCGGTATCCGGCAATTTCCCGGCAGATTCCGCAGATTTCTGGCAGAGGAAAGGAAACAGCATGATCCGCATTGCAATCGTGGAGGACGACAAACAGGTCCAGCAGCAGCTGGTGGATTATATCCGCCGGTACGAACGGCAGTTTGGCCGTATGTTCGATCTGGTACTGTTTGACGACGGGGACGAGATCGTCTCAAACTACCGTCCCGTCTATGACATCATTCTGCTGGATGTGCAGATGAGCCGGATGGACGGCATGGCAGCTGCCGAGGCCATCCGCCGGGTGGACCAGGATGTGATCCTGATCTTCATCACCAATATGGCGCAGTTTGCCATCCGCGGCTATGCGGTGGATGCGCTGGATTATGTGCTCAAACCGGTGCCCTATTTTGCCTTTTCCCAGCAGCTGCAAAAGGCGGTCAACCGCCTCAAACGGATGCAGCGGGCCTTTCTGGCGGTGCCGGTGGAGGGCGGTATGCGCCGGGTCAGTGTGGACAGCATCTATTATCTGGAAAGCGAGGGCCACAGCGTCCACTTCTACACCGAGAGCGGGGATTTTCCCTCCCCGGGAACGTTGAAATCCTTTGAGACCCAGCTGTCCGGCAAGTCCTTTGCCCGCTGCAATTCCGGGTATCTGGTCAATCTGGCCCAGGTCACCGGCGTGCAGCAGAATGTGGTCCAGGTGGGCCCCTACGAGCTGCAGATCAGCCGCCCCAAAAAGAAAAGCTTTCTGGAGGCACTGACCGATTATATCGGAGGGGAAGTCAAATGACCCTGCCTGATATTCCCCGCCTCTACACCGCTCTGGCCGAGTGGCTGGCCTGTACCTTGTACCTGGTTTCGCTGCGGCCCCGGCTGGGCCGGCTTTCCACCGTGCTGCTCAGCGCCTGCTGGCTGGTCGTGCTGGGGGGCTTTCTGCAGATTACCGGCAGTGTTCCGCTGACCTGGTGGATTCCCTGCATGGCAGCCGCGGTGGCCGGGATGTTTCTGTATATCTTTACCTGCTGCGATGTCTCGGCCCGGGACGCCGGCTACTGCTGCGCCCGGGCATTTCTTATGGCCGAGTTCGCCGCCAGCCTGGAATGGCAGCTGCACTGTACGCTGTGGCCGCAGTTTTCCGGCTGGCAGCCGCTGCCGCTTTTGCTGCTGGCGGTGGTGTATGCGGCGGTGTTCGGCATTTTTTACTGGTTTGAGTTCCGCCGCCTGAAACAGAACCCCACGCTGGGCATCACCGGCCGGGCGCTGGCCAGCGCAGCCATGATGGCACTGGCAGCCTTTGCCATCAGCAACTTCACCTTTGCCCGGCAGCAGGATGTGACCATGAGCGTCTATTATGCCCGCACACTGGTGGACTTTGCGGGGGTGCTGCTGCTGTCAGTCCAGCAGGAGCAGCTGCGGGAATCCCAGCTGCACCGGGAGCTGGAGGCGATGGACAACGTCCTGCGCCGCCAGTACGAGCAGTACCAGCAAAGCCGGGAGAGCATCCGCCTGATCAACCGCCACTGCCATGATCTGAAATTGCAGATTGCCGCCATCCGTGCCGAGCACGACCCGGGCAAGAAGGCGGCAGCGCTGGCCGAGATGGAAACCGGCATCCAGCGTTACGAAGCCCAGAACAAGACCGGCAACCCGGTGCTGGATACCCTGCTGACCGCCAAAAGTATTTTCTGTCAGCAGCATGACATCAATTTCACCTGCGTGGCGGACGGTCACCTGCTGGATTTCATGCGCACCGGCGACATCTGCGCCATTGTGGGCACGGCGCTGGACAATGCCACCGAGAGCGTCCAGCGGCTGGCCAACACCGAAAAACGGCTGATCCGGGTGGCCATCTATTCCCAGCACGGATTTATCATGCTGCGGTTTGAAAACTACTGCGAGGAACCGGTTCCGCTGGATAACGACGGCATGCCGCCCCATGGCTACGGCATCCGCAGTGTGCGGGCCGCCGCCCAGAAATACGGCGGAATGGTCACCGTCCACTGCCAGGACAACTGGTTTGTGTTGCGTGTACTGCTGCCCCGCAAAGAGGCAGATGCCAAAAAATAGTATTTTACATCAGTATTCGGTTTGTTTTATAATAGGAACAGACCCGGGCAGGCGACTGCCCATTTCTGTACAGGGAGATGCTGTCACAATGAGACGGATCGGGATATGCCTTTGCAGCGCGGGCCTTGCGTTGATGCTGGCCGGCTGCGCCACGCTGCCGGCGGCGGTCCGGCTGCACAACGCGGTACAGCCTGCTGCTGTGGCGCTGGAGCCCCAGGCGGAGGCCACCCCCGCGCCCACCCCGACCCCAACCCCCACACCGACTCCTGTCCCGGAACTGGAATTTGAGTCGGTGGAGCTGGTGATGCAGAATCCCGAACTGCCCAACGGCTGCGAGGTCACCAGCCTGTCCATGGTGCTGACGGCGGCGGGCTACCCGGTGGACAAGGTGGAACTGTACGAGGAGTTTCTGCCGGCGGAGGAGTTTACATACAGCGGGGACTACCGGTATGGCCCTTCGCCCGAGGAGGCCTATGTGGGGGATGCGGCCAGCGCCACCGGCGGCTGGTACTGCTTTGAGCAGCCGATCCTGACGGCGGGCAATGCATGGATTGAATATTGCGGCGGTGGCGCCGAGATGGTGCAGCTGACCGGCCTGAGCCAGGATGACCTGGACGAGCTGCTGGCGGATCACACGCCGGTGGTGGCCTGGGTCACCCGGGAATATGGCGAGCCCTATTTTGCCTGGGATTTTTCCTGGGTGGTTCCCACCGGCGAGGAGTATGTGCCCTACAACAACCTGCACTGTGTGGCGGTGGCGGGCATCTATGGCGACGAGTATCTGGTGGCCGACCCGCTGGAAGGCTGGGACATGGTGGACCGGGATACCTTCTGGAGCAGCTTTGACGCCATGGGCCGCCGTGCCGTCACGGTGGTCGCCACGGCAGAGTAAAGCAGACGGAAACATCCCACACCTTTATAAAACAAGCGGACCGTGTCCTTGCGACACGGTCCGCTTTTCGGCTTTTGACAGAAACGGGTTACAGCCGGCCCACCAGGATCTCCTCCAGCGGGCGCTTGGGCACACAGTAATCCCGGTCGGCATCCAGATAATACTTCACGTCGCCGTCCTTCATCGGGATGGTGCGGCTCTTGTGGGTCGGGTAGCCGAAAGCCACCAGATTGCACAGCTTCAGCTGTTGCGGCGCGGCGTACAGCGCGGTCAGCGCCGGGCGGTCAATGGCGCCCAGAATGCAGCTGCCCACCCCGTGGGCCCAGGCCGCCGCGGTCATGCTGTCCAGCGCCAGGCCCAGGTCCAGGTCGGAACAGCCGGGCAGGGAGGTGTCCTGATACGCCGCCACAAACAGCACCGGCCGCTCCTCCGGCTTGGGGGTGCCCTGCTCCGGCGGCAGATAGGCGGCCCAGTGGACCAGGGCGTTGGTCTTTTGCACCATCTCCGGCGAGGCCACCACCAGATACTTCAGTGTCTGGCGGTTGGCACCGCAGCTGGCGGTACGGGCGGCCTCCAGCATGTCGTCAATGGCCTGTTGCGGCACCGGCTTCTGGGCAAACCGGCGGTAGGTGCGCCGTCCGGCCAGAAACTGCATGAACTCCTCAGATGTCATGGCAAACCCTCCTTCTGGGCAGCGGCAAAGTGGGTCAGCCCTCGCCGGGCAGAACAGTCCGGTTGGCGGTCAGCATGGCGCGGAACTCACTGTCCGGCATATCAATGTACAGATCCGTCGTCATCGACTTCTCGGAAAAGTGTACCCGCCACGGTTCCCCGTCCGGCTGCTGACAGAAATCCACCCCGGTGATTTTCCCGCCCTGGCGGGCAAAGTCCGGCAGCGCAGCCACGTCGGCCACCAGCTCGGGCGACAGCGTGACGAAATAGTGGTCGATCATCTTTCCCTGCGAGAACAGATGCTCCACGGCGGCGGGAACCTCCCCCTCCGCCTGCTGGTTTTTGTACTGGGAACGCATGGAAAGAAAATGCTCCGCTTTGAGAATCTCCGGCATGGCACGGCTCCTTTGCAGCTGAAAACAAAATGTAGTAACCCCAGTATACCGCGCCCGGCACCGTTTTGCAATGCGGCGGGGGATTTCCCGCAGAACACGGTGTGCAATTTTGTACAAAACGACAATGACATATTTCCAGCAAAGGTGGTATACTATATATTAGGTGAATTAGCGTTATTTTTAGGGCCGTACCGGAGGAGGCCGGGTTCGGCAGCGGTGCGGCCGCGATCAGAAAAGGAGCGTAAGATGTTTCAGGTTGGGGATATGGTTTGTTATGGGACCACGGGTGCCTGCCAGATCACCTCGCACGAGGCGCGGCGGTATGGGGACCGGATGGAAAACTGCTTTGTGCTCAAGCCGGTGTTTGACAAAAGCATGACCATCTGCGTGCCGGAAAGCAACCCGCTGCTGGTGGCACGGATGCACCCGGTGATGACCCGGGAGGAGATTCTGGCGCTGATCCGTGAGCTGCCCAAGGAAGATGTACATTGTGACCCCAACCCGGACGCCCGCAAACAGTATTACAACGAGACGCTGAAAAACGGCGATCACCGGGAACTGCTGCGCATGGTCAAGGCCATCTACAATTTCAAGAAGGCCCGTCACGCCATGGGCAAGCGGCTGTCCGGCTTTGACGAAAACGCCATGCGGGAAGCGGAAAACATGCTCTATACCGAGTTTGCGCTGGT
This sequence comes from uncultured Subdoligranulum sp., assembly GCA_904390925.1. GTDB lineage: Bacteria > Bacillota > Clostridia > Oscillospirales > Ruminococcaceae > Gemmiger. The sequence continues at coordinate 6,635 of CAJFMB010000042.1, forward strand.
GCTGGACATCCAGCCCAAGGAGGTCGTCCCCTTCATCCGACGGGAACTGGGCGGCGAGGACTGACCCGAAATCAATAATGACAAAGCGCCCCGGGTGCACGGCAGCTGCCGTGTACCCGGGGCGCTTTTCCGGTTCAGCAAATCCAGTAGATGGCCACACCGCCTTTGCGGTAGGCCGGCGTCAGGGCCGGGTTCACCTGACCCGGCCAGCGGTCGCAGTCCACCAGACAGGTGATGCCCTCCTCCCGGCAAAGCGTGACAAGGGTTTCGGCCGGGGTGTCAGGGTCAAACAGCTCGGCCACCACCGCGCGGCGGTGTTCCACCTCCGCCTGCGGCACGCCCATGTTGCTCATGGCGTAGGTCCAGCCCTCCATGTAGCACTGCACACCGGAAAAGGCCGTGTACAGATTGGAGATGCCGTCCTCCTCCGCCGGCGGCGGAGCGCTGGAGGTCCGGTCGGTGGCAAACACCGTGTTTGCCGGCGCGTTCTGCCGCAGCCAGCGGGCGGCAGCCTCGTCCCCGGCGGTGGCGGCGTCGGCCGTGGCCATGGCGGGCCGCAGGCCCAGGGTACGGGTCAGCTGCCCCCCACCGCCCCGGCACAGGGAAAGCACCATGCAGGCGGTAGTACAAAGCCCCACCACGCCGCACAGCCAGCCTGCGGAGGAAAACACACTCAGCCGCCGCAGCCGGGGCAGCTGTTCCACCGCCAGCAGCGTCATGCAGAGCATGCCGAACAGCGCAAAATAGATCTGGCTGGAACTTTCATGCCAGAACAGGTGGTAGGCCAGAAATCCCCCCACCGCCCCCGCGTGGGCCAGCGTGTGGGCCGGGTCCAGCCGGGGCAGATGCCGCAGCGCCCCCGGCACCCCCCGCAGCCACAGCGCAAACTGGAAAGGCAGCATCAGAAAGGTGTCCGCAATGCCGATGCCCGCCAGCCACACATAGCCGGACACCGGCAGGTGGGCGCACAGCCAGTCGGTCAGCGGCGACAGCCTCCGGTAGGTCAGGGTGTTTTCCATGGCAAACAGGGAAAACTGCATGCTGGTGTTGGCCCCTGCCGCGTAGAGCAGCCGGTAAAGCAGCAGAAACACCGCCGCAGTGCCGCCCAGACAGAGCAGTGCCCGGCCGTATTTCGGCCTTTGGAACAGCAGCACAAACACCATGGCCACTGCCAGCGCGCAGAGAAAGATCGCCGCCTGGGGACCCTTTGCCAGCGTGAACAGCGCAAACGCCGCAAAGTAGGCAAACCACCACCGGACCCCCACCGAAAACCCGCGCCGGGTCATGCCGGCAAAGAGCGCCAGCACCGCCGAGAAAAAGACCACCGCGGTGGCCTGGGCGTTGATGTTGGTTAGCAGGTGCTGCAACAAGGTGTTGCCGAATACCCCGTTGCCGTCCGGCCAGGCCTTCCACAGTGAGGCGCACTGGAATCCGAACAGCACCGCCGGCAGTGCCGCCGCCAGGGTGCGGTGTCCCTTGTAGAACACCCGTCCCAGTGAGTAGAGGGCAGTCAGCTCCCCCAGCAGAAACAGCGGCCCGGCATAGCAGACAAACACATCGTAGCAGCTGGTAAAGCTGATTTCCGCCAGCGCTGCGGCCAGCAGCTCGGTGAGGTAATGGTAGGAGAACCGCACCCCGGAAAACCGGATGTCCAGCGGCGGGAACCCGTCCAGAAAGGCCTCGGCATTGCCCACATTCCACAGAAAATCCCGGCTGAGCCGGATGCTGCCTGCCGCCGCGGGGTGGGCGTTGCGGGCAGTGAAAACCAGCGCAAACAGCAGGCACAGCGCGCCCCACAGCATGGTCAGCCACTGTCCCGGACGGGAGAGCCGGGGCAAAGCCAGCCGCCCGCGGCGAAGCTCCCGCCACAGCAGCACCCCGGCCACCACAGGCGGCACCAGATGGACCAGCCAGGGTATTTGCAGCCGGACCGAAAGGCAGAACACCGCCCCCAGCAGTCCGCAGCCGTAAACCGCCGTCAAAAGCGGACGCAGCGCTGCCAGGTTGGGGCCCAGCCGCCGGGCCAGCAGCCAGCCGGGCAGGATCAGATAAAGCCCTGCCCCGGCAAAAAAGCGTACCGCCCCCGGCAGGTCAACGCCGCACAGCCCGGCGATGACCAGGTATCCCAAAAGCCCCGCCCCGGCGGGGATCAGGTACAGCGGGGGTGCGGCCTGCCGGGTGACAGGGGACAGGGCGGGACGGGCAACGGCGACGGGCATGGCGGCGGACCTCACTTTCGGCAGAACGGGACAGCATGGTGCTTTTTTCTACTGTTTCACACAAATGTTGCAGAGATGTTGCAGCAGGATTCCAGCTTTGGAAAACCCTTCCAGAGTCTCAGTCAAACAGTTGCAGTTTTGCCGAAACGTGGTACAATGCTATCGGGAATACCCACTTTAAAAGGAGTGCGAAACGATATGACCACCAACGAAAAGATTGCCGCTCTGCGGGCTGCCGCCAAGGCTGCCGGCGCCGACGGCGTGATGCTTGTCACCAGTGATCCCCATTCCAGCGAATACCTGCCCGCCCGCTACACCAGCCTGAACTGGTTCTCCGGTTTTACCGGCGAGAACTCCACCCTGGTTGTCACCGGCGAGGGCAGCGCCCTCTGGTCGGACGGCCGTTTTTATATCCAGGCCGACCGTCAGCTGGCCGGCACCGAGATCCAGTCGATGCACGCCGCCGCGGCGGGCGTCCCCACGGTGGAGGAATACCTGAAATCTCACCTGACCGCCGGCCAGACCATGCTGACCGACGGCAGCTGCATGCCCACCGCCCTGTTTGAAAAGTACAACGCCGCCCTGGCCGAGGTGGGTGCCAGCCTGGTCAGCAAGGACGTGGTCAACCCCCTGTGGGAGGCGGAGCGTCCCGCCCTGCCGGATACCCCCTGCTTCCTGCTTTCCCGGGAGCAGACCGGCTCCTCCCCGGCGGAAAAGCTGACCGCTGTCCGTGCCGAGCTGAAAAAGGCCGGCGCCACCGCCCTGGCCGTCACCCAGCTGGACTGCGTGGCCTGGCTGCTGGACCTGCGCGCCCATGACATTCCCTGCAGCCCCATGGCCATCTCCTATGCCTTTGTGACGATGGACCGCTGCATCCTCTTCCTGGCAGAGGGCCGCCTGGATGCCGACGACGCCGATGTGCTGCGCGCCAACGGCGTGGAGCTGCGGGACTACAACGCCCTGCTGGACTTTGTCCACACGCTGGACAGCGACGAGACAGTTCTGGTGGAAAAGGACACCACCAACTATGACCTGTACGCCGCCATGCAGGCCAACCCGCACCTGACCCTGAAGGAGGGCGCCGACCCGGTCACCGCCCTCAAGGGCGTCAAGAACCCCACCGAGCTGGCCAACCTGAAGGAATGCCACATCCGGGACGGTGTGGCGATGGTGCGCTTCCAGATGGACCTGGAAAAGGCCCTGGCCGAGGGCAAGTCCCTGCGGGAGTGCGACATCGACATCATGCTGCACCGCCGTCGTGCCGAGCAGCCCGGTTTTGATCAGGAGAGCTTCTTCACCATTGCGGCCTACGGCCCCAATGCCGCCATGATGCACTACACCGCCAAGCCCGGCGCCGACAGCGCCATCGAGCCCCACGGCTTCTTGCTGGTGGACTGCGGCGGTCAGTATGACTGCGGCACCACCGACATCACCCGCACCTATCCCATGGGCCCGCTGACCGACAACGAGCGCAAATATTACACCTGGACGCTGCAAAGCCACATCAGCATTGCCCGGGCGGTCTGGCTGGACTACTGCACCGGCTTTGCGCTGGACAGCTTTGCCCGCGGCCCGCTGTGGCAGCACCGGATCAACTACCGCTGCGGCACCGGGCATGGCGTGGGCTTCATGGGCAATGTCCACGAAGGCCCCCAGAGCCTGCGCCCCAACAACCCGATTCTCTTCCGCCCCGGCATGACCATCACCGACGAGCCGGGCGTCTACGAGACCGACGAGGTGGGCATCCGCATCGAGAACGAGCTGGTCTGCGTGGACAAGGGCGAAAATCAGTACGGCCACTGGCTGGGCTTTGAGCCGATGACTTATGTGCCCATCGACCTGGCCCCGGTGCTGGTGGAGGAGCTGAGCGGCTCCGACATTGCCTGGATCAACGGCTATCACAAGATGGTTTATGACACCCTGTCCCCCCGCCTGACCGAGGAGGAGTGTGCCTGGCTGGCCAAAAAGACTGCCCCCATCGGCCGCTGAACTGCGCCCCGGGAAAGCGCTTGCTTTGGCAGGCTGAACCAATCCGACCCTGATTTTTTGTGAAAAAAGCGAAGGAGGCCGACCGGTCCTTGCGACCGGTCGGCCTCCTTTGGTGTTTTCAGCTTTCCGCCTGGGCAAACAGATATTTGTGGATCTGGTGTTTATACTGCTCGTATAATCCCAGCGATTCATATAACTCTTTGTAATATTTGAAGAGGGTGGCCCGGGTGGTCACCACATTCACCGGGTTCAGGCCGGTGTGGCAGATGCTGTCGGGATTTTGCAGGTAGTTGTACACCGGGGTGGCCAGTGCATAAAACCGCTGGGCATACCGGATAAAGCTCAGGTTGAAATACAGGTCCTCGCTCCAGTTCAGCTGCTCGCTGCATTTCACGTCGGGGTGCTGGCGCACAATGTCCGCCCGGTACAGCTTGTTCCACATCACCCCGTAGTAGAAGGAGGCCGGTTCCTGCATCAGGCCCCGGGCAAACTCTTCCTTGTCCAGGAAGCCTTCCGCCAGAAATCCGAAGGTCTTGACCCGGGTTTCGTCGGGCAGCAGCCGGTCGATGGTCTCGTCCACCTTTTCCCCCAGGGCGGTGCCCCGCATCGGCCGGGGCAGCTCGGGGCGCTGGGGCGGCGGTGTGACCCGGTTGTAATGGGCAATCAGCAGATCCGCCTGATACTGCTCGGCCTTTTCCACCATGATCCGGGTGGCGCCGGGCTGCAGTGTGTCGTCGGCGTCCACAAACTGCAGGTATTTGCCGGCGGCCAGTTTCAGGCCCAGGTTGCGGGTGGCCGCCACACCGCTGTTGGCCTTGTCCACCAGACAGATACGGCTGTCCACCTTCTCATACATTTCGCAGACCTGCAGGCTCACATCATGGGAGCCGTCATTGATCAGCAGAATCTCCAGATTGGTATAGTCCTGGCCGCGGATGCTCTCCACACAGCGGGCAATGTGCTTTTTGGCATTGTAGATGGGCACAATGATGCTGACCAGAGGTTGTTCCATCGGGCGTCCCTCCCTTGACACGGATGTTACTGTTATCATACAGCATGGACGGCAAAAAGGCAACGTGCTATAATAGGGCTGTTCGCAAAATCCGGCGGCCGCTGCCGCCAACCACAGAGGGAAAGTAGTATGAAGGAAGCAATCGCCGCGCTGCGTGCGCTGGAACATCAGAGTTATGCCTATCGTTATGCCCAGAGCGTCATCGGCTTTGACGCCGAGACCGTCGCCCCCGCCGAAAGTGCCGCCGGCCGTGCCGAGGCGGTGGAGGTACTCAGCCGTGCCCAGTTTGATCTTTTGACCGCGCCGTCGGTGGACAAGCTGCTGGACGACGCCGCTGCCGCCGCCGAGACCGAGCAGGAACAGGCCGAGGTGCGGGAGCTGCGCCGGATGTTGTCCCGCATCCGTCCCATCCCGGCACAGGAGTACGCCGCCTTTGAGCGTCTGGTTCAGGAGGCAGTCGCCGTCTGGGCCAAGGCCAAAAAGGCCAGTGATTTTTCGCTCTTTGCGCCCTACCTGGAAAAGCTGGTGGAGGGCCGCCGGCGTCAGGCCGAGCAGATCGCCCCGGGCAAGGACCCCTATGAGACCATGCTGGACCAGTACGAGCCCGGCCTGACCATTGAAAAGTGCGACGCCTTTTTCAGCACCGTCCGCGCCGCCATTGTGCCGCTGCTGGAGGCGGTGCAGACCCGGGGCAGCGCCATCCGCACCGATTTTCTCGACCAGGACTGGCCCATCGATGGCCAGCGGGTGGTCTCCCAGAAGGTGATGAAGCTGTGGGGCATTGACACCGACCGCTGTGTCCTGGCCGAGAGCGAGCATCCCTTCACCGACGGGTTCAACACCCATGACGTGCGCATCACCACCCATTACATGCCCCGGGACCTGCTGTCCAACCTCTACTCGGTGGCCCACGAGGCCGGCCATGCCCTCTACGAGCTGCATGTGGACCCGGCGCTGGACTACACGGTGCTGGCGGGCGGCGCCTCCATGGGCCTGCACGAAAGCCAGAGCCGCCTGTTCGAGAACATGGTGGGCCGCAGCAAGGGCTGCATCCGGCTGCTGTGGCCGACGGTGCACACGCTGTTCGGCAGCCAGCTGTCCGGCGTGACCGAGGAGGAGTTCTACCGGGCCGCCAACCGCGCCGAGCCCGGCCTGATCCGCACCGAGGCCGACGAGCTGACCTACTGCCTGCACATTCTGGTGCGCTACGAGCTGGAAAAGGCGCTGATGCACGGCGAGCTGACGGTGGCCGACCTGCCCGCCGCCTGGAACGCCAAGTACAAGGAATACCTGGGCCTGGATGTGCCCGACGACGCCCACGGCGTGCTGCAGGACATCCACTGGGGCTGGGGCAACTTCGGTTACTTCCCCAGCTATGCGCTGGGCAGCGCCTACGCCGCCCAGGCCATGGCCGACCTGGAAAAGACCATCGACTTTGACGCCATGTACGCCGAAGGCGACCTGGCCCCGCTGCGGGATGCCCTGACCGACCGGCTGTGGCATTACGGCAATCTGAAGGAAACCGCCTGGCTGGTGGAGAGCCTCTGCGGCGGGCCCTTCGATCCGAAATACTACGTAGAGTATCTTACCAAAAAATATTCCGAACTGTATAATCTGTGACGGAACGTTCCGTCCGCAGAGGCAGACGGCAGCACCTTGGACATTTGTCCGCGGCGCTGCCGTCTTTTTGTACTGTGCGGCAGTCCCTGCATGCGGCTAAAACCTGCCGCAGGTGGAAAGTGCGCCACCGCCCGGCGGCTGACCCGGGCTGCCAAGTATCCGTTCCGTCCGCGGACGCCTTTACATGGAAAACACTTGACTTTGTACCAAAAACATGGTATCCTTTCACACAGTGTCTGTTCTGCACGCAATTGTGTGCGGAACAAGGACAAGGAAATGCGCGGCCGTCCCGGCACCCTGCGGCGGTGGGGGATGGCGGCTTGCGAAAAGGGAGAGGAATCGGATGGATCAATTCAACCAGGCGATCGACATCGCCAGCAACTTTTTGTGGGATAACCTGCTTTTGTTTCTGCTGCTGGGCACCGGCATCTTCTTTACCCTGCGGCTGGGATTTGTGCAGGTGCGCCGGTTCGGCACCGGCATGAAAAACCTGTTCAGCGGCTTCAGCCTCAACGGCAAGGCGGCCGGCAAGGACGGCATGAGCAGCTTCCAGGCGCTGACCACCGCGGCGGCAGCCCAGGTGGGCACCGGTAACATCACCGGCTGCGCCACCGCACTGGCCTCCGGCGGCCCCGGCGCCATCTTCTGGATGTGGGTGTCCGCCTTCTTCGGCATGGCCACCATCTATGCCGAGGCCATCCTGGCCCAGACCTTCCGCACCACCATCGACGGCCAGGTCACCGGCGGCCCCATCTACTACATCCGCGCCGCCTTCAAGGGCCGGTTCGGCAAGTTCCTGGCGGGCTTCTTCTCGGTGGCCATTGTGGTGGCGCTGGGCTTCACCGGCAACATGGTCCAGTCCAACTCCATCAGCGACGCCTTCCACAATGCCTTCGGCGTCAGCAAGCTGGCGGTGGGCATCATCGTGGCACTGATCGCCGCCTTCATCTTCCTGGGCGGTGTCAAGCGGCTGGCCTCCGTCACCGAAAAGATCGTCCCCGCCATGGCGGTCTTTTACATTCTGGGCTGCGTGGGCATCCTCATCAGCCGCTGGCAGCTGCTGCCCAACGCCTTTGAACAGATCTTTGTGCTGGCCTTCCAGCCCCAGGCCATCGCCGGCGGCGTGGCCGGCGTCACCGTCCGGGAGGCCATGCGCTACGGTGTCGCCCGCGGCCTCTTCTCCAACGAGGCCGGCATGGGCTCCACCCCCCACGCCCACGCGCTGGCCAAGGTGGACAAGCCCCAGGACCAGGGCATCATCGCCATGATCGGCGTCTTTTTCGACACCTTTGTGGTGCTCAGCCTCACCGCGCTGGTCATCATCACCTCCGGCACCCTGCCCACCGGCATCACCGGCACCCAGCTGACCCAGGTGGCCTTTGACCAGACACTGGGCAGTTTCGGCAACATCTTCATTGCCATCTGCATGTTCTTCTTCGCCTTCTCCACCATCATCGGCTGGTACTATTTCGGCGAGGTCAACTTCAAGGCGCTGTTCGGCAGCCGCGCCGTGCCGATTTACGCCGCCATTGTGGTGCTCTTTGTGCTGATCGGCTCCATGCAGAAGGTGGATCTGGTCTGGAACCTGTCCGACCTGTTCAACGGCCTGATGGTCATTCCCAACCTGATTGCCCTGCTGGCCCTGTCGGGTCTGGTGGCCCGCATCCACAAGGGCAAGGGCCCCGGCAAAAACGACAAGGACGACAAACCGTCCGACCAGTAACCGCAACGCAAACCGCCCGGCGGGGGATTTTCCCCCGCCGGGCGGTTTTTGTATCTTGTTCACCGTAGGATCTCATGCAGGGCGGGCTTGGGTTTGCGGCGGCAGAACACCACCCCCACCAGCGAGACCAGCAGCTCGGTGGCGGGGAAGGCCGCCCAGACGCCGGTCAGCCCGAACAGCGCCGCCAGCGCAAAGGCCATGGGCAGAATCACCGCGAAGCCCCGCAGCAGCGAGAGGATCTGCCCCGGCACCGGCCGCTCCACCGAGGTGAAGTAGACCGACAGGATGACATTGCACCCGGCAAAGGGGCAGGCGATAAAGTAGATGCGCAGCCCGTACTCGGCCAGCGACTGAAGCAGGGGATTGGCCTCGCTGTTGAAGATGGCGGCGATGGGCCCGGCAAAGACAAAGATCACCGCATAGATCACCGCGCTGATGCCCACGGCGCTGACCAGCGCATACCGCAGCAGGAGGCCCAGCTCCTCCCGGCGTCCGGCGCCGTACCGGGCACTCAGCAGCGGCTGCAGCCCCTGGCTGATGCCAGTGAAGATGGCAATTATCACCAGTGACAGGTTGGCAATGACGCCGTAGGCCGCCACCCCCACATTGCCCTGCAGGCCCAGCAGAATGGCATTGAAGGCGATGATCACCACGCCGGAGGATACCTCGGTGATCAGCGACGGCACCCCCGCCGAGCAGATGGCCGCCAGCAGCCGGGGCTGTGGCCGGCTGCGCACCGGGCGAAACCGGGGCTTGCGCCGGAAAAACCCGGCGGCCAGCACCCCCATGCTGATCAGCGGGGCAAAGCCGGTGGCCAGCGCCGCGCCGAAGATGCCCAGCCCCAGCGGAAAGATGAACAGATAATCCAGCACCACGTTGGACAGGCTGCCGGTGATCATGCCGGCCATGGCCAGCTGGGGGGCGCCGTCGTTGCGCACAAAGCAGAGCAGCAGATTGTTGGTCAAAAAGGCGGGGGAAAAGAGCAGGATCACCCGCAGATAGGTGGCGGTCATATCAAACACGGCACCGTCGGCGCCCAGCAGGCGGGCCAGCGGGCCGGGGCAGAGGATGCCCAGCGCCAGAAAAATCACCGCAAAGCCGATGACCAGATACACCGCACCGGTGAAGGCCCGGTTGGCGGAATCCCCGTCCCCCTGATTCTTGCGGATGGAGTACCGGGTTCCACCGCCCATGCCCACCATCAGGCCGCAGCCGTGGATGAAACTGTACACCGGGATGGCCAGGTTCAGTGCCGCCAGGCCGTCGGCGCCCATGCCCAGCGAGACAAAAAAGGTGTCGGCCAGGATATAGCAGGACAGCGCGATCATGCCCAGCACATTCAGCGAGGCATAGCGGGCAAAATCGGACAGACAGGACGAGCGGGCGGTGGACATGGCGGCAAAACCTCCGGCAGAAAAATGGGCAGATGAAACGGGTCGGCGCCGCAAAAAAACGCCCTGCCCCGTCCTCTGCAAAGGCCTGGGAGGAGGGGTAAGGCGTTGCCCGGCGGCAAATGATTTAGATACTGCCCCGATTATAGCAAGGGCAAATGGACCTGTCAAGGCGGGTCAGTCCCGGCGGGCGCGGGTCAGCTCCACCGCTTCCTTGCCGGTGATCCGGTCGGGGGTCAGCTCCAGCACACACAGGGCGTTCCACCATTTGTCGATCTCGGCGTTGTGGTCGGCCTCGGGGGCATCCGGGGCGTATTTGCGGGCCAGTGCCAGCGCAGCGGTGCGGCGTCCGGCCTCGTCGGTGACTTCCCGCACCCGCCCGAAGACGATGACGCTGCGGTAGCGGGTGGTGTATTCCTCCGGCACCACCAGGTCCTGCCCGATGACGCAGAAGGATACCTTGTCGCAGCGGCGCACCGCGTCCAGCTTGTAACCCTCCTGGGCGCAGTGAAAGAGGATACGGCCGCCGGTGTAGACATAGCTCAGCGGCACCGCATAGGGGTAGCCGTCGTCGCCGGCCACCGCCAGCACACCGGAAGTCCCCTGTTCCAGAATTTTGTCACAGTCGGCAGCGGACAGCTGTTGCCGGCCGCGGCGCATGGGTCGAATCATACAAATCCCTTCCTTTATGTTGTGGTATTAGTGTACCCCATGGAAAAGCGGATGTCAAAATTGGGGTTTTGTCTTCCCCGCGATGAGATGTTATAATGGAAAACAAAAACAATGCAGGAGGACCATCCATGACCCGAATTCTCTTTGTCTGTTTGGGCAACATCTGCCGCAGCCCCATGGCGGAATTTCTCTTCCGGGACCTGGTGGAAAAGGCCGGGCTGGCGGACCGGTTTGAGGTGGCCTCTGCCGGCACCAGCAGCGAGGAGTACGGCAATCCGGTTTATCCGCCAGCCCGGCGCAAGCTGGCCGAGCACGGCATCTCCTGCGCGGGCAAGACTGCCCGGCAGATGACCCGGGCGGATTACGACAGGTATGACCTGCTGATCGGCATGGAACAATATCACCTGTCCGCCATGCGGCGGATCTGCGGCGGAGACCCGGCAGGCAAGCTGCACCGGCTGCTGGATTACACCGCCCGCCCCGGTGACATCGACGACCCCTGGTACACCGGGGACTTTGACACCGCCTGGAACGAGATCGAGGCCGGCTGCCGGGCGCTTCTGGCACAGCTTGCCCCGTGACAGAAAAAAACAGGAGTGGGGACAGCCATATGGCTGTCCCCACTCCTGTTTTGGTAAACGGCGGCGAAGGAGAAGGGGAATCTTCGCTCAGCCCTTGTCGGCACCGGAGGTGATGCCTTCCACGTAGAATTTCTGCATGATGACAAACAGGACCGAAATGGGGATGGACACCAGCACGCCACCTGCACAGAACAGGGCAAAGTAGTTGTTGACCAGCGTGCGGGAAAGCATGTTGTACAGACCGATGGCCACCGTCCAGTCGGAGCTGATGCCGGAGTTCAGGATCATCTTGGCCATAACGAAGTCGGTCCAGGGCATCATGAAGGAATTGATGATGGTGTAGACCAGGATGGGCCGGGACATGGGGATGACCACCTGGAAGAAGATGCGGGCCTCGGAAGCGCCGTCCAGCTTGGCGGCCTCCCGCAGCGAGACCGGCACCGTGTCAAAAAAGCCCTTGCAGATCAGGTAGCCCAGGCCCGAGGACCCGGCGTACACCATGATCAGGCCGGCGTAGGAGTTGGTCAGGTTCAGA